>CALXDC010000003.1 GCA_944386975.1 uncultured Oscillospiraceae bacterium | reverse complement strand
ATCGGGGCCGACGACTACATCACCAAGCCCTTCTCCATGCGGGAGCTGATGGCCCGGGTGAAGGCCAACATCCGCCGTACCTCCATGAAGATGGACACCGCCGCCAGCACCATGGACACCGGCAGCGGTCTGGTGGTGAACACCGAGACCTATCAGGTGACCAAGGGCGGCAAGGTGATCGACCTCACCCAACGGGAGTATGAGCTGCTGACCTTCCTGGCCAGCCACCCCGGAAAGGTGTATAGCCGCATCGACCTGATGGAGCAGGTGTGGAACTACGGCTATGTGGGGGACGACGTGCGCACCGTGGATGTGACGGTGCGGCGGCTTCGGGAAAAAATTGAGGACGACCCCGCCTCCCCGGCCTACATTCTCACCCGCCGGGGGATGGGCTATTATTTTGCGGACCAGGCCTGAGTCGCCGGGAGAGAGGAGCTTGCCATGTTTCGCAGCCTCCATATCAAGCTGATGCTCATCATGCTGCTGCTGATCACCTCCCTCATGACCATCGTGGGGGCTTTCCTCATGACCAGCGTCACCAGCTTCTATGTGGACGAATTCTACCAGCAGATGGCAAACATCTTCGGGGCGGACAACGAGGCCTTTTTACGCAACCTCCGCTCCGAGGCCGCCCAGGAGGACGGCCTGGAGCAGGTGCGGGGCATTCTGGAGGGCAACGCCGGCGCCCTGGGCATCGACTATCTCACCCGCAACTACTACATTCTGGACGGCGTCACCGGGGAATTCCTCACCGGCTCCGACGAGGAGGGCGGAAAGCAGCTTGCCGTCACCACCAATATTCTGGCCGCCCGCAACGGCCAGGTGGGGGACAGCAGCGACATCACCGCCAGCTATATGGATCTGGCCTACCCCATCCAGGGAGGCGACAACTTCTTCATCATCTATATCTACGACAACCGGGAGACCGTCAGCCAGCTCAATAGCCAGCTCTTCCTCATCATCGTCCAGGCCCTGCTGGTGGGCCTCCTCATCTCCGTCCTTCTGAGCTTCCTCCTCAGCAAGACCATGATCAACCCCATTGAGAAGCTCACTGAGGGCGCCGAGCGGGTGGCCGCCGGGGACTTTGGCAACGCCATCCAGGTGGAGTCCAGCGACGAAATCGGCGTGCTCACCACCACCTTCAATGAGATGGCCTCGGTTCTGGAGGAGACCCTCCACACCGTGGAAAATGAGCGCAACAAGCTGGACACCCTCTTCCTCCACATGACCGACGGCGTGGTAGCCTTCGCTGCCGACGGCTCCATCGTCCACTGCAACCCCGCCGCCAGCGACATGCTGGAAAACGACGTGGAAATCATGGACTACCAGAGTCTCTTCGGAGCCCTCTACCCCCTGGAGGAGCTGGTGCAGCTCCAGCGGCCCAATTACAAGGAGGCGGAGCTCCACATCCACGGCAAGTTCCTGGAGGTCTACTTCGCCCCCTTCGCCCAGGAGGGAGGGCCGGGGGTTCTCACCGTGCTCCACGACGTCACCGCCCAGCGGAAAAACGAGGAGATGCGCAAGGAGTTTGTAGCCAATGTGTCCCACGAGCTGCGCACCCCCCTCACCAACGTCCGCAGCTACGCCGAGACCCTCCGGGACAGCGACGACATCCCCAAGGATACCGCCAACAGCTTCCTTGACATTATCATCGGGGAGACCGACCGCATGACCCACATTGTTCAGGATCTTCTCACCCTCAGCCGGCTGGAGTCCGGCCGGGCGGAGCTGAAGATGACCCGCTTCCACTTCGGCGACGCCATCGAGAACGTGTGCCGGGCGGTGGATCTGGAGGCCCAGCGCCACCGCCACACCCTCTGCCGGGCCTTTGTCCACCGTGATCTTCCCATGATCTCCGGTGACCGGGACCGGTTGGAGCAGGTGATGATGAACGTCATCGGCAACGCCATCAAGTACACCCCCGACGGCGGAGAAATCCGGGTCAGCGCCGGTACCGCCGGGGACAAGGTATGGATGGAGGTGTCCGACAACGGCATCGGCATCCCCAAGAGCGACTGGAACCGGATCTTTGACCGCTTCTACCGGGTGGACAAGGCGCGCAGCCGGGAGAGCGGCGGCACCGGTCTGGGGCTCTCCATTGCCCGGGAGATCGTGCAGCGCCACGGCGGTACCATCGGCCTGACGGAGCACCAGGGCCCCGGCACCACCGTGCGCATTGTGCTGCCCATCCGACAGGACGGACGCCCGGAGGAGGTCGGCCATGAGGGGTAAACACACCCGCCTGCGGCAGAATCTGGCCATTACCGCCCTCAGTCTCTCCGCTCTGGCCCTGCTGGGTCAGGTGGTCTCCTTCGAGATGGGACTGGACGGCACCCTCTCCTCCCTTTCCGCCCAGTTCAGCGATACCATCTCCCCAGGCGGCACGGAGGGTGCCCAGGCCTCCGGCCTCTCCTCCCTCTCCGCCCCCATGAACCTGGTGGTCACCGGGGAGTACGGCCGCTATGGAAGCCTGCTGGCCTCCTCCTCCGCCGCCGGAGTGGACGGAGCCCTGACGCTGCTTCGCGAGGCTCTTGGTTCTGCCGGCGGCGGCGAAACTCTCTCCGCCGATCTTTTCCGTGGCCTTGTGACCAGACGAGGGGTGTGTTTCGATTTTCTGCTGTCTCTTCCGGTGTCCCTTCTCTCCGGACGGCTGCAGGCAGACTTTGATCCCGGCGGCAGCGCCCGCTATTGCCTCATTGCCGACGACGGTGACGCCTCTGTCAGCCTCTACCTGTGGGATGGTCAGGGCGCCATCCGACGTTATGACACCGCTCTGGATCTCTCCGCCCTGGCCCAGGTGCTGGGAGCCTTCGAGAGCAACGACGCCCTCTTTGCCTTCGAGGCCGGGGAGGACTACGCCGCCCTGTCTCCCTACACCCTTCTGGTGGGCCAGCGCATTCAGGCGCCGCTTCTCCAGGCCGTCTCTCCGGTGGGGACCCAGTCCACCGACGACCTGCTGGCCCTGTTGGATTTCAACCCCCACACCAACTCCCGCTACCCCCTCTCCAACGGTACGGAGATGGTGGTAGAGTACCCCCGGACCCTGGGGGTCCAGACCGACGGCACCGTCTTCTATACCGGCGGAACCGAACCGGTCAGCGCACTCTACCAGGTGACCGCCGAGGGGGAGACGCCTACCCAGACGGAGGCGGCCCTGTCCGCCCTGCAGCTGGCGGAAACGCTGTTGTCCTACGCCGGAATTGACGCGGAATCCCTGTGGCTGTCCGGCATCACCGAGACGGAGGACGGTTTCCTTGTCACGCTGGACTACCAGTACGGCGGCATCCCCGTGTATTTTGCCGACGGGGAGAGCGCTGTGTCCGTGGAGATCACCGGTACCGCCATCACCGCCTTTCACTGCCGTTTCCGGCAGTATACCGCTCAGGAGACCCTCTATCCCCTGCTGCCTCTGGAGCAGGCGGTGGCCATGGCCTCCTCCTACGAGGGAGGCTTCCTCACGGCGGGGTATGTGGACCAGGGAAGCGACCAGCTGCATCCCACATGGCTGACACGGGAGTGAGAAAGGAGCTTCGTCTGTGGAAACCTACCGGCTGAAAAACATTGTGATTCTGATTTTGCTGCTGCTGAATCTCTTTCTTCTGGGCCTTATTGTCCATCTGCGCCTGCAGCAGCGCCACACCGCTCTTGCTCTGGAGCAGCAGCTGGTCCGCCTCTATGAGAACAACGGCATCTCTCTGCCCGAGGAGCTGGAGACCGGTGCTCCCTCTCTCACCCCTATGACCGCCTCCCGCAATCTCAACGAGGAGGGCTCCCTGGCCGCGTTCCTGCTGGATCAGGCGGTGGAGGAGGAGGATCAGGGCGGCGGCATCTACACCTACACCGGCATCCACGGCACTGTCCAGTTCCGCAGCAGCGGCGCCTTTGACTTTGCCCCCTCCATTCCTCCCAGTGTCAAGGATCCGGAGGCCTTCTGCGAGGAGTTTCTGGAAACCTTCGGCTATCGAACCCTGTCCTCCGCCCTCTCCAAAGGCAGCGGCACCTTTCAGGCGGTGCGGCAGGCGGCGGGCAGCGACGTGTATAACTGCACCGTCTCCCTCCACTTCTCCGACGGGAAGCTGATCTCCGCCTCCGGCACCTGGGTGTCCACCGCCGTTACCACTGCCCTTCCCCAGCCCGCTTTTACCGCCGCCGACGCCCTGAATCGTTTTCTCGGCTACCGCAGCGAATCCGGCGCGGTGTGCAATGCCGTCACCTCCGTCCAGTGCGTCTATGCGCTCCAGACACCCAGTCCCAGCGCCTTCCAGTTGTCCCCTCAGTGGCAGATTGAGACGGACACTTACCTGTATTATGTCGACTGCGCCACTGGGGAAGTACAGCGGGCATAGGCGCACTTTCCCCAAAAATGCACCAATTCTCCGAAAAAAACATGGTTTGTTTTTTTCAATTGATTATTGATTTTGCGGGAATATTTGATATACTATCCTTGGCATAATTCCAGATTATGTCTCCCTCCTTCCTGTGGGAAGGATGTATGTTGCCGTTTTCTCAGGACAGACTGACTGTGTGGCGTACTGTCCTGCTTGAGTATATAAGGAGCGTGTTCTTTTGACAAAGTATATTGTGGAGGGCGGAAATCCGCTCTTTGGCGAGGTCCACATCAGCGGCGCGAAAAATGCCGCGGTGGCGATTATTCCCGCCGCTTTGATGGTTGACGGCGTGTGCCGGATCGAGAATATTCCCCAGATCAGCGATGTAACCCTGCTCCTGTCCATTCTCCAGGACATGGGCGCCAATATCCGTTTTCTCAACAAGAGCACCGTGGAGATCGACTGCTCCACGGCCCACAACGCCCGGGTGCCCTACGACTCCGCCCGCCGCTGCCGGGCCAGCTACTACCTCATCGGCGCCCTGCTGGGCCGGTTTGGTCTGGCAGACGTGGCGCTGCCCGGGGGCTGCGACTTCGGCGGCACCCGCCCCATCGACCAGCATCTGAAGGGCTTCCATGCTCTGGGGGCCCATGTGGAGGTCCAGAGCGGCTTTATCAACGCCCGGGCCGGAGAGACGGGTCGGCTGAAGGGGGCCAATATCTTCCTGGACAAGGTCTCCGTGGGCGCCACCATCAACATCATGCTGGCCGCCGCCCTGGCGGAGGGCAACACCGTGATTGAGAATGTGGCCAAGGAGCCCCACATTGTGGACGTGGCCAACTTCCTCAACTCCATGGGCGCCAACATCCGGGGCGCCGGCACCGACATCATCAAGATCCGCGGCGTGGAGCGGCTCCACGGCGGCACCTACTCCATCATCCCCGACCAGATCGAGGCGGGCACCTATATGGCGGCGGTGGCCGCCTGTGGGGGCCAGATCAAGGTGTGCAACATTATTCCCAAGCACATGGACTGCATCACCGCCAAGCTCCTGGAGATGGGGGTGGAGGTGGAGGAGATTGAGGACAGTCTCCTGGTCCGCCGCATCGGCCCTCTCACCAAGACCAACATCAAAACCATGCCCTATCCCGGCTTCCCCACCGACATGCAGCCCCAGCTGGCTGCGGCGCTGTGCCTGGCCCACGGCACCAGCATCATCACCGAGAGCGTGTGGAGCAGCCGCTTCCGCTATACCGACGAGTTCAAGCGCATGGGCGCTCAGATCCAGGTGGACGGAAATCTGGCTATCATCGAGGGGGTAGACCACCTCTCCGGGGCCCAGATTGAGGCCTGCGACCTGCGGGCAGGCGCCGCCATGATCATCGCCGCTCTGGCCGCCTACGGCACCAGTGAGATCACCGGTGTGCAGTACATCGAGCGGGGCTATGAGAGCGTCATCGAGAAATTCCGCAAGCTGGGGGGCAACATCACCTCTGTGGAGGTGCCCGACGAGGACGAGGTGCTCAGCGCCGGCTGAGCCGTTTCCATCGCGTTTTGCCGCGTCCCTTTTTTGGAAAAGGGGCGTGGTTTTTGCGCCCTTTTCTATCCGCCCACCGGACAGGTTCCGCCCGGTTCCTTTGATCTTATTTGAATGGTGAGGTTCCCTATGCGCTTTCAGACTCTGGCCAGCTCCTCCGCCGGCAACGCCGCCCTGCTCTCCTGCGGAGAGACCTGTTTTCTCATCGACGCCGGTATCAGCTGCCTGCGGCTCCGAAAGGGGTTGGAGGAGCTGGGGGTCTCCCTGGCGGACCTCACCGCCGTGGTCATCACCCACGCCCACAACGACCACACCGCCGGTCTCGCCACTCTCCTCAAGCGGTGTGACGCCCCCATCCTCTGCTCGGAGGAGACGGGGCGGCAGCTGTGCTACCGCATGGCGGGACTGGAGGGACGGCTGCGGCCCTTCCCCCTGGGGGGACAGGCGGAGATAGCGGGCTGCCTCCTCACCTCCGTCCCTACCAGCCACGACATCCCCGGCTCCACCGGCTTTCGCTTTGACTGGGACGGCTGCTCTCTGGGGTACCTCACCGACACCGGCGTGATCCCGCCCCAGGCGGAGTGCCTTCTGGGCACGGACATTCTCTTTCTGGAGGCCAATCACGACGTGGAGACTCTCCGGTCCGGCCCCTACCCCTACTACTTAAAGGACCGGGTGCTGGGGGCCTACGGCCACCTCAGCAACGACGCCGCCGCGGCCTTTGCCCGTGAGGCGGCCCTCCAGGGCACCGGCGACATCATCCTGGCCCACCTGAGTCAGGAGAACAACACCCCCCAGATGGCTCTGAACGCCGTGGGAACCGCCCTCCGAGGGACGGACTACCGCGGACTTCTGTCGGTGGCCCCCCGGGCCGGTCTCAGCCCGGTCCACAGCGGAAGGGAGGCGGCGGCGTGCAGAGGATAACCATTCTGTGTGTGGGGAAGCTGAAGGAACGGTTCTACACGGAGGCGGCGGCAGAGTACCAGAAGCGGCTGCAGCGCTGCTGCAAGCTGGAGATCCTGGAGCTGCCGGAGCAGCGGCTGCCGGAGGACCCTTCCCCTGCCCAGATGGACCAGGCTCTCCGCCGGGAAGCGGAGGCCATCCGGGGAAAGCTCCCTGCCGGGGCGGTCCTCATTGCCCTGTGCATTGAAGGGAAACCCATGTCCAGCGAGGCCCTGGCGGAGCAAATGGGCCGGTGGGCCGGGGGCGGCGGCAGCCACCTGGTCTTCCTCATCGGCGGCAGCGTGGGGCTCCACTCCTCTTTGAAGGAGCAGGCGGCACTGCGGCTGAGCATGTCCCCCATGACCTTCCCCCACCATCTGGCCCGGGTGATGCTGCTGGAGCAGATCTACCGGGCTTACCAGATCCAGGAGGGCAGCCGCTATCACAAGTGAATGCACCCCGGCGGAAGGTCCCCTGACTTTCCGCCGGCTTTTTGTCTTTTCCTCTTGAACCCCAGGCCAAGACTTGGTACAATATAGTATCAGGACGACATTCATCGAAGCATGTCTTCGACGTTTTTCGTGATTTCATCAGAAAGAGAACCATCCATACGTGAACAGAAACGCCATCCGCGCGGCCTTCCCCCTGACGGTGCCGGTGATGGCGGGCTATCTGGTTCTGGGCATGGGCTTCGGCATTCTGCTGGAGAGCAAGGGCTTCGGCTTCTGGTGGGCGGGACTCATGAGCCTCACCATTTACGCCGGCTCCATGCAGTATGTGGCGGTGGACCTCCTCAGCGCAGGGGCCTCCCTCCTCTCCGCCGCCCTCATGACCCTGATCCTCAACGCCCGCCACCTCTTCTACGGCCTGTCCATGCTGGAACAGTACCGCCCCATCCGCGGGGGCCGGAAGGCCTATCTCATCCACGGTCTCACTGACGAGACCTACTCCCTGGTCTGCTCCGCCAAGCCCCCCGAGGGGGTGTCCTCCGCCGCCTTCTACTTCTGGATCTCCCTTTTAGACCAGAGCTACTGGCTGGCGGGCAGCGTCATCGGCGGCCTTCTGGGCCAGGTGATCCCCTTTGACACCACCGGCATCGACTTCGCCATGACCGCCCTGTTCGTGGTGATCTTCACCGAGCAGTGGCTCACCCGGAAAAACCACCTCAGCGCCCTCATCGGCATCGGCGTCTCCCTGCTGAGCCTCCTTGCCTTCGGGCCCGACCGCTTCCTTATCCCCGCCATGGCGGGCATTGCCCTGCTGCTGACGGTGTTCCGGCGGCGGCTGGGGGAACAGGAGGCCCAGGCATGAACACCCTCCACTCCCTGGCCCTGGTGGCCGTCATCACCGCCGTCACCCTTTTGACCCGGCTGCTGCCCTTCCTGCTCTTCGGCGGGAAGCGGGAGCCCCCCCAGCTGATTTTAGAGCTGGGACGAGCCCTCCCCTGCGCCGTCATGGGGATGCTGGTGGTCTACTGTCTCCGCAGCGTAAGCCTCACCGCCGCCCCCTACGGCGCGCCGGAGGCCATTGCCGTGGCTGTCTGCGTGGGGCTCCACGTGTGGCGGCGCAACACCCTTCTCAGCATCGCCGGCAGCACCGCCGTGTACATGCTGCTGGTCCAGGCGGTCTTTTGATCTTGCGCGTATATTCCCCACATTATGAAGGAGGAGTTTTTGGATATGGACTACATGAAGGAATACCAGAAGTGGCTCAGCAGCGGCGCTCTCACCGAGGCGGAGCTTCAGGAGCTGAAGGACATTGCCGGCGATTCCAAGGAGATTGAGAGCCGGTTCTACGGCCCCCTGGAGTTCGGCACCGCCGGACTGCGGGGCACCATGAAGATGGGATTGCACCACATGAACATCTACGTGGTGCGCCACGCCACTCAGGCCTTCGCCAACGTGATCTGCGCCGAGGGCGAGGAGGCCAAGCGCCGGGGCGTGGCCATCGCCATGGACTGCCGCCTCAACGGCGAGGCCTTCTCCAAGGCCGCCGCCGAGGTCTGCGCCGCCAACGGCATCCACGTGCGGATCTTTGACGCCCTGCGCCCCACCCCCGAGCTGAGCTTTGCCGTCCGCTACTACGGCTGCCAGGCGGGCATCAACGTCACCGCCAGCCATAACCCCAAGGAGTACAACGGCTACAAGGTCTACTGGGAGGACGGCGCCCAGCTGCCCCCCCACCACGCCTCCGCCATCGCCGACGAGCTGACCAAGATCGACATCTTTACCGGCATCAAGCGGATGGACTATGACGAAGCCGTGGCCCAGGGTCTCATCGAGGTCATCGGTGAAGAGACCGACGAGGCCTTCCTCAAGGAGGTCATGGCCATGGTCACCGACCCCGACGCCATCCCCGCCGTGGCCGACACCTTCAAGCTGGTGTACACCCCCTTCCACGGCTGCGGCCACAAGCTGGTGCCCGAGGCCCTGAAGCGGGCGGGCATGAAGCACATCCTCTGCGTCCCGGAGCAGATGGTCATTGACGGAAACTTCCCCACCGTGGTCTCCCCCAACCCGGAGAATCCGGAGGGCTTCTATCTGGCGGTGGAGCTGGCCAAGAAAAATGACGTCAGCTTCATCGTGGGCACCGACCCGGACAGCGACCGGGTGGGCATCATGGTCCGGGATCCCCAGGGCGAGTACCAGGTGGTCACCGGCAACCAGACCGGCGTTTTGCTGCTGGACTACCTGCTGGGCGCCATGGAGCGCACCGGCAAGCTGCCGAAGAATGCGGTGGCCCTGAAGTCCATCGTCTCCACCAACATGGCCAAGGCCGTGGCGGAGAGCTACGGCGCCAAGTGCTACGACACCTTCACCGGCTTCAAGTTCCTGGCGGAGAAGAAGAACCAGCTGGAGGAAACCGGCGAGGGCAAGGTGGTCTTCTCCTTCGAGGAGAGCTACGGCTACATGGTGGGCGACTACGTCCGGGACAAGGACGCTGTCACCGCCTCCCTTCTGCTGGCGGAGATGGCCGCCTACTACGCCGCCCGGGGCATGACCGTGCTGGACGCTCTGAAGAAGCTCTATGAGAAGTTCGGCTGCTACGGCGAGAAGACCTTCAATCTGGTGATGCCCGGCCTGGAGGGCCTTGCGGACATGGCCAAGCTGATGAAGGGCCTGCGGGAGACTCCGCCGGCGGAGATCGCCGGGGTGAAGGTGGCCCAGTTCAAGGACTACAGCGACGGCACCGTGGTGGACTGCGCCACCGGCGAGAAGAGCGCTATGGAGCTCAGCGGCTCCAACGTGCTGCGCTTTGAAATGGCCGACGGCACCTCCCTCATCGTCCGTCCCTCCGGCACCGAGCCCAAGGTAAAGGTCTACGTCCTCACCAAGGGCGACGACATGGCCCAGCGGGACGAGAACCTGAAGAAGTACGGCGCCTGGGTGGACACACTGAAGAAATAATCCGCTTTCACCTTCCACAGGAAAGGAGACCTCATGGACCGAAGGCTGAAGATCGTGCTGTCTGTGCGGCTGTTCACCGACGAGAAGTGCTTTGGCCCCGGGGTGGCTGCCCTTCTCCACCGGGTAAACCAGCTCCACTCCCTGCGCTCGGCGGCCATGGATATGAGCATGGCCTACTCCAAGGCCTGGACCATTGTGAAAAACGCGGAGCGGGAGCTGGGCTTCAAGCTGCTGGACTCCACCACCGGCGGCCGTCACGGCGGCGGCGCGGTGCTGACGGCGGAGGGCCGTGCTCTTCTGGAGGCCTATGACGGCTACTGCGCCGCCCTGCGGCGGGAGGCCGACGCCCTCTACGACCAGTACTTCGGCTCTCTCTCCTGAAGGGCTTGCTTCAACCCAAAACCAGCGCGGCATGAGCCGCGCTGGTTTTTTCTCCCTCATCCGGAAAAGCGCACGCAAAAGGGCCGCCGTGGAAAAATTTCCACGGCGGCCCAAAAAGCTTCTTCCGCTCCAACAGGCGTCAGCCCAGGCACAGGCCCATACGGCGGGCCACCATCAGCATGTCGCAGGTCTCCGGCACCAGCTTGGTCTTTCCGGCAATGTCCTTCAGGGGGTTCTCGGTGACGATGTTGTTCTTCATGGCCACGGCCACCCCGTAGTGGTCCGCCTCCACCAGCTTGGCAGCGTGGGTGCCGAACTCCGTGGCCAGCACCCGGTCGTAGGCGGAGGGGCTGCCGCCCCGCTGCATGTGGCCGGGAACGCAGACCCGGGTCTCAAAACCGGTCATCTCCTGAATCTGCCGGGCAATGCGGTTGGTGGCGGTGGTCTCGCCGCTCTCCGCCCGGAGGGCCGCCCGCTCCTTCTTCTTCATGGCGGACTCCTTCACGTCGTAGACGCCCTCCGCCACCGCCAGAATGGAGAAGGTCTTCCCCTGGTCGTTGCGCTTTTGGATGGCGGCGCAGACAGTCTCAATATTGTAGGGCAGCTCCGGGATGAGGATGATATCCGCACCGCCGGCAATACCGGCGTAGAGGGTCAGCCAGCCCGCCTTGTTGCCCATGATCTCAATCACCATGCAGCGGCGGTGACTGGAGGCGGTGGTGTGGATCCGGTCGATGACCTCGGTGGCGATGTCCACGGCGGTGTGGAAGCCGAAGGTCACGTCGGTGCCGTAGATGTCGTTGTCAATGGTCTTGGGCAGGCCGATGATGTTGAGGCCCTCCTCGCTGAGGAGGTTGGCGGTCTTGTGGGTGCCGTTGCCGCCCAGGCAGAGCAGGCAGTCCAGCTTGGCGTCCTTGTAGGTCTTCTTCATGGCCGCCACCTTGTCCACCTGGTCCTCCTCCACCACCTTCATCATCTTGAAGGGGGTCCGCTTGGTACCCAGGATGGTGCCGCCCATGGTGAGGATACCGGAGAACTCCGACTGATCCATCAGCCGCCACTCCCCGTTGATGAGGCCGGAGTAGCCGTGGGAGATGCCGATGATCTCCACATCGTTGCCGAACCGCTGGTACAGCGCCTTGGCGGCGCCGCGGATGGTGGCGTTGAGGCCCGGGCAGTCGCCGCCGGAAGTCAGAATCCCAATGCGCTTTTTCATGCCAAAAACCCTCCTGTTTTTTTGATGATCCATAATCGCCGCCCCCGGGGCGGCAATGTGTTCCCTTCTATAACGGGGACCGGAATGTGCCTCCGGTCCCCTGTGCTTTTTGCTATTATACCATAGCCTTTTTCTGGGTACAACAAAAAATCCTTCGACACATGGAGAAAAGTTGTGAAAAATACCGGGAGGGCATCGCCCTCCCGGTGTAGTTTCCCTTGTTTCGGAAAAGCCCTCAGGCCTTCCCCAGCCGCTTCCGCATGGTCTTCTTTACCGCCCGGAGAATGTTCTCATAGCCGGTGCAGCGGCAGAGGTGGCCGGAGAGGAGCTTTCGAAGCTCGTCGTCGGTGTACTCCTTCCCGCTTTCCAGAATCTCCACGGCGGTCATGATGAAGCCGGGGGTGCAGAAGCCGCACTGGATGGCGGCCTCGTCGATGAAAGCCTGCTGGATATCGCTGAGCTCTCCGTCCGGCCCCATAAGGCCCTCCAGGGTACGGATGTGCTTCCCGTCGGCCCAGGCCGCCAGGTACAGGCAGGAGTTGTAGCACTCCCCGTCGATGATGACGTTGCAGGCGCCGCACTCCCCCACCTCGCAGCCCTTCTTCACGCTGGTGAGGCGGAAGTCGTTGCGGAGCATGTCGGTGAGGCTCGCCCGCACGTCCACCATCTTCTCCACTTCCTTGCCGTTGATGGTGCAGCGGATCAATTTGAACTGGGTACTCATGCCATCACACCTCCCGCCAGCTTGATGGATTCGATGAGGCACCGCCGGGCCATCTCCACGGCGATGTGCTGCCGGAAGGCCTTGCCGGCCCGCCAGCTGTCACGGGGGTGGATGTCCTCCAGCACCGCCGCGGCAAAAGCGTCCACCGTCTCCGCCGTCAGGGGCTTTCCGAGAGCCGCCGCCTCGGCGGTGGGGGCGCGCATGGGGATGGGGCCCGCCACGCCGTAGCCGATGCGGGCTCTGGCGATGGTCTTCTTGTCCCCGCTCAGCACCACGTTGACGCTGCAGCCGGTGGTGGCGATATCCATGGCGTTGCGCATGGCGTACTTGATATAGTGGCCAAAGCAGTTCTCGTAGCTTGCCTTGGGGATGAGGATGGCGGTCTGAATCTCGTCGGGACGGACGTCTACCTTCCCCGCCCCCAGGTAGAACTCCTGGATGGGCAGCCGCCGGACGCCGTTCTTCCCGGTGAGCTCGATGATCGCGTCCCAGGCGAAGAGGGTGGAGGCACTGTCGGCGCTGGTGACGCCGTTGCAGGTGTTGCCGCCAATGGTGCCGGCGTTTCGGATCTGGGGACCGCCGATGGTGTCCACCGCCTCCCCCAGCACGTTGATGTACTTTTGAATGATGGGGTCCTTGGTGATGTGGCTGAAGCTGGTGAGGGAGCCGATGCGGATGTTCTCCTCCCCGTCCAGGGAGACGCCCCGCATGGCGTCGATGCCGTAGATGGAGATGAGCTCCTTCCCGGCCCGCTTGCCCTCCCGCATCTGGACCAGCACGTCGGTGCCGCCGGCAATAATCTGGGCCTCGGGATGCTCTAACCGGAGGGCCACGGCCTCCTCCACGGTCTTGGCCTCATATAGCGCTTTCAAATCATACATGGTCTTGTCCCTCCTTTCTCACAGGAGCCCCTCTTCGCAGAACCGGGCGAAGAGAGCCTGAGGGCTCATGGGAGCCTTGTACATGGCCACGCCGGTGGCCTGCAAAACGGCGTTTCGGATGGCGGGGGCGGGGCTGCAGGCCGGAGGCTCGCCCAGGGCCTTGGTGCCGTAGGGACTGGTGGGCTCCGGGTTCTCCACGAAAGCCGCCTGGAGATGGGGGTGATCCATAAAGGTGGAGAGCTTGTAGTCCAACAGGTTGTTGTTCAGAGGCTTCCCGGTCTTGGGATCGAACTTCAGCTCCTCGCTGAGGCCGTAGCCGATGGCCATGGACATGCCGCCGTGGACCTGGGCCTCCGCCAGGGCGGGGTTGATGAGGGCGCCGCAGTCGTGGACGTTGACAATGTTCAGCAACTTTACCTTGCACATGGGGATATCCACCTCCACCTCGGCAAAGGTGCAGCCGAAGGAGTAGGCGTTGTTCTTGATCTGATAGGTGCTCTCGGCGGTGAGGTGCTCGCTGTGGGTGAGGCTGTAGAGGGCCTCGGTGGCAAGCTCCCCCAGGGTCATCAGCACCCGGCCGTCGCTGACGCGGACGATCTTCCCGTCAATGAGGTCCAGATTGGCCCGGGTCTGGCGGGTCAGCTCCACGGCGTAAGTAAGGATCCGCTCCTTGAGGAGCTGCCCCGTCTGACGGATGGAGAAGCCGCCGATGTAGGTCTGGCGGGAGGCGTAGGCGCCAAGGCCGAAAGGAGTGATGTCCGTATCCTGGGTAGACACTATGTGGACGTCCTCAAAGGGGATGCCCACGGCGTCGGCGGCCATCTGGGCATAGGCGGTGTCACAGCCCTGGCCGATCTCCGTCTCGCCGGTCTGGACCTGGATGGAGCCGTCCTGGTTCAAAACCATGCGGCAGGAGCTGCTCTCCAGGGAGATGGGCCAGACGGCGGTGTTGTACCAGAAGAGGGCCATGCCCACCCCACGGCGCACCGGACCGGTCTGATTTTCATAGGCCTTTCGCTTCTCGGCGTAGCCGATGGCCTCCATCCCCTTGTCCATGATCTGGTTGAAGGTGTCGAAGTAGTTCTCATTTTTGCTGAAGGCGTCCCTGTAGCCCACCGGCATCACCACCTGGCGGCGGTACTCCACCGGATCCCGGCCCAGGGCCTTTGCCACGTCGTCCAGGTGGGACTCCCCGGCCCACATGGCCTGGGGGATGCCGTAGCCCCGCATGGCTCCGGCGGCGGGCAGGTTGGTATAGACGGTCCAGCCGTCCCCCTCGATGTTGTCACAGGGGTAGAGCTGGGGGAAGGCGTTGACCCCCTTGGCGTTGACGCCGTGGCCGTGGGAGGCGTAGGCCCCCTGGTTGGAGAAGGCCTCAATCTTCCGGGCGGCAAAGGTGCCGTCGGGCCGGACCCAGGAGATGATGTGGGTGCGGATGGCGTGGCGGACCCGGTTGCTGACAAAGGTCTCCTCCCGGCTGCAGTCGATCTTCACCAGGCGGCCCCCCAGCTGGGTGGTAAGCCAGGCGCACAGGGGCTCATAGAGGGCGTCCTGCTTGTTGCCGAAGCCGCCGCCGATGTAGGGCTTGATAAGCCGCACCTTGCCCCAGGGAATCCCCAGGGCCTGTCCGCAGACACGGCGGACAATGTGGGGGATCTGGGTGGAGCTGGTGACCACCACCCGGCCCGCCTCCATATAGGCGGTGCAGACGTGGTTTTCAATGTGGCAGTGCTGGACGGTGGGGGTGTCGTACCAGCCCTCCACCTTGATGAGCCCCGGCTCCTGAATGGCCTTCTGGTAGTCGCCCCGGCGGATCTCCGTGTGGCCCAGGATGTTGCCGGGGAACTCCTCATGGATCTGGGGGGCGCCGGGCTCCATGGCCTTCTGCACATCCAGCACAAAGGGGTACTCCTCGTAGGTCACCTTCACAAGCCTTGCCGCCCGGGCGGCGGCCACCTCGTCCTCCGCCACCACTACGGCCACGTCGTCCCCGTAGTAGCGGACGTGCCGGTTCAAAAGCAGCCGGTCGGCGATGTCCTGATGGGCGGGGTCCGTGGACCAGGGGTGTCCTGCGGTGGGGAAGGGAATGTCCGGCACGTCGAAGCAGGTGAAGATCTTCACCACACCGGGAACCTTCAGGGCCTCCTCCGTATCCACGGCGGTCACAAGGCCATGGGCCACCGTGGAGCGGACCATATGGGTGACCAGGGCCTCCCGGCCGCAGAGATCGTCGGTATATTTGGCCCGTCCGGTGGCCTTGTCAAAGGCGTCTACCCGGATCTTGCTCTGGCCGACCTGTTTGCTCATGGCGACTCCTCCTTTTCGCTGAGTATGTGAGGGGTTGTGGTTTTAGGCAAGAATTGCCGCTCTTTCCGTTTTGTTGTTGTTATTATAGCACAAAAATTTTTAGGTGTACAGAAGAATAGTGTGGATCGTAGTATTATTTTCAGAACATCGGAAGGACCGTTGTCAAGGGCGGAAAGATTGGGTATACTACAGAAAAAGGGGGCGATGGGATGGAGCAGAAGGCGCTGCGGATCGGCTGTGTGGTGATGGCGGCGGGACAGTCCCGGCGGTTCGGTGGGGACAAGCTGGGAGCCGTGCTGGAGGGGGAAACCCTGCTGGAGCGGGCGCTGGAGGCGGTACCGGCGGAGGAATTTTGCCGTGTGGTCGTGGTAGGCCGGGGGACCGTTCTGGAGCAGGCGGCAAAGCGGGGCTTTGAGGCTGTGGAGAATGACCGGCCGGAGGAGGGACTCAGCCGCACCGTGCGGCTGGGGCTGGAGCGGCTTTTGGATATGGACGGGGTCCTCTTCCAGGTGGCGGACCAGCCCCGGCTCCGGCGGGAGACGGTGGCGGCCCTGACCGAGCTGTGGCGGGCACACCCGGACCGGATTGTGGGGCTCAGCTTCCGGGGCATCCGGGGCAACCCCTGTCTCTTTCCCCACCGCTTTTTCCGAGAGCTTCTGCAGCTGGAAGGAGACACCGGAGGCGGCAGGGTGATCCGGTCCCACCCGGAGGATCTTCTGACCCTGGAGGCGACGGAGGAGGAGCTGCTGGACGTGGACGACCGGGAAACCCTCGCCCGCCTCGCAGAACAATAGGAGCGACGGAATGGAGCGGCAAGGAGAGGGCCGTCAGGGAACGATCCCTGACGGCCCTCTTTTTTTATCGCGTTCCCCGGAAAATGAGAGGCTGCCCTTCACAGACAACTCCGCCGCCGGACACCGTCACCGTGCCGCCCCCAAGGAGCTCCGGGTATTCCCCGTCGGGGAGCTCCACGGCAGCGCGGCCCCCCTCCCCCTCCAGGCAGAAAATACCGCAGAGGAGCCGGTCCCCCAGGCGGTAGCGGCCGTACACCAGCCCCTCCGCCGCCGACAGCTCCCAGCTGCCCAGAGCCGGGACCTCATCCCTCTTGATCTCCGCCAGCCGCCGGAGCAGGGGCGACAAATCCGTCCCCGTCTCCCGGTCCACCACGTCCTTCTCAAAGAGGCTGGGGGTGTGGACGTTGGCCCACTCCTGCCCGGCGTATACCAGGGCCATGCCCTTCTGGAACAGCTGGAAGGCGGTAAGATTCTCCAGCCGCCGTCTGTCCCTCACCAGCTTTGCGATTCGGGTTCGGTCGTGGTTCTCCAGGCACCGAAGCTTCACATAGTTGTCGGGATACAGTCCGTCCTGGAGCCGGAGAATGTCTACATAGGTGGAAAGGGGTACCTCCCCCCGGAGATAGCCCTCATACCACGCCCAGATGTCGTAATCGTAGGTCACATCGAACACCGGGTACAGCTCCCCGTCGGACCAGCAGGGCACCCCCAGGCTCCGCAGCTCCCGGACAAAGTCGGCGTGAACCGACTCCGCCAGCCACAGAAGGTCCCCCTTCACCCGGGCGCAGGCCGCCCGGGCCTCCCGCCAGAAGTCCACCGGCACCATGGAGGCCGCGTCGCAGCGGAAGCCGTCCACCAGTTCCGCCCACAGGCAGAGGGTCTCGATCTGGTAGTCCCACAGCGCCCGGTTGCCATAGTCCAGATCCACCACGTCGGACCAGTCCGCCACCCGGTTGCCGAGGGACCCGTCCGGGCGGCGGAAAAACCACTCCGGGTGGTGCTCCGCCAACCAGGAGTCCGGAGCGGTATGGTTGTACACCACGTCGATGATGCACCGCATGCCCAGCCGGTGGATCTCCTCCACCAGGCAGCGGAAGTCCTCCATGGTGCCGTAGGCCGGGTTCACCGCCCGGTAGTCCCGCACGGCGTAAGGGCAGCCCAGGCTCCCCTTTTTCCCCGCCACCCCGATGGGGTGAATGGGCATAAGCCAAATCACGTCGGTCCCCAGGGACTTGATGCGGGGCAGGTCCGCCATGAGGGCTCGAAAGGTTCCCTCCTCCGTGTGGTTTCGCACATAGACGCAGTACATGACCTGATTGCGCAGGGAAACATTGGTATCCTTTGCCATCTGTCTGTTCGCTCCTTACAACATTTTCTTTCGTTTGAAATAGAGGATCTCCGCCGCCACAATCCCGGCGCTCACCGCCGCAACAGCGGCGTAGCCATAGCGCCAGTGGAGGATGGGGATGTTGGGGAAGTTCATGCCGTACCACCCGGCGATGAGAGACAAGGGCAGAAAGAGGGTGGTCACCACCGTGAGAATGGTCATCACCCGGTTTTGCTGGACGTCGATCTGGGTCTGGTACAACTCCCGGATCTGCAGCAGATACTCCCGCAGCATCTCCACATGGTTGTGCAGCCGCTCCGCCCGGTTGGTAAACAGCTGCCAGAACCGGGCCTCCTCCCCGGCGGCCTCCTCCCCGAGGTGGTCGCCCATGTCGATGAGTTGCTCGTAGTAGGCGTGAAGGGCAGACAGCTCCTTCCCCTGGCCGATGACCGTTTGGTAAAAGTGCTCCGGCACCTTCTGCAAAAGCCCCTCCTCAATGTCCTCCAGCCGCTCCTCCACCTCCTGGAGATAGGGGAGGTCCTCGCCGATGAGGTGTTCCAGCAGCACCAGCAGCAGATGTCGTGGGGAGCCGTCCCCGGGCAGTGTGTCCCGCAGGTCCTCCAGCCGCCGTTCCAGAGCCTCGCCGCCGCCGATGAGCAGCAGCTCCTGCCGCCACAGGTAGAAGCCGAAGGTGAGGGGCGTCTCCCCTCCCCGGCCCGGCAGCCACAGCACCCCCTGGGCATTGTCCCCAAAGGACTCCGCCTTGCAGTAGCGCACCGTCTCCAGGCTCCGCTCCAACCGCCGCTTGTGGGGCATTCGCTCGGCAAGGGCGGCAAACTCCGCCTCCGTCATCCGCACCAGGCAAACTCCCTCCCCGGGCCTCTCCGTCCGCCGCAGCGCCCCGCCGGGCCGGATCTCATACTGTTCCACTTGGCCGCCTCCTCTCCCGCTTTTCGCCAGTATACCACCGCCGCCCGTCCCGCCGCAAGACGAAAAAAGGCCCCGGCCCGCCCAGCAGGGGCGTGCCGGGGCACGGCGGCCTCGTTACCTGGTAATGGCCCACACCCGGGCGGGAAGGCCCGTGGCGCCGGTGATCCGGGGATAGGACACCAGCACCACCGCCCCCGCGGGGGCCACCTGATCCAGGTTGCACAGCAGCTCCACCTGGAGCTTGCCTTTGCTCAGCACATATCGCTCACAGGCCAGATCGCCCGCGGCGGCAGCCAGGGCAGAGGCGTCGGTGTCGATGGTCTCGTGTCCGTTGGCGGCGGCGGAGCGAACCTCGTAGAGATACCGCAGCGCCTCCATGGACCAGCCGGGGCAGTGCTCGCCGCCCTCGGCGTCGAAGTTGGAGAGGGCGTCCATGCTGGGCCAGCGGCGGCTCCAGTCGGTGCGCAGGGCTACGAAAGCCCCATCGGGAATGGGGCCGTACTGGGCCTCATAGGCCTGGATATCCTCCACGGTCACGGCGTAGTGGACATCCTGGGCCACCTTCTCGCTGATGTCCACCACGCACAGGGGGAACACCAGATCCCGGACGCCGAAGGCCTCTGAGGAGACGCCGTCCTTGATGAAGTGGCTGGGAAAGTCGATGTGGGTGCCGAACTGACCGGGGAATTGGAAGGTCTGAATGAGGCAGTCCAGCATGGGATTCCCCCAGTCGTACACCGTCTTCCCCAGCTCCACAGAGCCCTCGGGGATCCCGGCCCAGTAGGGGCTGTTGTTGTCCAAGGGGTGGGACAGCTCCACCCAGCGGCAGTCCTTTGCCCGCTCCAGGGCGTTCCAGAGTTCGTACATGGCAATTCCTCCTTTGTTTCTATCCATAATGGTTTTCATTTCAGCAGGAAGGTGTAGATCACATCCCCGGCCATCAGCAGTCCCAGGGCCGCCGTCACGGCGGCGAGCACCCGGTCGTCCATGCTCCGGGTGAGGCGGCGGAAGAGGGGCTGGAGCACGTAGAGAAACACCATGCCCCCGACGCCGAAGCGGACACTGGGATTCAGGGCGATACGGCCCTGGAAGTTGAAGGCGAAGCGGGTGTAGTCCCACATCCAGCCTCCGGCGGTCCACTCCATCACATAGCTGGCCAGCAGCTCCACCGCCGTGGATACGGCTATGATGCCCAGGAATACCAGTACCGGGGTGATGGGAACAGGCCCCAGGCGGAGCTTTTTTTGCTGGAGAGGGCCCAAGGTCCACAGCAGCAGCAGAGCCCCGAAGCCATAGACCACACACCAGGGTCCAAAGAGGACGCCCCGGTTGGAGAAGCCCCACCGGTAAACCACCACCTCCAGGAACACCTCGTAGCACCAGCCGATGACGGAATAGAGCACAAAGTACAGGTACCATGCCTGCAGCTCCCTGCTCAAACGAGTTCGTCTCATAAGCGGTCCTCCGATCGCAGCGGCCCTTTTTTCTTTCGGCCAGAAACCGGCGGGCCGCCTGTTGTTCTATCATACCGCCCAAAGCGGAATTAGGCAAGGGAAAGGGGAAAAATTCCCCACGGAACTTTCCGGGTCCCTACCCCACCTTGACAGGAGAGAGGCTGTGCCCTACAATACGGATGATGGAACAGGGATACCGGCAGTCTCCTGCTGCGACCGGTCGCGGCGTCTGCCCGAAGGAAGAGGAGAGAAACAGATGAAGAAGGCAGTTTCGTTGATTCTGGTCCTGACGCTGTGCGCGGCGGCGCTGAGCGGCTGCGGCAGCATTCTGGGAAGGCTGCTGGGCGACGGCGACCCCCAGACGGGCTACGCCCAGGACGGCTACGCCGAGGGGCGGATCGGAGACACCCTTCACACCGCATTTTTTGATTACACCGTGAACAGCGCCTACCTCTGCGACAGCTTTGAGGGGTATTTTCCTACTCAGGACGGCTTCCGGCTGCTGGTGGCGGAGGTGACGGTGCAGAACACCTTCCAGAAGAGCATTCCCATGTACGACGAGGACTTCCAGGTCCAGTGGGGAGACAATGAGGATGAGGACGCCTACGACGTGCCCATCACGTATTACACGGAAGCGGTCTCCGACCGGCAGCTGCCCACGGAGTATGAGCTGACGGTGGACGAGAGCCGCACAGGACTTCTGGTGTTTGAGGTCCCCCAGGGGGAGAAGGATTTTTCCATCTCCTATCTGGAGTTCTTTGACGACGGCACCTCGGGAGACGTGTTCTTTGTGTTCTTCACCGCGGAGGAACAGACCGCGATGTAAGGAATCTTGTGGATTGACAGCAAAAAAAGCGTCTGCGCATCCTTTTGCGCAGACGCTTTTTTCGTTACAAGGCCCCCTCCAGGGAGAGAAGGAACTTCTTCGCCTCCAGCCCTCCGCCATAGCCCACCAGGGCGCCGCCCGCTCCGATAACCCGGTGGCAGGGGATGAGAATAGAGATGGGATTTCTGTTGTTGGCCATCCCCACCGCCCGGCATGCCTTGGGGTTTCCAATGGCCTCCGCGATCTGGGCGTAGGTCCTGGTCTCCCCGTAGGGGATCTGCCGCAGGGCTCCCCACACCGACAGCTGGAAGGGGGTCCCCACAGGCTGGAGGGGCACCGTGAAGGTCCGCAGCGTCCCGGCAAAATAGGCCGTCAGCTCCTCCTCGCACTGACGGAGCACCGCCGCGTCCGCCTCCGCCGGCTCGCCCCGGCGGCCGAAGAGCACCGCGCACACCGCGTCCCCGCGGCTCTGAAGGGTCAGCGGTCCCACCGGGGTTGTCATCACACGAATGGCCATGGCAATTCCTCCCTTTCCATACGCTCTCTATCAGTATAGCAGAGGGTATGCATGGGCGCAACCTCAGATCCCCAGCATGGCGTATACCTTCCGACGGGTGAAGCGGTAAAACCCGTAGAGTACGCCGCTGCCGGCGGCCACCACCAGAAGGCAGGCCCCCATTCCCGCAAACTCGTCGGGAGTCCATCCCAGGGGGTCGCCGTTGAAGTACATGATCATGGCGTAGAGGGCGTATATGGCCGCAGTTCCTACCAGGGAGGGGGTGAAAAACACCCGTCTGATCTGGCTGCGGACCGTTTTCCGGAGATACCGCTTCGAGGCGCCGAGACGCCCCAGATCCTCATACATCTGCCGTCCCGTCAGGGCCACGGTGAGACTGCGGGTGTAGGCGATGACCAGCACGGCGGCAAAGCAGATGATGGCGATAAAGAGAAACAGCATCAGAAACACCGCCATGGTGCGGATGAAGTCGTTTTGATCCAGCACCCGGAACTGGGGCATATAGGCCCAGTAGTTCCGAAACTCCGAGCTGTCCCGCTGGTCGTAGTCGATGGTGGTGAAACCAAACCGCTCCAGCTGGTCGGGGTCCAGGAAATAGTATCCCTCCTCCTCTAAATCCCGCTGACGGACCACCGGGTCCCAGGCGTCGTAGACCTCCACCTCCTCGCCGGACCGGTCCACGATCTCATGGAAGAGGGCCTTGGCGAAGTAGTAGGTATCCTCACAGTTCTCCACGTTGAAGAAAATCATCTCCTCCCGCCAGATCTCCGGGAGGCCCTGGGTGATGGCGGCGTAGTCGCCGTCGTCCAGGATGAAGCGACCGAAAAGCATGTCGTGCTTCTGGCCCTCCGCCGGTGTGACGGAGAGGGTCTCTCCGGTGACCACATTGGTCACCAGGGTGATCTGGTCGGTGAACACTCCGTTGCCGTTTCCGTTGCGGTCAAAGATACCGGAGACCGTGCCGGGGGCAAGGTCCAGGTGATCCCCGGCGAGGGTGTTCCACGCGCTCTCGGAGAGAAACAGCTCGCTGCGCTGGCGCTCCTGGTACACCGCCTCCCAGGTGGTGCCCAGGGTTCCCTCCGTCTCCACATGCTCCATGCCGTCCACTGCCAGCCGGGCCATAGGAGCCTCCGCCCAGGAGGTGATGGTGACGCCGCAGTCCTCCGCCAGCGCCCGGACCTCCCCCTCCTGGGGAATGTCCTGGTCGGCGCGGTAGTGGTAGGCGTAGTCCACGGGACGCTCCTCCATGGACAGGGCGTTTCCTGTGCCCAGCATGGGGGCGTAGAAGGAGGCGAAATAAGCCCCCGCCAGCAGCACGGTGATCACCAGCATATTCCGCACCGTCTGGCGGCCCTGGAACTTCATCATGCTGTTGGGGATCAGGTTATGGTACCGGCTCCGGCCCCGCCGCCAGCCGTTGACCACGGTGTGGAGAAGCACCATATAGAGCCCCACGAACAGGGGGGCGTAAAAGATGGCGGTGAGGCCCTCCGGGGGATACCAGTGGAGCTGCGTGACAAAGAAGCCGGGGGCCATATAGCCCAGGAATCCTCCAACGGCCATCAGGAGAAGCCCTGCCCAGCCGTACCAGCCCTTCACCTCCCGGATGGGCTCGCTGCGCCGGGCCTCATTGACGATGTCGATGATGTTGGCGCGGCGGAGGAACCGCCGGGCCATGAGAAACACCATGACGATGACAAAGAGGGAGAAGGCCAGGGCGAAGAGGTAGGCCTGAGGATCCAGGGTCAGGCGCATCTGCTCAGAGTCCACCACGAGAAGGCGGAACAGCTGCCACAGCCCCCAGGCCAGCGGCGTTCCCAGCAGAGCCCCGGCGGCGCAGGCGATAAGGGTGATGCGCCCCACGTCCCGGTAGAGCATCCGCCGAAGCTGGAACCGGGAGGCCCCCAGGGCCATGAGGATGCCGGTCTGCCGGGATTTTGCCCGGAAGTAGAGACCGGAGGCGTAGGTGGTGAAGGCCCCGCAGCCGATGACCGCCAGAATGAAAATCATCATCACCTGCTTGCGGCTGTCGCCCCCCTCCGGCAGCACCGTCAGTACCGTGGGGGAGCGCATTATGGTGACGTAGGCGGTGATGAGCAGCACCGAGCCAAAGCAGCACAGCAGCAAAAGCAGGTCGTTTTTCCGGCCCTGGCGGCCCAGGGTCCGGTCCAAGTCACGCCAGGACCGCATCGCCGTCACCTCCGCTCATCTCCCGGATGGCCCCCAGAAGCCGGTCCTGGAAGGCGCCCCGGCTGTCTCCGCCCCGGCTCAGCTGGTTGGATACCGTCCCATCCTTCAGCAGGACCACCCGGTCGCAGAAGGAGGCGGCAAAGGAGTCGTGGGTCACCATGAAGATGGTGGCCCCCAACTCCCGCCGGGCCTGGAGAAAGGTCTCGATCACCGTGCGGCTGGACTTGGAGTCCAGATTCCCCGTGGGTTCGTCGGCCAGAATCAGCAGGGGGTGATTCATCAGGGCCCGGGCCACCGCGCAGCGCTGCTTCTCTCCGCCGGAGATCTCCGCCGGGAACTTGCCCTTGATGTGGCCGATCCCAAAGGCCTCGCACAGCTGGTCGGCGTACCGCTCCCCCTCGTCGTCCACGCCGCCGGCGATGATCCGGGGCAGGAGGATGTTGTCCCGGACGGTGAGGCCGTCTAAGAGCATGAAGTCCTGGAACACAAAGCCCAGCTTTTCGTTGCGGACCTTGGCCAATGCCTCCTCTCCCAGATCCGCCAGCTTCTCTCCGCCCAGGGTGATCTGACCGCTGTCGGCGGCGATGTAGCAGGAGATGCCGTTGAGGAGAGTGGTCTTGCCGGACCCGGAGGGACCCATCACTGCCACAAACTCTCCCTGGGCCAGCTGGAGGCTGACGCCCTTCAGCACCTCCACCGGCTGGCCGCCCACCATGTAGGATTTTTTCAGGTTTTCCACATATAACATGGGTGTTCGCTCCTTTCCTTGGTAGCTCCAGCGTACACCATCTGCTTTCTTTCTGGGAAAGGGGCCGTCAAGTTCGGGAGGGAAAATGGAAGGTTTGGCGGGGGGAAAACCGGCTTGTCAAGTTTGGCTGTTCTCCCGTCAAGTTTGGCGGCGGCGGGGATTGAGGGGCGGCAGGGGATGTGCTACACTGGGGAGGACTTGAAGGGAAGGGAGGGGCTTTTCTGCGCATCGGGATCTGTGACGACGCGGCGGCGGCCCGGGAGAGCCTGCGGCTTTTGTGCCTGGGGTACTTCCGGGAGGAGGAGCCGACGTTCTTTGCATTCTCCGGGGGACAGGGGTTTTTAGGCTGGCAGGAGCGCCACCGGCGGGAGCTGGACCTTCTCTTTTTGGACATCGAGATGCCCGGTCTCTCCGGCATGGACACCGCCCGGAAGCTCCGGACCATGGACCGGGAGCTGCCCCTGGTGTTCGTCACCGGCTACGCCGACTACGTCTACCAGGGCTATGAGGTGGGGGCCATGGGATATCTCATCAAACCGGTGGACCGGAAAGCCCTGTATGCCCTCCTGGGCCGGGTGGAGGAGGAGCAGCGGCGGAAGGCTCCGGACTACTATGTGATCCGCAACAGCGAGGGCCTCTACCGCATCCCCAAACGGGAGATCCTCTACGCCTGCAGCGACCGACGGCTGGTGTCGGTGGTGACGGCGGACCGGACCTACGCCTTTTACGCCAAGCTGGACGATGTGGCCCGTCAGCTGGGACCGGACTTCCTCCGCATCCATCAGCGCTATCTGGTGCAGACGGACCGGGTGGAGGCCCTGGAGGGCAGCACCCTGTACATTGGCGGGGCGGCGCTGCCGGTGAGCCGGTCCCTCCGCCAGAGCGTATCCATGGCCCTGGCCCGACACATGCTGGGAGAGGAGGAACTGCCATGAGTCTGCCGGACATTGTGTGGAGGAGCCTCCTCCTGGTGTATACGGTGCTCTCCGCCCTGGCCGCCGGGCAGGTGCTGCGCAAGTTCCTCACCCCCCGGCCCGGCTGGGGGTGGCGAATTCTGCGGTACTTTGCCATGATGGTGGCCATCGGCAATGTCATCTACATCGGGGACCCGGTGAACATCTGCTTTGCCCTGCCGCCGGTGTTCGCCGCCCTCTTTTTCTCCTATCGGGGCAGCCCTACAGAGCGGCTGGCCTTCTCCATGGTGTTCTACTCCCTGGCCTCCACTCTCTCCGCCGTGATGGACGCCTTCCCCCGGCGGCTGGACTACTGGGGGACCATTCCGGATTTCTGCCGGATGGCGGCATGGGTACTGATCTGGCTGGCGGTCCGCCGCCTGCTGCCCCGGGAACAGTATCCCCTTTCCACCCGGATGGCCCGGCTGGTGGGGCTTCTGGCCCTGCTGCCCCTGGCGGGGATCGTGGCGGCGGTGTCTCTCTCCCCTTACTATATCGAAAATCCTCTGCTGGCCTATGTGCTGCTGCCCTTTCTCCTCCTCTCCGCCCTGTCCATTCTCTACACCGCCGCGGTGCTGGCGGACCAGGAGCGACTGGAGCAGGAGGCCAGCCTTCTCGCCATGAGCCGGACCTACTACAAACAATTGGAGGAGCAGCAGCAACAGGTGCGGCGGCTGCGCCATGATATGGCGAACCACTTCACTGTTTTAGACGGGCTCCTGGAGGCGGACCGGGCTGGGGACGCCGCCGCCTATCTCCACAGTCTCCAGCAGTCCCCCGGGCTTTTGAAGGGGCGGCAGTTCTGTGAGAACCGGGTGGCCAATACGGTGTTGTGCGCCAAAGCGGCGGTGCTGGCGGCGGAGGAGGTGGACTTCAGCGCCGACACGGCGCTGCCGGAGGAGCTGCCCCTGCCGGGGCCGGAGCTGGGAGCGCTCCTGGGAAATCTCCTGGACAACGCCCTGGAGGCCTGCCGGAAGCTGCCTCCCGGCAGCCGGTGGGTGCGCCTCACGGTTCGGGCGGACCGGGGGCTTCTGGCGCTGCGGTGCGTCAATGCCGCGGCGGCGGCTCCGGAGGAGCGGGAGGGAAAATTCCTCTCCTCCAAGGGAGAACCGGGTCACGGCCTCGGTACGGAGACGGTACGGGATATCGTCCGCCGCCGGGGCGGCACGGTGGAGTTCGTCCCCTCTCAGGGACAGTTCTCCTGCATCCTGTGTCTGCCGCTCCATGAAAAACGAATCAGGGTCCGGTAGGGAAATGGCGGTTTCCTTACCGGGCCCTGGTTTTTTGATGTTCTGACGTGGGATGAGCTGCTTTTGATCGATACCCGACGGTGTACTGCTTGGTGTTAAGCCTCCGGCGGCCTACTTTTCTCATCAAAGAAAAGTAGGCAAAAGTTGACTTAGAACCAATGGTTCTAAGAACTCCTTTGTTTCCTTGTACTGGTTGTCCTGATGTACTATTGGGGGCTTGGTACCTCTGACGCAGCAGCGGGGTGACCGGGTTCCCCTGTTTCCGCGCTTCGGCGCGCTGCCCTGGTACTTGCAGAGGTTTCTGCAATAGCCTCAACTGACAGACTTGCCAACGCCGCAGCAGCTCAGATAGGGAAGAAACGGTAGACGAAGGGACCATCGTCTACCCACCAGATGAGCGCGCCGAAGCGCGGTATTAGACTGTACCGGACACGTCCACGGAGCGTCGGAGGCAACAGGAGTAACGATAGCCAGGGGGGATTTTCGTTCCACGTCAGGAAAAGGAGTTCTTAGAACCATTGGTTCTAAGCTGATTTTTGCCTACTTTTGTTCAGCGACAAAAGTAGGCCGCCGGAGGCTTAACACCAAGCAGTACACCGTCGGCCAAAAGAGAACAGACACCCCCACGTCAGAATATCAAAAAATAAGAAATCCCCCGCAGGATCGCAGCATCCCGCAGGGGAAAAATAAAAGAATCAGACATCCAGCAGCTCGCCCTCGTTGGCCTCCTCGGAGACCACCGTCTGGGCCGGCAGTTCCTCCGGAAAATCCGCCAGCAGCACCGCCTGGGGCCAGTTGAGGGATACCCGGACATGGCGGCCCTTCTCCTGGGCGGTCCGCTCCATCAGATCCATCAGTTCCTTCAGAATCTCCCGGGTGAGATAACCACCCCGCCACTGAAAGAGGAGGGGCTTCTTCTTCCGCACCGCCTGCCGGGTACGGTTTTCCACTTCCTCCATCTTGGTAAAGGACAGCTTCTTCTGCCGGTAAAAGCTGCCGTCCCCGGCGGGACAGGCGGGCATGGGATACAACAGAGGCTGGTGATCCCGGAGAATCTGCTGGTCGGAGAGGTTGTAGTAGTCGTGGCGGACAAGTCCCTCCCGGCTGAGACTGAGATCAAAGGTCACATCCAGATGGCGGTATGCCCCGCCGATCTTCACCACGTTCCAGGCGTGGCGATATTTGATGCCCTTATCCGGTGCGGCGTCGGAGATGGCAATGGCACACCAGATCCCCAGATTGTCGCAGAGAATTTTGGCCGATTTGGCAATCCCCTCGCACACCCCCACCCCCTGTCCCAGCGGGCCGATGATCTCGTGGGAGTAGGGCTTTTTCAGCTTGTCATACCGCACGTTTTCGCAGAGAAAATCGTGAATGTACTGCTCCTTTTCCGCTTCACTCTTGCTCTGCACAGCCCGGCACAGCTTGGTCACCCGGGCGGACATGGCCTGCTGATGGTCCCGGATCTTTCCCTTGTCAAAAAGATATTGGGGAATCAGCTCCACGTGGTCGGCGTCCCGATAGAAGCGGTAGGAAAAGCCGGAAACGTAGAAAATCTCCGGACAGTCCAGCCGCAGCTGAAAGAACACGTCGTTGAGAGCCGCATCCTCCAGCCGGAGCACCGGAAACGAGGGGGACAGCGCGGTGAAGCCGGCTTTCATGGCGTGGTACACGCTCTGCCGGTTTTTGTCCATGTGCTGACGGTAATAGGCTTCCATCCTATGGAGTTCCTCCTTTTGCAATCTGGCCGCCGGGGAAGAGAGGAAGCGCCGCGGGAGAGTTCCCGCGGCGCTTCCCTGCCGTGCGGATGCGGTAATCTGGCTCAGTGGAGCCGGTTTCCCATCTCCACCCCCCACCGAAAGGTGGCGGCGGTGGTGAGAAGAAACAGATTGACAAGGCCATAGCCGAACAGAATGCCGGTAACAAGGCGCTTGCCGTTGTTGCTCTCATACCGGGTCAGCGCCTGGACGCCGCCGTCAATCACCAGCGGGACCAGCAGCAGCGCCGACCAGAGAACCCCCGGATGGACGAAGGCAAAAAGCATCGCCGCCGCCAGAATCCCCACCAGCTCGCCGGTGCAGCGGGCACAGATGGGAAACCGGGTATTCCGGTAGTGAAAGGACCGGCTGTCCATGCAGTGGCAGCCAAAGAAGATGGGCAGCCACTTGTAGAGCCAGGCAACCATCGTCAATACATCAGGCTGCTGCCGATGCCGATGGCGAAGACCAGAATATACCACACAACGACCAGACCCACGCCCACCAGAGCGCCGATGCCGGCAGCCTTGGCAGTCCGGGGCTTCTGATCCTTCCACACCAGGAAGAGGATCAGACCCACCAGGGGAATGCAGCAGCCCAGCAGGCCCCACAGGAAGCCGCCGTTGTCAGGGGCGGGAGGATTGGGATTGTAGTTGGGGTTGTAGTTGTTGTAGTTGGGGTTGTAGTTGTTGTAGTTGGGGTTGTAATTGTTGTTGTAATTGGGTGCGGGATTGGGGTTGTAGTTGTCCTGAGGGGCGCCGCAGGAGGGGCAGGTGGTCGTACCGTCCGCAATCTGCGCACCGCAGTTCTTGCAAAATGCCATGTCAGTTCTCCCTTCTTTTCCGTAGGCAATGGCAATGGTGCCATTTCGTGAGCTATTGTATCGCATTTTGTCAAAAATTACAAGGGGCAGATAACAGGCCTTTACAATTCTTCAGACAGGAGCGGGATCACCTCCCTCACTCCTTGACCGCCCCCGCGGTCATACCGGAAACCAGGAAGCGCTGGAAGGCGATGAACACCAGCACAATGGGCAGCGCCGCAATGACGGCCAGCGCGGAGCCCGCTCCCAGATCGTACCCGGTAAATGCCTGCTTGTAGGTGGCGATGGAGAGGGTGGTGGTGGCGTCAATGGGGCCGCCGTCGGTCATGTTGTAGATGATGGTGAACTGCTGGAAGGAGGACAGCACGGAGGTGATCAGCGTGGCGCCGATCACCGGCTTGATGAAGGGCAGGATCACATGGGTCAGCCGCTGCCAATATAGGCGTACAGATCGTCGAAGACCTCCGCAGGAGCCAGGAGATTGGCGCACTGGTCCGCGTCTCCGCCTATGTAATAAAAGATAACCGTCCGCATCTCCCCCGCAACCTCCCCGCTGGTAACCTTTCCATACAATTCGCCGTTATAGCGAAGAGAGAGGATATCCGCCCAACCCCGGGACAGCTCCTGAGCGGTAAACATATCCGCCACGCTCCACCGGTCCGTCTGAAGCAGGGCGAGCACCTCCCGGGACTGGGCTTCATCCAGTTCCACCCCGCTGCGGCGGGAGGTGTTTTCGGGATCGTCATAGTAGTCAAACTGCTCCAGCGCCAGCTCGGTCACCCCCGGGAAGTCCGCCAGCACCGCCTCCAGCTGCGCTTCCTCCAAAAAGGCGCACAGCGCGTCCACATCCACCAGATCCGTGCCGTCGCAGAGCAGACCGTCCCACTCCAGCAGGCACTGTCCGTTGTCCCTGTACACGCACGCCTGCCGTCCGTCCTCTGTCTGCAGCCACACGATGGGACGATTGTCGGGGACCCGGTCCACGGCGCGGGACTCCAGCGCCGCCCTGTCCAAAGGAATCTGACGGTTCAGCTCCGCCGACGCCGCCTCATCCACAGGAAAGCGCCCCTGGTATGTAATAGGCGCCCCGAATTCCGCCAGGACAAAGCGGGGAGACGCCGATGGGGGCTCCTCCGTCTGGGACGTCTCCTGCTGTCCCGTTTCCGCGCCCCGATTCCCGTCCGGCGCCGCCGTGCCGTCCGGGTTGTCCGTCAGGTTGGTCCGGCAGCCTGTGAGAAACAACACACACAGCAGCAAAAAGGCCGCTGCCGTCAGTATCCGTCTCATCAATTCCTTCCTCTCCCTTCGTCGTCATATGGTCCAAATTTTTCCGTTCCTGCCTCTTATGCCTCCCCCCAGGACCAGGGGACGATGTTGCGGGAGGAGGCGGCATAGGTCTCGTCCAGCTTCCAGACTCCCTCATCCCGCCACAGGCGGAGGGGACACCAGTCGAAAGAGATCCCCTCAAAGTCGGTGGGAATCAGGAACAGAAGGGCGTCCTCCTCATTCTGGTACACGGTGTAATGTTCCGTGTCCCAGGTTTTCATAGACAGGGGCGCGGCGGCGATCTCCAGATTCACCGCGAGCCCCCGGTCCGTATCCCGGTAGAAAAAGGCCGCCTCCTCGGCGTACTTCTCCGCCGCCGGGGAGACAAACATCTCGGGAAACAGCTCCTTCACCGTGTCCACGCTCTGAAGGTAGGGGCGCAGTTCTTCCGGGGCTTCGTCCAGATCCACCAGGCCGAACCCGTCCCTTGCGGTGCCCGGTACCGCTCTGATGTTGGCGACGTACAGCTGACCGGCCAATTCCGCCCGGGAGAGAGCGGTCTCCAGAATCTCCGTGAGCTCCTCCCGGGAGTAGAAGCCCTCCTCGGGATACTCCCGGGGGTTGTAGCTCTCGTCCAGCAGCCATTTTCCTTCCACCTTGGTCAGGGTCAGCGGCAGCAGGGCCTCGTGACCGGTGAGCATGTAGCGCCCCGGCACCTCCACCACCAGCCGGTCCTCCGTCTGTTCCAGAAGGGACATCCCCTCCCGCTCCCACAGCACCAGGGAGAGGGGGGCACGGCCGGAGGAAAGCACCTCCATCTGGTAGAGCCACCCGTCCACCACCGTATAGAGAGGCTCCTCCCCGGAGAACAACGGCTCCGTATAGCGCTCCGCCAGCTCCGGCACAAAGGTGTCCGTAAACAGTGCCCGGACGTCCTCCGCGGTGTCAAAGGAGGAGAGCATGGCGCCAAGGTCGATGGTGTAGGGGAACGGGGGATCGAAGTTGTAGGATTCTTTGATGGCAAGGTACCCGCCGGATACCCGGTCGGAGTACCAACTGAAATCTCCCAGGTACAAGAGATTGGCCGCCTCCGCCCGGTCCAGGGCCGCCGCCGTGATCTCGAAGACCTCCTCCTCCGTCAGAAGCTCCTCCGGCGGCTTCTGCCCGCAGCCCGCCAGCAGGAGACACCACGCCATACAAAATATTCCAAGATACCGCATGCTTCTCCTCCCCTGATTCACTCTTGGTGCGAGGTTGTTCTACTCCTTATCAGGTATATGTCGCCCGCTCACGCCAAACGGACAGGCGGCTTTCACAATTTTTTACCGGAATTTTTGTCATGTAAAACAGATTCCTCCCGGCGGTTGATCTTTGCGTTCAAATTGTGTATAGTCAAGAAAACGGCGGGACCGTTCCCCTGGACGGAACGCCGCCATGACGCCCCCTTCAGGGGCGCGGGAGGGAGGACCGAGCCATGACGGAGGAAAAGAACGCGTTCTTTGCCGAGTGCTACTCCACCTATTTCAATCAGCTGAAATTCTACGCCTACGCCGTCCTGGGAAGCTGGGGACAGGCGGAGGAGGCAACCCAGGCGGTGTTCCTCTCCGCCTTTCGGAACCGGGACGCGCTGGAGGCTGCTCCCAGCCCGGTCAAATGGCTGACGGAGGAGCTGAAGGGCATTTTGGAAAACATACGGAACGCAGACGCCGCCCGGACGGCGTATTTCATGGCGCTGTCCGATTCCCAGGACGGCCCCGGCGGAGCGGAGCGCTGCGCGTCCTTTCTCTCGGCGGAGGAGTATGGCATGCTGCGCCGCTCGGTTCTGGAGCGGGCAACCTATGCGGAAATGGCCGAGGAACGGGGCGTTACCCTGTGGTCCTGTCAAAAGCGCATGCAGCAGCTGATGAAGAAGCTGCAAAGCCAGTTTGCACCCCAATCCCTGTGATATCCATTTCCCACAACAGGAGGCCTCCCTATGGCGGATTCGTCAACGTATCATAGAAAGCGGGACATGCTGCGGCAGCTGAGCGAAGCGCAGCTGCTGGATTTGCTGCGTCAGGACGCTCTGGGCGGCAGTCTTTCCGCCGACGGCGCCGACGCGGCGTTGATCATGGCGGTGCTGGAGGAGCGGCCCGGGCCGGGGAGGACTGCCGCCTCAGCGACGTGTCCCAGGCGCTGCAGGACTTTCAGACAAAGTACAACACCCCGGAGGGCGAGGGTCTGTGCCTCTTCCCCCCTGCTGAGGCCCCCTGGGGCGGGAAAACGCCCGGACGGCCCCGCGGGAAATCCCGCAGACTGCGGCGCGGCCTCGCCGCCGCAGCAACGGCCGCCGTGCTTCTCGCCGTCATTATCCCCGCCGCCCTGGGACGGGACAGGTTGGAGACGGCAGGCCTCGAAGCGGAGGAGTCCGCACAGACGGAAGCCTCCACCGAGGAGCTCCCGGAGGTTCTCCAGCCGGTGGAAGCACACTTTGACTCCGTGCAGGCCGCCTTCGACGCCTGCGGCATTACGGGCGTCCAGGCGCCCCAGTGGGTCCCGGAGGGCTACGAATATCTGGACACCATCGCCTACTTTCATGAGTCCGGTCGGAACCTTACCGCCGCTTACTGTGCGGATGAGGAGTACCTGATGGTGACAGTAAATATAGACACGATCTCCACGCCTCAGTTTGTAAAGGACGAAAATCCCGTTGAGGAGTTCTACAGCAATGGGGTGCGCCACTATCTTTTCACCAACAATTCCCGCCATGTGGTCGTCTGGCAGTATGAGGATACGGTATTTTCGATTACCGGATGCGTAGGCCCGGATGATCTGAAGAAAATGGCGGACTCCATGTTTCCATGACACGCCGCCCCGGCAGAAAACAGCCCTTTCGCGGATGCGCCCCAGGAATGGGGCAATTCCGTATCTCAGCGAAAACAAAGACCGCCGTCCCGGCGCACAGGCCTGGAGACGGCGGTTTTTCTGTGGGCAATCCTCACACCCAGCGGGATACCGACACTTAGCGGCCGGTGTAAAGCATAGCCCCGTCTCTGCAGCAGCCGGTCCGTGCGAAGATGACGGACAGAACGGCATGTTCCTCATGCGGCGGTCTTCTTATCGGTAACAGGGAAACGAGGACGCAGCGCAGCGCCGGAAGCATTTGTCCATCCGCAGCATTCTTCTGCGTACCTATTGAAGCTGCCCCAGCAACTCCCCAACGGTCAGGCCATCCGCAGCATTTGTTCCCGCCAGCTGCTCCTCCGGCGCGTCCATCCACTTTTCCATCATATTCTCATAGTCCGCAAGCACATAGTTTCCGCTTCCCATTCCATAAGAAGCCTTGAGTTCGGAATCGCTCTCGGTCCGGTAAATGGTCCACCCCAGGCGCTGCGGACCATAAGGAAAAACAGAATCTCCAATTTCCCACAGGCAGGCACAGTATCTGCTCGTGCTGCCCGGAGGGCTCGACTCGCTGTTTTGATACCAGAAGCAGAGGAGCTCGCCGCCATCGCCGGCAGCCAGACTCATTCCGTAGGACCCATTCCCTGCAACATTGCCCATGTCGGAAACGGCGCAGAGCTGGACCGGAATCTCATCGGCAGTGGTCCAGACCTCAAAGGCAGTCCAACCGCCTCCATACAGGTAGCATAGCAGCAGCTCTTCCACGCCATCGCCGTTCAAATCGTATAGCAGCGCCTGACTATCTCCGTCGTCTCTCCCTGTGTAAAGAATTTTTTCCTCCACGCTCTCAAGAACCTGGGCATAGGAGAAGCCGGATGTCTGGTCCTGTTGTACGGATTGTCCGTCTGCCGGGTCCTTACAACCGGATAATGTCAGTATAACGCCCAACAAAGCCAGTATGCATCCATATCGCTTGTACATGATAGAACCTCCTTCTTCTTTTGACGGCGGCTGCCCCAGCAGGGAAAGGGCCTCAATATTCCATCACTGTTCCCCCTTCTTGATCGTCTTTTACAGCACGCTCGCCGGTTGGACTGCCTGCGCCTGTATGGATCCCGCCGAGTCCCACCGGTCATCGCCGTCTGAAAATTGCAGCAAGACCCTTTCTTCTTTTCTATATGTCCCCACGTGGGAAAAACAGGACCGTCAAGCTCCATAAATTGATGGAGCGCACGATGATGCGGCAGGCGGTTACAGGCAGCTCCACCCCGTGAACGGGCTGCCGGACTGCGGAAGACCGCTCCATTTCCGTCATCCCTGCGCTGCGCAGACTGCCGAATGAGACCGGCTCCCCATCGGCATGATGAATTGGGACCACAGGCCGAATCAAACGCTGCCTGCAGAACAAATTGCGAAAGCACGGTACGCTACCTGAACTTGGTGGTGAAAAGGGCGGCTTGTTATGCTATACTTTCTTTGTCCTGCAAATGCTCTTTTCATCACAGAGGCGATTTGGGGGGTTGAAAACCGGCTGCAGCTGCTTGATTCCTACTGTCTCAAGCACTGTGCCGCCCCCCTTGCCCGGAAATTTATATGAAAAACCGCAGTGATGTACAGACACAGAGAAATTTTCCAGGAGAAATCCCCAGGGAAGCCCGTAGCGGCAAGGGAGAAACGATTTAGGAAGGGATATAGGAAAGATGATAAAAATACTTTTCGTGTGCCACGGCAATATCTGCCGCAGCCCTATGGCGGAATTTATCATGAAGGATCTCGTACAAAAAGCAGGGCTGGCGGGAGAATTTGAAATTGCTTCCGCCGCCACCAGCTGCGAGGAACTGGGAAACCCTGTTTATCCCCCCGCCCGCCGGAAGCTCCGGGAGCACGGCATCGACTGCTCCGGCAAAACCGCCCGCAGACTGGAAAAGGGGGATTACGCCCGCTTTGACTACCTTATCTGCATGGACCGGTACAATCTCCGCGGCATGGAGCGGATCTTGGGCGACGACCGCCAGCACAAAATTCACCTCCTCCTCTCCTTCACCGGCGAACAACGGGACATTGCCGATCCCTGGTACACCGGCAACTTTGACGAGACCTACCGGGACGTGCTGGCCGGCTGCTCCGCCCTTCTGGCACAGCTGCGCCGCGGTAGGTCATAAAACTGGAGTTTTTTTGCAAAATTTTCCTTGACAGGCAGTCTGTCCTGCCGTATGCTATGAGACAGATAGAATCCTGTCTATGGGAGGTACGTATGAACATCAATGAAGTGTCGGAGCTGTGCAAGGTCCTCGGCGACCCCCACCGCATCCGGATTCTGCAGCTGCTGGTGGACGGCGAAAAATGCGCCAGCGAGCTGCTGGGCGAGTTTACCATCAGCCAGCCCACCCTGTCCCACCACATGAAGGCTATGACGGACAGCAAGCTTCTCCAGGAGAAAAAGACCGGGAAACGGACCTATTACAGTATCGACCGCAGAACCTGGGACGAGTTTATGCTGGTGCTGGATACCATCAGCAGCAAGGACTATTGGCCCTGGAATCCCGCCCAGGTACTGGCGGAAAACGCCGAGACCGCCGCCAAAGCGGCGGTGACGGTGGAGGTCCCTGCGGCCGCCAGCGCCCCTGCGGAGGCCGAAACTCCGGCGGAGACGGCTCCCGCCGCCCCCAAGAGCGTCGGGAAGAAGCCGGCGGCCAAGACCCCCCGCAAACGTGCCAAATAACCCTGTACCAAACAAGCCCGCAGCCGTGTCTGCGGGCTTGTTCCCGATATAGAGAGGAGATGCGATATGATCAAAGTGATCGCCTGTGACATTGACGGCACGCTGCTCCAGGAGGGGGGCTGCGAGATCGACCCGGTGATCTTCCGGGAGATCCGCCGCCTCAGGGAGCGGGGCATCCTCTTCTGCCCCGCCAGCGGTCGGCAGTACGCCAGTCTCCGCCGCCTGTTCGCCCCGGTAGCCGATCAGCTCATGTACCTCTGTGAAAACGGCGCCCTGCTCTTCGGCCCCGGGAACCCCGGTCCCCTGCTGGAAAAGGTGACGGTGGCGCCGGAGACAGGCCGGGCGCTGTGGTGTGAGATCCGGGAAAGGGCCGACTGTGAGATCATGGTCTCGGGGGAAAACGTGAGCTATACCTGCCCTGCCGACGGCGGACTGGTGGTTGCTCCGATTCAGGCGCTGGGCAACCGCTGCGCCCGGGCGGACCGCTGGGAGGACATCCCGGAGCCGGTGGTGAAGCTGTCGGCCTACTGCCCCGGCGGCGCAAAGCCGGTGGCGGCGGAGATGATCCCCCGCTGGTCGGACCGGTTTTCCGTTGCGGTAGCCGGGGAGCGGTGGGTGGATTTCACCGTAGCGGACAAGGGCACGGGCATCGCCGCCCTCTGCCGCACGCTGGGTGTCTCGCCGGAAGAGGTGCTGGCCATCGGGGACAACTACAACGACGTCCCCATGCTGGAGGCGGTGGGGGAGGCGCACCTCATGGAGAGCGCCGCGGAGGAGCTGAAGGCCCGGTTCCCCCGCCGCTGCCGCCGGGTGGAGGAGGTGCTGGCGCGGCTATAGGCGTTCGGAAAATTTGGCGCACACAGTGCCCTGTTGGAGAGAAGGGCGGAGAAAACAGGCACAATTTGTAACATTTGCCAATTGTTTTTCCTGGGGGCGGGAGTACAATGGGGTCTGCCAATCGGAGGCAATTCCTTTCATCCTGTGTGTAGCAAAAAGGAGGCAGACCCGTGCCGGAGAAGACCCTGCAGACATCCACCCCCCTCTTTACCCGCGACGACCTGCTGCGGCTGATCGTCCCCCTGGTGATCGAACAGCTGCTGCTGATGACAGTGGGCATGGCGGACACCGTCATGGTCACCACTGCCGGAGAAGCCGCTGTGTCCGGCGTCTCCCTGGTGGACAACATCAATACGCTCATCATTCAGATCTTCTCCGCCCTCAGCACCGGCGGCGCGGTGGTCGTCTCCCAGTATCTGGGGCGGCGGGAGCCGCACAACGCCCGGACGGCGGCCAACCAGCTCCTATACGCCATGACCGCCGTGTCCCTCTTTCTGATGGCGGTGGCCCTGGTATTCCGGCAGCATATCCTGGCCCTGATTTTCGGCAAGGTGGAGCCGGATGTGATGGCCAGCGCCCTCGTCTACTTCCTGCTGACGGCGGCAGCCTATCCCTTCATGGGAGTGTATAACGCCGGAGCCGCCCTCTTCCGGGCCATGGGCAACAGCAAGGTGTCCATGCTCTGCTCCCTGATCATCAACATCATCAACATCGCCGTCAACGCCATCTTGATCTACGGCTTCCAGATGGGGGCCGCCGGCGCCGGCATCGGCACCCTGGTCTCCCGGATCGCCGCGGCAATCATCATCATGGCCATGCTGGGCCACCCCCGGAACACGGTGCGGGTGGAGGGCATCCTGCGCTTCCAGTTCCGCTGGGATATGGTCAAGCGGATTTTGTTCATCGGCATCCCCAACGGCATGGAAAACGGGATGTTTCAGGCGGGCAAGCTGCTGGTGCTGAACCTGATCACCACCTTTGGCACCTCCGCCGTGGCCGCCAACGCCATCGCCAACAGCGTGGCGGGGGTGGTCAACGTGCCGGGGATGGCCTTGGGCCTCGCCATCATCACCGTGATCGGCCGGTGCATGGGCGCGGGAGAGGTCCGGCAGGCCCAGCGGTATACCCGGCAGCTGGTGACGGCCAGCTACCTGTGCATGCTGGCCATGAGCGCCGTGCAGTTTTTTGCCGCCGGATATCTGGTGACGCTCTTCAATCTCAGCCCCCAGGCCATGGAACTGGCGGCCCAGGTGCTGCGGGTGTGCGCGGTGGCCAATGTGATCTTCTGGCCCATGGCCTTCACCCTGCCCAACTCCCTCCGGGCAGCGGGAGACGCGGTGTTCACCATGGTGGTGTCCCTGTGCTCCATGTTCGCCTGCCGGGTGGCGCTGAGCTACGTGCTGGCCAGCAGCTGGGGCCTCGGCATGGGGCTGATGGGCGTGTGGTTGGCCATGTTCGGCGACTGGGTGGTCCGGGCGGTGCTCTTCCTGGTCCGCTACCGCCGGGGCAAATGGAAGGAATTCCACGTCATTGGATGAACCAAACAGGCAAGGTCCTCTGCAGGGTTCCCCTGCAGAGGACCTTTCTTTGTTTACGTCCTGCGCTGCACGCCCAGATAGTAGTGGTCCTGACCCACATCCAGCGCCACCCGGCGGACCCCGGTCTCCAGGTCAAAGCCGAAGTTCTGGAAGGCGATCTCCACCAGGCCCCGGTCCTCGATCACTGCCTCCTGTCCAGTGAAGGTGAGCTGGGACCCCAGGGCCGTCACCATATCGTAGCCGTAGATCCCGCGGTTCTCCGTGCGGGTGCAGGCGTAGTCGAAGCTGGGAGACTTGGTCATCTCCGCCGTCACTGTGAGGCTGCCCCCAGCGGGGATGGTCACCGTCCCCTCCAGCCAGCACACCCGGTCGATGCGGAAGGTCTCGCCGGTGAAGTCCTCCAGATTGCCGAAGGCGTACCGCTCCACGCCGCTGTCGGAGAGGACCCCGTATTGGAGAAACAGCTCCAGAAAGGCCCGGTAGCAGGTCTCAAAGCCGAGGCCGGTCTCCGTCAGATAGTCCTGCCAGCTCACATCCGAAGCCAGGATGGTCCGCAGCATGGTATCCAGATCACTCTCGTACCGCTCCACCGTCACGCCGCAGCCATCCAGCTCCATGGTATCGGAGTCCGTCCCGCCGGTGACATAGCCCTGGATCGCCATGTTTGCCACATCCTCCCCCAGCACCAGGAGGTAATAGGTCCCGCCGTCCTCCGGGTCGGGGATGGAGAAGCCCTTCATCATGGTCCCCGCCTGGGCGTCATAGGCCCCGGCGTGGAAGCCGTAGGACAGCACCGTGGTCTCCCCGTAGTCGAGGTCCATGGACACCCGGAGGGTTGGATTGGGCACGCCTGCCGCCTCGTCCGCCTCCGGGCCGTAGGGATCCGTGAAGCGGTAGACGATGACGGGGATGTTGTCCACCGACGGAGCCGGACCCAGAGCGTTTTCCAGATAGCTGCCGTCGGAGAGGAGGTCCCGGTAGTCCTCCCAGCCGGCGGGCTGGCTGAGGTTGGCGCTGCCCTCGGGGTCGTTTGCCCCCCAGACTCCGGTAAAGCCGCCGGAATATGCTCCTACCCGGAGGACGGTCTCCAGGGCCTCCCCCTCCGCCGTCAGCGACGGCTGCAGCTTTTGGAGGTTGTAGAGTGGTGCGGCGAAGGGGTAGCGCACCGTCACCGTCCGGTCCTCTGATGAGGCGTTGGTGAGGACATATTCGTCGGTGACCCGGATATCGTCGGACTCCTGGTAGTAGCCCCCCTCGGGGAACCACTGGTCATACTGCTCCAGCACCTCCTGCCGCTCCGCCTCCGTAAGGTAGGTGCGGCTGGCGGCCTCCGCCTCGTTGGAGATCCACACCGGCTCCCAGGGGGCGAAGTCCAACGTGACGGTCCGAAAGGCGGTGACGGCGTCGTCCGCCGCTCCCAGGGCCAGCGGGAACACGGGACCGGCGTAGACCTGGAAGGTCACGCCGTCCTCGCTGCCGGTCCCCCCGGCACTGGCTCCGAAGCGGACAAACCGCCAGGCCGCACCGATCCCCAGCACCAGCACCAGGCAGGCGGCCAGGGCCATCCACCGGCGGCGGTGGAGCCGCTTTTGGGTGGCGAAGGCGGCCCCCTGGTCGATCTTCTCGTCGGAGAGGCTGCTCATTGCCTCCCACAGCCGCTGACTTTCCCTGCTCATAAGCTCACTCCTTCCTCCTCCAAGGCCCGGCGGAGCCCTTTCCGCAGCCGACCCAGCCGCTGGGCCAGCCGGTTGGGGGACCAGCCGAGACGCCCCGCCAGCTCCTTCACGCTGTCGCCGTACCAGTACCGCCGGAGGAACAGTCCCCGGTCCCGGTCCTCCAGGGTGTCCAGCCACCGCTCCACCGCAGCGGCAATCTCCTCCGTCTCCCACTGCTCCTCGGCGCTGGGGACGGCGGGGACACACTCCTCCAGCTCCAGCACCAGAGACTCCAGCCCCTCTCCCCGCTTCAGGCTCTTCCGGGCCCGCCAGCGGTCGATAGAGAGATTGCGGACGATCCGGCAGAGGTAAGCCCCCAGGGACTGAGGCCGCTGGGGCGGCATGGTGTCCCAGGCCCGGTGCCAGGTGTCGTTGACGCACTCCTCCGCGTCCTCATGGCTGCGGAGGATGTTGTAGGAGATCCCCCGGCACAGGGGACCGTACTTCTCCTCCGAGGCGGCGATGGCCGTCTGACTTCGCGCCCAGTATAGCGCCACGATATGCCCATCCTCCACGGTCCTCCCTCCTTTCTTCTCTTCCTTCACCCCTCTTGACGGAAAGGACGGTCCGCCGTGACGGGAATCTTTCTGTTTTTTATTCTACCATAAAGGGCATCGGGGACCAACGGCAAAAAAGGGTCCTCTCTCCCGGGGGAGAGAGGACCCTTCTGCAGTTTGGTCCGCCGGTTTTACTTGCTGCTCTTGTTCTTGCGGATCAGCACCACGCTCTGGATGAGGAGGAAGAGGCAGATCATGGCGGCCACGGTGATGTTGGTCCACCATGCCTCGTCCAGACCCAGGGAGGAGACGATGTTCTTGATGGTGCTCAGGGAGAGGACGCCGAAGAAGGTGCCCACGATGTTGCCTACGCCGCCGGTCAGCATGGTGCCGCCGATGATGGAGGAGGCAATGGCGTTCATCTCCGCGCCGCTTGCGTGGGAGGGGGAGCCGGAGCCCACATGGAGGAAGTAGACGAAGCCGCCGATGCCCGCCAGCACGCTGCAGAGGAAGTGGGCCAAAAAGCGGGTGCGCCTCACGTTGATGCCCAGCATGTTGGCGCTCTGCCGGTTGCCGCCCACGGCGTAGAAGGCCCGGCCCAGCTTGCTCCAGCGGAGGAAGACGAAGAGGAGGATGACCACCAGCACCGCCACGATGACGCCGATCTCCACATAGGCGGGGACATACTTGCCCAGCTTGTTGACGGAGCCCATGCCCGGCACATAAATTCGGGTGGCCTTCAGGGCCTGGAAGCCCTCGTGCTCCACGTTGAACTGGGTGGAGTTGACGATGGTGGTCATGCCCTTGGCGAAGAACATGCCCGCCAGGGTGACGATGAAGGGCTGGATCTCCAGGTAGGCGATGATGTAGCCCTGGACCAGTCCGAAGAGGACGCCGATGAGGAGGGCCAGACCGGCGGCGCTGGCTACGCTGCCGCCCTGATAGTCCAGGTGAACGGCACAGCTCATACTGATCAGGGCGGTCATGGTGCCCACGGAAATGTCGATGCCCCCGGTGATCATCACGATGCTCATACCGCAGGAGAGGATGATGAGGGCGGCATTCTCATTGAGAATGTTGAAGAAGGTCTGGGGCTTCAAAAAGCCGGAGCCTAAGAAGATCATGGCGGCAGCGTACATCACCAGGAACACCAGGATGGTGATGCACAGCAGAATGTTGGTGTCCGACATGCTGTGCCGGGGGGCCAGACGGCCTTCCTTTGTGGTTGTCTTGGAAAATGCCATCTCAGTTCGCCTCCTTTGCAGCCTTGGCGGGCGCCAGCTTCTTCCAGAAGTTGGACAGCTTCTCCCGGGCCACGGGAGCGCTGAGCACCACCAGCAGAATCACCACCACCGCCTTGTAGGCAGGCAGGGCGCTGGAGTCCACGTTGAATTTGAAGAGGGTGGTGGTCAAAAATTGGATCACGTAGGCGCCCAGAATGGAAGCGCCCATGTTGAACTTGCCGCCGCTGAGGGCGTTGCCGCCCAGAGCCACCGCCAGAATGGCGTCCATCTCGATATCCTTGGCCACCACGGAGTAGTTGATGGTGGAAAAGCGGCTGACCTTGATGAAGCCGGCCACTGCCACGCACAGGCCCAGGATCACATAGGTGATGAACTTGATGAAGGCGGGGTCGATACCGTTGAGGCGGGAGGAGTGGGGGTTGATGCCCACGCTCTGGGAGTAGAGACCCAGATTGGTGAACTTCAGCGCCAGGGCGATGACCACCATGCACGCAATAGCGATGAACACCGGGGTAGGCACAGGGATGCCGGGGATGAAGTTGCCGAAGTAGCCGAAGGAGGGCTCGCTGATGATGGGCAGCTCGTTGTTGTTGATCCAGGCGGCGATGGAGCGGCCGGCGGTGTAGAGGATCAGGGTGGCCACCATGGGCTGAATCTTGAAGTAGGCCACCAGCACGCCGTTGAAGGCGCCGAAGAGCATGGCCACCACGCAGCAGACCAGGAAGGCCACGATGATGGGGGCCTGGAGAGTCTCAGGCCGGGAGTTGGTGCCGCAGAGGACCCGCAGCACCACGCTGCCGGCAATGGCGATGGTGGCGCCCACGCTGATGTCCTGTCCGCCGGAGGCGGCGGTGACCAGAGTCATGCCGATGGCCAGGATGGCCAGCTCCGAGGCGTTATCCAGGATGGTGATGAGGTAGCCGGACAGCACCGGGTCCCCGGCGCTGTTCTCCGAGAGGCTGATGGCAAAGAAGCTGGGGTCTACAATAAGGTTGAAGAGAACCAGGAGCAAAAGGGCGGCGATGGGGATGAAAATCTGCTGGCGCACCAGACCCAGCAGGGTCCCCTTCAGGCCCTTCTTTTCCTTCAGAGAAGTTTTCACGGAACTCATGACGCGCTTTCACCTCCGGCAATGGTCTGCATGATTTTATCCTGGGCAAGGTCGCTGCCGCCCAGCTCGCCCACCACCTTGCGGTCCCGCATGACAATGAGGCGGGAGCAGGTGCGGAGCATCTCGTCGATCTCCGAGGAGATGAAGGTGACGCTCTTGCCCTCGGCGGCCAGCTTCAAAACCAGCTTTTGAATCTCGATCTTGGTGCCGATGTCGATGCCCCGGGTGGGCTCGTCCAGAATGAGGTACTTGGGGTTGGTGAGGAGCCACCGGGCCAGGATCACCTTCTGCTGGTTGCCGCCGGAGAGGGACTTGATGGGGGTGTCGGAGGAGGCGGTCTTGATCTCCAGAAGCTTGATGTACTCGTCGGCAAAGGCCTCCGCCTGGGCTCTGGAGAAGGGATGGAAGAAGCCCTTCATCACCTGGAGGGCCAGAATGATGTTCTCCCGGACGGAGAGGTCCCCCACGATGCCGTCCTGCTTGCGGTCCTCCGGCAGATAGCCGATGCCCAGCTTCATGGCATCCAGCGGCTTGCGGATGCGGACCTCCTTGCCGTCCATCCGAACGGTGCCGCCGGTGGTCCGGTCCGCGCCGAAGATGGCCCGGACACACTCGCTGCGGCCGGAGCCTAAAAGGCCGGTGAAGCCGTTGACCTCGCCCTTGTAGATGGCGAAGTCGAAGGGCTTGATGCCGGCGGTGCTGGCCAGCTGGTGGGCCTCCAGCACCGGCTCTCCCCGGTCCTCCTCCGTGTAGGCGGGCTGGTCGCCCTTGATGTCCGCCAGATCATCCAGCTCCTTGCCCAGCATCTTGGCCACCAGCTGGACCCGCGGCAGGTCCTCAATGACGTACTCGCCCACAAGGCCCCCGTCCCGGAGAACGGTGATCCGGTCGCAGACCTCATAGACCTGCTCTAAGAAGTGGGTGACGAAGATGATGCCCACGCCCTTGGCCTTCAGATCCAGCATCAGCTTGAAGAGCTTGGCCACCTCCTGCTCGTCCAGGGAGGAGGTGGGCTCATCCAGAATCAGTACCTTGCACTCCATATCCACCGCACGGGCAATGGCCACCATCTGCTGCACCGCGATAGAGCAGCTGCCCAGCTGCTGGGTGGGGGCGGCGGGAATCTCCAGGGAACGGAGAATCTCCCCCGCCCGCTTGTTGATGTACCGCCAGTTGGTGAAGCCGCCCTTGGTGCGGCCGATGAACATATTCTCCGCCACCGTCAGGTTGGGGCAGAGGGTAATCTCCTGATACACCGTGCTGATACCGGCGTTCTGGGCGTCCTGGGGGGACTTGATGTGGACGGGGCCCTCCGTCCCCTTCAGGAAGATTTCACCGCCGTCCTTGACGTGCACGCCGGTCAGCACCTTGATCAGCGTGGATTTGCCCGCGCCGTTCTCTCCCATCAGCGCGTGGATCTCACCCTCCCGAAGGGTGAAATCCACGTCCTGAAGGGCTCGGACACCGGGAAAATATTTGCAGATGCCGCGCATTTCCAATACCGCGCCCTCTTGCATGTGTCTCTCGCCTCCATTTCAGTCAATTGGCCCGTTTTCGCGGGAAAAAGGGGACATACGATGCGGATATAAGAATATATCATCCCTATATTCCGTACCGCATGTCCCGGTGCTCAGTTCAAATTCTCAGAATCACCGCAGCATCAGATGCCGTAGGTGTCCACGTCCTCCTGGGTGATAGTGGCGGCGTCAAAGCCCTTCTCCTCCAGGATGACCACCTGCTCGGCGGGAGCCTGGCCGTTCTCAAGGCCCTTGATGATCTCGTCGATGTAGGAGGCCTGGAAGGGGTTGCACTGGCCGTCGTAGTTCCAGTTGCCGGCCAGCAGCTCCTCAAGAGCCCACTTGTTGCAGTCAAAGCCCATGATGATCACGTCGCCGTTCACGCCGTGGGAGATGTTGGCCTTGTCCAGAGCGGCCACAGCACCCTTGGCCATGTCGTCGTTCTCGGCGTAAATCACGTTGAACTCCTTGCCGGAGTCGATGGCAGCCTGGACGATCTGCTGGGCGGTCTCAGCGTTCCACTCGGCGGTCTGCTGGTCCACCAGGTTCCAATTCTCATTGGCGGCCACCATGTCGTCCAGAGCGCCGGTACGGCCGATCTGGGCGGCGGAGCCCATCACGCCCTGGATGTGGATGATGTTGTACTCCTCAAGGCCCTGGGAAGCCAGCCAATCAACGGCGGTCTTGCCCTCCTGGGCCATGTCGGAGACGATGGAGGCCACATACAGGCTGGGGTCGGCGTCGATGGTACGGTCAAAGAGGATGACCTGGATACCGGCGTCCTGAGCGTCCTGCAGGACGGAGTCCCAGCCGGCGGTGCCGGCGGCGGAGATCAGCAGGTAGTCCACCTCATCCTGCACGAACTTCTGGGCGGCGGCAATCTGCTCGTCGTTCTTCAGGCTGTAGGCGAAGGTGGCCTTGTAGCCGTTCTCCTCGGTGAAGGTCTCCTTCATGTCCTTGTCGTTGGCGGTGCGGTAGCCGGACTCGTTGGGATCGTTGTTGATGATGCCCACGGTGATGAGATCGGCCTCGCCGCCCTCGTCGGCGCTGCCGCCGTTGTTGGCGCTGCCGCCGTTGTTGCCGGTGCCGCCGTTGTTGGCGGTGTTGCCGCAGGCAACCAGAGCCAGCACCATGGCCAGAGCCAGGATCAGGGTCAATAACTTCTTCATGCTCATATCCTCTGCTTTCTTTTCAAATTCTCCCGGGGCCTCCCCCTCTCCGGTTTGCGCCCCTGGGAGTTTCCGCTTCAAATTTAACTCCCGTTTTTCTCGAAAGTCAATACAACATTGTATAAACACCACAAATTCGTACTGACGCACAATACAAATTTATGGCAAAACCATCAAAAGAGAACCAATTTTTTGAAAAAGTTAAAATCAATTGAAAATTGGTTTGATATTTTACGATTTTCGAAATGATTTCGACATTTTGGGCCAAATCCGGTCGGTCTTAGAGAAAAATAACTTTCCGGTCAATTGAACAAAAGCCGGGCAACCGGCAGAAAAAGCGGCGGAATCCCGCCGGAGGATTCCGCCGCCCTTGGTGATTTTGTGGAATACTTTTGAAAAAAAGGTTCATTATTTTCTCGTTCCTCTGTAAAATCGCCGTAAAATACTCAACTCTTCCTTCCGCCTTATTTCAGGAAAGCTGCGCCGTTCTACAGGAGGGGGCGCTTTGCCGCCTGCGCCGAAAGCCGGAAAAAAATCGGCGTTTTCCCAGGTTGTGCCGGAGTTGTTTTGTCTATATAATACAATCAGAAATGTTTTACTCCCACTGTATCCGTTATTTTTTACAGAGGCGGAGCGTCCGCCCTTTCCCCGCGCCGCAGGAACAGGCCCAGGCGGAATTCCGCAGATTCCGCCGCCGGACAGAGAGGGACAGACATGTTTTACGACAACTATTACAACCTATTCAACCTGCCGCCGGAGGTGGACGAGGCCCTGCGCAAATGCCGGTCCATCGCCTACATGGAGACTCCGGAGGAGCTGGACGAGCTGGTCTTCGGCCCGGCCCACACCTCCCGTTACGACGTGGTGTACAACATCGAGGGGCGGGGCGCGTTGAAGGAGGCGGAGGTGATCCGCTGCAAAAACGGCGCGGTGGTCAACTTCATGGAGGACTACATGCGCCGCCGGGACCCCAACTCCATGGTCATCGGCGACGAGCTGCCCAGCGACAAGCCCCGCTTTCCCGACCGCTTCGGCTACCCCTTCTCAAAGCTCCGTCAGGAGACCCTGGACTGGTTCTCCCGCCAGCGCCTGCTGCTGCTTCCCTTCCAGGCGGGGCCGGACCCCTACGGCTACGACAGCCTGGTCATCTGTCCGGTGAACGCCGCCTTTTTTGCCCTGGCCATCGCCAACATCCAGGGCTTTGTCAGCATCAACGACATCCCCCAGGGCTACACCCCCCGGGCCATCATCTACGTGGCCCCACCCTTCCGCCACACCCACTTCGACGGCAAGCAGGTGGTGGTCCACAACCGCAGCGAAACCCTTCATGAGGTCTTCGCCTACAACCTCTACCCCGGCCCCTCCGCCAAGAAAGGGGTCTACTCCGTGCTGCTGGACATCGGTGAGCAGGAGGGGTGGGTCTGCTGCCACGCCAGCGCGGCCATGGTGGAAACCCCTTATGAGAATGAGACGGTGTTCATGCACGAGGGAGCCAGCGGCGGCGGCAAGAGCGAGATGCTGGAGGACTTCCACCGGGAGGACGACGACCGGCTTCTGCTGGGTACCCACATCATCACCGGCGAGCAATACTACCTCAACCTGAAGGAGAGCTGCACCATCTACCCCATTGCCGACGACATGGCCCTCTGCCACGCCGCCTACCAGGATCCGGAGGGGGGCAAGCTGATGATCGTGGACGCGGAGGCGGGGTGGTTCCTCCGGATGGACAGCATGCATGCCTACGGCAACAACCCCATCTATGAGAAGGTATCCATCCACCCGCCCCGGCCCCTGCTGTTTTTCAACATGGACAGCGTCCCCGGCTCCACCTGTCTCATCTGGGAGCATGTGATGGACTCCACCGGCAAGCCCTGCTCCAACCCCCGGGTCATCATTCCCCGGGACATGATCGAGCACATCGTACCCCCGGAGCCCCAGGAGGTGAGCGTGCGGAGCTTCGGCGTCCGGATGCCCCCCTCCACCGCCGCAGAGCCCAATTACGGGGTCATGGGGATGCTGCACATCATCCCGCCCTCCCTGGCCTGGCTGTGGCGGCTGGTGGCCCCCCGGGGCTTCAAGAACCCCAGTGTGGTGGACGGCGGCAGCAAGATGAAGAGCGAGGGGGTGGGCAGCTATTGGCCCTTCGCCACCGGCAAGAAGGTAACCCAGGCCAACCTGCTGCTCCAGCAGATCCTCTCCTGCCCCAAGACCCTCAACGTGCTGATCCCCAACCAGCATATCGGGGCCTACAACATCGGCTTCATGTCCGAGTGGCTGTGCCGGGAATATCTGGCCCGTCATGACGGCAACATCAAGGCCAAGCACCTGACCCCCGCCCGGTGCCCCCTGTTCGGCTACGCCCTTCTGGATATGAAGCTGGATAACCAGTACATCCGCCAGACCTTCCTCCGGCCGGAGACCCAGTCCAAGCTGGGCATCGAGGGCTATGACGCAGGAGCCAAAATTCTCACCGACTTTTTCAAGGAGGAGATTCAGCAGTTCCTCACCGACGACCTGCACCCCCTGGGCCGGAAGATCATCGAGTGCTGCCTCAACGACGGCACCCTGGAGGACTACCTGGCCCTCACCCCCATGAAGCTGCGGTAAGGCGGCTCCGCAGGGCAAAAAAAGAAAGGCATCTGCTTGCAGCAGATGTCTTTCTTTTTTGGGAAAGGACGGTTAAAATCGATATTTTGAAATTCCGGAACGACTGCATACATCCTGAACAACCGGCCTTCTGGCCGGCGGCGCTTTTGCGCCGTACGAGCGTTTTGCCGCAGGCAAAACCTCGGTGGAGGGCGAATTCATTTCGCCCGAGCATTTCCATCACGGTCGGGTGGAGACGCCCTTTGGGCGGCGGAACCCAAAAACAAAAGGACATCCTTCCGGATGTCCTTTTGTTTTTGGTGCGCGAGGCGGGACTTGAACCCGCACGTCCGTAATGAACACTAGAACCTGAATCTAGCGAGTCTGCCAATTCCACCACTCGCGCGTATGGACTGCTCACTTTCAGAGAGAAAAGGTGGTGCGAGTGACGGGACTTGAACCCGTACGACGGTTGTCACACGCCCCTCAAACGTGCCTGTCTACCAGTTCCAGCACACTCGCATCTCTGCTCCCCTCAAATGGACAGCAGGGTTATTATAGCGGCTATTCCCGCTTTTGTCAACCACCTTTTTTCTCTTCCCGCCAATTTTTTACAGGGCCCCCAGCACCTGGCCGATGGCCCCCTGGATGGTCAGATCCGCTCCGGCGCCGGGAAGGGCCGTCTTGTTGATGACCACCAGCCGCTTTCCCCGGTAGTAGCGGACCAGCCCCGCCGCCGGGTACACCACCAGAGAGGTCCCCCCGATGATCAGCATGTCCGCCTGGGCGATCTGCCGCACCGACTCCTCCAGAATCCCCTGGTCGAGCCCCTCCTCGTAGAGCACCACGTCCGGCTTGATATACCCCCCGCAGCTGCACCTGGGCACCCCGGTTCCCTGGGCAATCTCCTCCACGCCGTGGAACTTTCCGCACTTCTCACAGTAGTTCCTGAGGACGCTGCCGTGGAGCTCCAGCACCTTCCTGCTCCCCGCCTTCTGGTGGAGGCCGTCGATGTTCTGGGTCACCACTGCGGTGAGCTTCCCCGCCGCCTCCCATTCCGCAAGCTTCCTGTGGGCGGCGTTGGGCTGGGCGTCCAGGTACAACATCTTGTCCCGGTAGAACCGCCAGAACTCTTCCCTGTTGCTTTTGTAGAAGGTATGGCTTAAAATGGTCTCGGGCGGATAAGCATACTGCTGGTGGTAGAGCCCGTCGGTGCTGCGGAAGTCCGGGATGCCGCTCTCCGTGCTGACCCCGGCCCCGCCGAAAAAGACGATCCGATGGCTCTCCTCCACCCACTGCTTCAATTGCTCCAATTCCTTCATACTTCCACCTCCAAAGGAGAATTTTCACCCATGAATATTCAGATTTTCGGCTCCTCCAAGTGCTTCGACACCAAAAAGGCGGAACGCTGGTTCAAGGAGCGGCGCATCAAATACCAGTACATCGACCTCTTCAAGAAGGGCTTCTCCCCCGGGGAGTACCGCTCCATCCGGAACAAGCTCTCCTTCGAGGACCTAGTGAACACCAAGTGCCGGGCCTATCAGGACCTGTATATGGCCTACATCACCCCCGACGCCGCCGAGGAGAAGCTCTTCGAGAACCCCCAGCTCTTCCACACCCCTATTGTCCGCAACGGGAAGGAGGCCACCGTAGGCTACCATCCCGAGATCTGGGAGCGCTGGGAATAATCCCGCCGCCTGCCGCCCTGCAAAGGGCGGCTTTTCTTTTATACGTAGCTCTTTTCCACCCGGACCACAGCGTAATAGTTCCCCTTCATCCCCCGGACCATTGCCTTGATCTGCCGGGCCAGCTCCTTATCCGTCCGCTCCAGCCCAAAGGGCACCAGGGCGTCGAAGATCAGGTTGGTATGGGTGGTGCCCCGGACCATGCGGAAGTCGTGGATGGTGATGCGCGGGTCGATCTGCCGCACCATCTCCGCCACCTGCCGGCGCATTTCCTGGGTGGCCTCGTCACAGACGATGGGGTCCATGTGGATGGTGGCCATGCAGTGCATGGTCTCTTCCAGCTCGTTCTCCACCGTGTCCACCGCGTCGTGGAGCGCCAGGAGATCCCCGTCGGCGGGCACCTCCGCATGGAGGGTGATCATCAGGCGGCCGGGGCCGTAGTCGTGGACGATCAGGTCGTGGATCCCCACAATCTCCGGGTGGGCCAGCACCCGCCGCTCCACCTCCGCCACAAACTCCGGGGCGGGAGGCTGGCCCAAGAGGGGACTGATGGTGTCCCAGGCCGCCCGGTACCCGGCGTAGAGGATGAAGAGGGCCACCAGAAGGCCGCACCAGCCGTCGATGGCGAGACCGGTAAAGTGGCCGACGAGGGTGGCCGCCAGCACCACCGTGGTGGCGCAGACGTCGCTGAGGCTGTCGGTGGCGGTGGCCGCCATGGCGGCGGAGTCGATCTTCTTCCCCACCGCACGGTTATAGGCGCTCATGTACAGCTTCACCGCAATGGAGGCCGCCAGAATCCCCACTGTCAGAAGGCTGAGGGTAACCTCCTCCGGACTGCGGATCTTCTCCACGCTGCTCTTGAGAAGCTCCACCCCCATGAGGATGATGAGCATGGCCACCACCAGGCCGGAGACGTACTCCAGCCGCCCGTGGCCGAAGGGGTGATCGCTGTCCGGTTTCTGCCCCGCCAGCTTGAACCCCAGCATGGATACCACCGAGGAGCCCGCGTCGGACAGGTTGTTGAAGGCGTCGGCGGTAACGGCCACGGAGCCGCTGAGAACCCCGGCCAGAGCCTTCCCGGCGAACAGTAGGATGTTGAGGCAGACCCCCACCGTGCCGCAGAGGATGCCGTACCGCTGCCGCACCTCCGGCCGTCCCACCTGCTGGTAATCCTTGATGAAGCGCTTTGCCAGAAATTGGATCATACTGCCCTCCCTCGGTTCACTGCCGGCTCTTTCCCGGGATCTCCAGCCGGTCCCGGCAGCACAGCCGGTCCAGGTCGTCGTCGGTGGCGGCGTCCAGCCGCAGCTTCGCCCCGCAGGAGGCGCAGATCAGGTCCACCGCCCCGGGCCGCACCTCCACCGTGTACTCCTTGCAGCCACAGGCACAGGAGATGCCTCCACGCCCGGCGATGTCCTTCAGCTCCGAGAGAATCTCGTACATGATCACATTGTCCACAAAGGCCTGGGGGTTCTCCTGCTGGGCCTTGATCTTGTCCGCCGTGATGGCCAGCTCCCGCATACCGGCGCTGACCCGGCCGTCCTCCCCCATGAGGCAGCAGTACTGCCGGGTCTCCGGACAGGTGAGGGCCACCCCCCGGCCGGTGAGCACCGCCTTGGCGTCCACCCGGGCGGTGTGCTCCCCGCCGCAGATGCCGCAGGGGACGGTGACGTGGAAAGCGTCCCCCTCGTAGTCCAGCACCAGCTTCGATTTTCCGCAGTCGCAGATCACCGCCGCCGTTCCTGCCGACAGAGCGAAGACGCTGCGCTCGGCAATCACCGCCGCCCCGCACTTGGGGCAGAGGTATCCGATGGTTCGCTTCTCTTCCATATTGCATGGCCTCCTATGATCTCGGGCGGCCCTTTGCCGGGCCCGGAGCCCGGCGGCAGCGCCGCCCGCTTTTGTTCTTTTGGAACGGTCTTTTCCCGTCCGCCCCCATTATACGATACCCCTGCCGGTTTTTCCACCATTTTTTGCCGAGGGCCGCATAAATCCCGGCCCACCGGACACACTACCGCCAAAGTCAGGAGAGAAGGGATCGCATTGAACAAGCGATTGGGACGGCGGACAGTCCGCATGGACCGTCCCCCCATCATCATTTCCCACGCCAACATCGGCGGACGGCAGGAGGGAAAAGGCCCCCTGGCCCATACCTTTGACGAGCTCAGCGCCGACAGCTTTTTCGGGGAGAAGACCTGGGAGAAGGCGGAGAGCACCATGCAGAAGCGGGTGCTCCGCCGCTGCCTGGAGCGGGCAGGGATGGGACCGGAGGACCTGGACTATATTCTGGCGGGTGACCTTCTCAACCAGTGCATCGGCTCCGCCTTCAGCCTCCGGGACTTCCCGGTGCCTTTCTATGGACTCTACGGCGCCTGCTCCACCATGGGAGAGAGCCTGTCCCTGGGGGCCATGCTCATTGACGGCGGCTTTGCCTCCGTGGTGGCGGCCATGACCTCCTCCCACTTCTGCACCGCCGAGCGGCAGTACCGCATGCCGGTGCCCTACGGCTCCCAGCGTCCCCCCACGGCCCAGTGGACCGCCACCGCTTCCGGGTGCTCCATTCTCTCCGTCCAGGGAGAGGGCCCCCGGATCACCCACGTCACCTGCGGCAAGGTGGTGGATCTCGGAATCCGGGATGTAAACAACATGGGAGCCGCCATGGCCCCGGCGGCAGCGGACACCCTCAGCGCCTTTTTCCGGGACACAGGGGCCTCGCCGTCGGACTTCGATCTCATCGCCACCGGGGACCTGGGGAAGCTGGGCAGCCAGCTCCTCCGGGATCTGATGGCAAAGGAGGGGGTCCCTCTTGGGGAGAATTACACCGACTGCGGCCTGCTGCTCTTTGACCTGGATGGTCAGGACATGCACTGCGGGGCCAGCGGCTGCGGGTGCAGCGCGGCGGTGTTCAACGGCTACCTCCTGGGGGAGATGGCGGCGGGCCGCCTCAAGCGGCTGCTGTTCGCCCCTACCGGAGCCCTGCTCTCCCCCACCTCCTCCTTCCAGGGGGAGAGTATCCCCGGCATCTGCCACGCGGTGTGCGTGGAGGCTTGAATGTGGAAAGGATGGAACACGTGAATGGAATTTCTCAGGGCCTTCCTCTGCGGCGGCATTTTCTGTGCCATCGGCCAGATTCTCATCGACAAGACCCAGCTGACTCCCGCAAGGATTCTGGTAGGCTATGTGGTGGCCGGCGTGATCTTACAGGCTGTCGGTGTATACGGACCCATTGCGGACTGGGGAGGTGCGGGCGCTACGGTGCCCCTGACGGGATTTGGGGCGAACTTGGCTAAGGGGGTCCAGCAGGCGGTGGGACAGCAGGGGTGGCTGGGGATCTTCACCGGCGGCCTCGCCGCCTCCGCCGCCGGGGTGGGCGCCGCGGTGCTGTTCAGCTTTCTGGCCTCCCTTCTCTGCAAGCCGGGAGAAAAACGATAGGGCGCGGGCCCGCCGGGGACAATGTCCCCGGCGGGCCCTCTCTTTTTGCCTCCATGCCCCGCCGCAGGGAAGATCAAATTGAAAACCCGGCGGCCTTTTGGTAAAATGGTCCTACCCACTCCCCCGTACAAGGAGGTTCCGCCGCTATGAATCGACTGTCCATCCGCCAGACGCTGCTGCTTTTCGCCCTGATTCTGGTGCTGATTCTGGGCTCCGTCATCGGCGCTCTGGCCTATACCCGGGCCAGAACCATTGTCTCCGAGTCCCAGCGGGGAGTCATCGCCGACACCATCAACCGTATTGATATCAACCTGAACACCCGGGTCCGGTATATCAACCAGACCATTCAGGACGCCGCCCAGCCGGTCCGCCTGCCCGCCGGAGGATGGAGCGGCGCCGCCGCCATGGCCCTGCGTCTGGAGGTACAGGGGATGCTGGAGGAGGTGGGGCTGCCCTCCTCGGTATACATCCTCTCCGTCGACGGCGCGCCCCCCTCGGAGATGCTGGAGGACGTCCGGAGCGCCCCGGAGAAGATCTTCTGGGCCGACCTCCGGGTGGGCCTGGCCCGGGAGGGGGATACCCTCCAGGTCTACCGGGGCCTTCTGTCGGAGGAGGGAACCCTGGCGGCCATCCTGGCGGTGGAGTTCCAGCCCGCCATCTTCAACAATTTCATCCTGGCCAACCAGAACATTCTCCCCTACCAGTATACCTTCCTTCTGGACCGGGAGGACGCCCTCATCTGCAGCGGCAAATACGTGGAGGAGGGGATGAAGGCGGAGATCACCGCCGCCTTCCGCTCCGGACGGCAGAAGTTCTTTTTCTCCTGGAACGGCCGGGAGTATTACGCCTGCGGCCGGTACAACGGCCTGACCGGCTGGCGGACCTTCTCCGCCATCGCCGTGGACGACCTCTTTCCCGGGTCCGAGACGCTGCGCAGCTACATCTCCCTGGTGGTGGCGGTAGCCATGACGCTGATGGTGCTGTTCATCCTCATCCTCTACCGCTCCATCACCCGCCCCCTCAAGCAGCTGGCCGACGCCATGAAGACCGCTCAGGGCGGCAATTTCGCCGTCCGCCTTCCCCCCGGTCAGGAGGACGAGATCGGCTACCTCTCCCACACCTTCAATGAGATGGTGGATCGCATCGACCTGCTGGTCAACGAGGTCTACCAGCGGGAGCTGGCCCAGAAGACGGCGGAGATGGAGGCTCTCCAGGCCCAGATCAACCCCCACTTTCTCTACAACACCCTGGACGCCATCAACTGGATGCTCATTGAGCGGGACGCCTGGGACATCAGTGACATCGTAGTGGCTCTGGGAAATCTCATGCAGTACACCATGAACACCCGCACCGCCACGGTGCCCCTCCACCTGGAGTACGCCTATATTGAGGACTACCTGCGGATTCAGAAGTGCCGCCTGACCCACAGGCTGGAGTACAGCCTGCTGCTGGACGAATCTCTGCGGGAGCTGGAGGTGCCCAAGCTCATTCTCCAGCCCCTGGTGGAAAACGCCATCCGGCACGGGGTGGAATCCCGGTCCGACGGCGGCCGGGTGGAGATCTGCTCCCGCCGGGAGGGGGACTGGGCGCAGCTGCGGGTGCGGGACAACGGTCCCGGCATATCCGAATCCCAGCGGCGGCAGCTTCTGGACCCGGACGGCGCCCCCTCCGGCTCCACCGGCATCGGCGTGCGCAACGTGGAACGGCGGCTGAAGCTGTACTTCGGCAGCCGCTGCCGTTTCGAGATTCGAAGCGCCCCGGATCAGGGCACCGAAATTCTCATCTCCATCGCGGCAAGCACAGAGAGAGAGGAGGAAGACCACCGTGAGAATTCTGATCATTGACGACGAAGAGCGCATCCGCCAGGGGCTCAGCCGCCTCATCTCCTCCCAGCCCCGCTGGACCGTCAGCGCCCTCTGCCCCGACGCCGGCGCCGCTCTGGCCTATCTGGCGGAGAATACCGTGGACGTGATCATCACCGACATCCGCATGCCCGGCATGAGCGGACTGGATCTGATCCAGCGCCTGCGGGACGGCAGCGGCGGAGAGGTGCCCATCATCATTCTCAGCGGCTACGCCGACTTCCACTACGCCCAGCGGGCCATCGAGCTGGGGGTAGCCAAATATATGACCAAGCCTACCAACCCCCGGGAGCTGCTGGCCTTCCTCTCCCAGCTGGAGGGACGGCTGGAGACCGGCCGGACTGTTTCGGAGGCGCCCCGTCAGGAGGGCGGCGAGGTGGCGAACCTCCTAGTAGCCCGGGCCATCGACTATCTGGAGGCCCACTACCAGGAGAAGATCAGCCTCAGGGAGGTGGCCGCCGCCCTGTACATCTCCCCCAACTACCTCTCGGAGCTCTTCCGCCGCCACACCGGCCAAACCCTCTCGGATTACCTGCAGCGCCTGCGGATGGAGAAGGCCCGCCGGTACCTGGGAGATGTGCGCTACAAGGTCTCCGACATCGCCCGGCTTGTGGGCTTCACCGACTCCCGCTACTTCAGCAGCTCCTTCAAAAAGCTCTACGGCATGCGCCCCCTGGACTACCGCAACTCCCTGGCGGTGCGGGAGGAAGAACCGTAAAATCTTCCACAAAATCGTATCTGTCTGTCCTTGTTTTCTTGTGCGTCTTCTCTATAATAAGAAATAAGGCCATGGGGCCCATTCCATCCACCCGACTGAAACAAAGGAGGATATGCGATGAAAAGAATTCGGAAACTGTTATCTCTTGCACTGGTCCTGGCCATGACGGCGGTGCTGCTCAGCGCCTGCGGCGGCAACAACGCCGGCAACAACGGCGGCGGCTCCGGCAATGCGGGCGGTGGCGACGCCGGCGGTGAGAAGAGCGCCGCGGACTACAAGATCGTGCTGATCCTGCCCGGCGAGGTCAACGACCAGGGCTGGAACGCCTCCAACTACGCCGGTCTGCTCACCTGCAACGAGGAGCTGGGCACCAACATGGAGTATGTGGAGAACGTCCAGTCCGCCGACTTCGAGTCCACCTTCCGGGAGTACTGCGAGCGGGGCTACGACATCATTATGGCCGCCGGCTCCCAGTTTGATGAGGCCGCCGTCACCGTGGCCGCCTCCTATCCCAACACCCGCTTCATGATCGTCAACGGCGCCAACGCGGAGCTGGAGAACCTCTCTCCCCTGTTCCCCAAGGAGTATGAGGCCAGCTATCTGGCGGCCATCGTGGCCGGCAGCATCACCGAGACCGGCAAGTTCGCCATGATCGGCGGCGAGTCCAACCAGGCCATGGAGAACCTGATGGCCGTCTACGGCAAGACCGCTGTGGCGATCGCCCAGGAGCGGGGCATCAGCGATGCCTCCTACAACCTGGCCTACGCCAACAGCTGGAGCGACATCGCTCTGGGCAAGCAGATGGGTGAGAGCATGATCGACGAGGGCGCCGACGTGGTCTTCGCCTACGCCAATGAGCTGGGTCTCGGCGCCATCGACGCCGCCATCTCCAAGGGCGTGTATGTGGTGGGCTACTCCTCCGACCAGACCGTCATCGACCCCAACGTGGTGGTGGCCTCTGTGGACTTTGACTTCTCCACCATGTACAAGTGGGCCATTGAGAGCTACATGAAGGGCGAGCTGGCCGGCGGCACCCTCCACGAGGTGGGCATCGCCGAGGACATCTTCGTCCCCATCTACACCGAGAACATCACCCAGGAGGTGAAGGACCGTGTGGACGCCGCCATTGAGGAGTACAAGGCCGGCGGCGTGGATCTGACGGCACTGTTCGACGAATAAATCACCTGCCCCCCGGGGCTTGGTACATCCGGCAAGGCGTCTGCCGAGACGGGCCGAAGGCGGCTCTCTCCCGGCAGGCGCCTTCTGCCAGAGAGACCGCCGCCCCGGGCGCCGCAGCGGAAGGAGGAGTCTATGGCACAACCAGTTGTAGAAATCCGGCACGTATCCAAATACTTCGCCAAGGTCATCGCCAACAAGGACGTGTCCTTTACCGTCCATCAGGGCGAGGTGGTGGCCCTGCTGGGAGAGAACGGCGCCGGAAAGAGCACCATCATGAAAATCCTCTACGGCCTCTACGGAGCCGACGAGGGAGAGATCCGCATCCGGGGCGAGGCCGTCCACATCAAATCCCCCAAGGACGCCATGTCCCGGGGCGTGGCCATGATCCAGCAGCACTTCTCCCTGGTCCCCACCCACACGGTGACGGAAAACATCATCCTGGGCAACGTCCACGGCCGTATTGCCATCAAGGAGTATGAGGAGAAGGTCAAGGCCATCGCCGAGAGCTACGGCTTTGATGTGCCCGTGGACGCCAAGGTGGGAGATCTGGCCGTGGGCGTGCAGCAGAAGGTGGAGATTCTGAAGGCTCTCTACCTCAACGCCAACATCCTCATCATGGACGAGCCCACCGCCGTTCTGACTCCCCAGGAGTCGGAGAATCTGATGGTCTTCATCCGGGAGTTTGCCGCCAAGGGCAACTGCGTGATCTTCATCACCCACAAGATGAAGGAGGTCATGGAGGCGGCGGACCGCATCGTCATCATGCGCAGCGGCGTGGTGGCCGGCGACGTGCGCAAGGAGGACACCGACGAGGCGGAGCTGGCCCGGCTGATGATCGGCCAGGAGCTGACGCCCCCCGTCCGCACCGAGGCCCCCCAGCAGACCGGGGAGGCGGTGCTGGAGCTGAAGGGCGTGTCCGCTCTGGGGCCGGAGAAAACGCCGGTTTTGCAGCAGGTGTCCTTCTCCGTTCTGCCCGGGGAGATCTTCGGCATCGCCGGCGTCAGCGGCAACGGCCAGGATGAGGTGTGCGAAGTGATTTGCGGGTCCCGGCCCGTCACCGAGGGAGCGGTTCTCTTCCGGGGCCAGGACATCACCCAGCAGACCATCCGCCAGCGCATCGACGGCGGCATCGGCTATGTGCCGGTGGACCGCTATCGGGACGGCATGATCATGGACATGACTCTGGCGGAGAACATCCTGCTGAAAAACAGCTACGGCGGCCGCTGGACCAGCAAGGGCTTCATCGCCCAGAAGCGGCTGAACGACTACACCGCCCAGATCATCAAGGACCACCAGGTGAAGGCCACCGGTCCCAGCGATCTGGCCCGGAGCCTCTCCGGCGGCAACCAGCAGAAGGTGGTGCTGGCCCGGGAGATTGACGTGGGACAGCATCTGCTGATCTTCAACCAGCCCACCCGGGGCCTGGACATGGGCGCGGTGGACCGCATTCACCACTCCATCCTCCAGGAGAAGGAGAAGGGCAAGGCGGTGCTGCTGGTGTCCACGGAGCTCAGCGAGATCTTTGAGATGTGCGACCGCATCGCCATCATGTACAAGGGCCGCATCATGGGCATCTACCGTAACGGCGAGCTGGACACCCAGGAGATCGGCCTGATGATGGCGGGCGTCACCGCCGGGAAGGAGGGACAGTGAGATGAAGCGCTTGAAGGACCGTTACGGCGAGGTACTCCTCTTCAACATCGGCGCCGTGGTGGTGGGCCTCATCCTCAGCGCCTGCATGCTGCTGTTCATGAAGCTCAACCCCGTGGAGGTGTATAGCACCGCCTTCCTGAAAATCGTCACCGACAAGTACACCATGGGCGAGGTGCTGGTGAAATCCACGCCCCTGGTCTTCACCGCCCTGGCCTTTGCCTTCACCTATAAGGCCAACCTCTTCAACATCGGCGCCCAGGGCCAGTTCTATGCCGGGTCCATCGTGGCCGTCACCCTGTCCCTGCAGCTGGGAACCGTGCTGCCCACCCCCCTGCTCATTCTGCTGGTGCTGCTGGGCTCCTTCCTGGCCGGCGGCTTGGTAGGCGCCCTCATCGGCTTTGCCAAGGCCCGCTTCAACGCCAACGAGTTTTTGGTGAGCATGATGTCCACCTATGTGGTCTCCGCCGTCATGGACTACCTGCTGCGCACGGTGCTGCGGGAGACCAAGGGGGAGTACCTCCAGACCGACCCCATCGACGCCAACGCCTATCTGCCCAGTGTCCTGCCGGGCACCCGGGTGCACCTGGGCACGGTGCTGGCCATCCTCACCGCCATTCTGGTGTGGGTGCTGCTATACAAGACGCCTTTAGGCTTCCGTATCCGGGCAGTGGGCAGCAACGCCACCGCGGCGGAGCTGGCGGGCATCCGCTCCAAGCGGATTTACGTCGTCGCCTTCCTCATCAGCGGCGGTCTGGCCGGCATGGCGGGCCTTACGGAGATCAACGGCGTGCAGCACATGCTGCTGCAGAATTTCAACAGCTCCATCGGCTCCTTCGGCATCGGCATCGCCATCCTGGCCAACGGCCACCCCCTGGGCATCCTCTTCGCCTCCCTTCTCTTCGGCTTTATGAACATCATGGGCACCACCATGGGCCGGATGCCGGGGCTCAACATTCCCTCCAGCATCATCGATCTCATTGAGGGAATTGTGATGATCTGCGTGATCATCTCCTATTTCCTCCGCGGCTATGTCCACAACCGCCGTGAAAAGCAGCGGCTGAGAAAGGCAGGTGCACAGAAATGACCAACATCCTGACCCGTGCCATCATGATGAGCACCCCCCTTCTGCTGGGGTCCATCGCGGAGGTCTACGCCGAGCGCACCGGCATGATGGTCACCGCCATCGAGGGCATCTTTCTCCTGGGCGCCTGGGGCGGCTTTGTGGGAACCTACATCAGCGGCAGTCTGGCAATCGGTATTCTGGTGGCCATTCTGTGCGGCACCCTCATGGCCGCGCTCTACGGCTTCATCACCATCCACATGAAGCAGCAGCAGATCGTCACCGGTACCGCCATCAACATTCTGGCGGGAGGCTTCTGCTCCTTCTTCCAGCGGGTGCTCTTCGGCATCCCCACCACTCCCCTCCAGATCGACGTGCTGGAGCCCATCTCCATCCCCCTGCTCTCCGCCATCCCGGTGATCGGGCCCATGTTCTTCCAGCAGAACCTGCTGACCTACTTCGCCTATCTGGTAATTCCGGTATCCTATTTCGTCCTGTTCAAGACCTCTCTGGGCCTCACCATCCGCTCCACTGGCGAGAATCCGGAGGCGGTGGACGTGGCCGGTCTGAACGTGAATCGCATCCGGTTTTTGACGGTGCTGGTGGCCGGAGCCATGGGCGGCCTGGCCGGGTCCTTCTACACCCTGGGGTATCTCGGGATGTTCACCACCGGCATCATCGGCGGCCGGGGCTGGATTGCCTTCGCCATCTGCTTCCTGGGCAACTGGAACCCCAAGGGCGCCGTGGTAGGCACCTTCGTGTTCGGTCTGGCGGAAGCTGTGGCCATCTACATCCAGTCCATGAGCAGCATCAACATCTTCCCCAACGAGCTGGTCATCGCCCTGCCCTACATCCTGACCATCGTGCTGACCGTGGCCCGGAGCAACTTCAACGTCCCCGCCAAGCTGGGCATTCCTTATAGCAAAGAAAATTGACTCGTACCCATCGTGCAAATTGCCGCCGGACTTTTTCCCAGCGGCAATTTTTTGCTTGACAACATACCCCCACGGGGTATATAGTAAGTCCGGACAAACCAGGAAGGAGGACGGAGATATGGAGGAGTGCTGCTGCGCTTCCGGCAAGCACAAGCACCGGGAAGAGGAGGAGCTGCGGCGGCTGAACAACCGGCTCAGCCGTATCGAGGGTCAGATTCGGGGCATCAAGGAGATGCTGAACCATGACGTCTACTGCACGGATATTCTGATTCAGGTGTCCGCCGTCAACGCGGCGCTGAACAGCTTCAGCAAGGAGCTGCTGGCCAGCCACATCAAAACCTGTGTGGCGGACGGCATCCGCGGCGGCGACGATGCGGTCATCGACGAGCTGGTGGGGCTTTTGCAGAAGCTGATGAAGTGAGGGGGCTTTTTGTCCCTCGATTGCCGGGACCGGCGCTTATTTATGTTTACCCTCTGACGAGGGCAAGGTGTTTTTGCCGGTACCCGACGGGGTACTGTCTGGTGTTTAGCCTCCGGCGGCCTACTTTTCTCGTCAAAGAAAAGTAGGCAAAAGTTGACTTAGAACCTGCGGTTCTAAGAACTCCCTTCGTTTATTACCAAGACCGGATTGTCAGAGAGGCTTTTGATCGGAGGCTTTGTCCGGGTGACGCCGATTTGGGTCGTCTTCTGCTTTAAGCGCCGCGCTCCGCGCTGATGCGCTGGGGCGACGATGGACTTAATTAAGCCTTCCCCTGGGGGAAGGTGCCCCCGAAGGGGGCGGATGAGGGAAAGGGTATCGAAGTGCACCCAATTGATTCGGAAGCTATTTTACACCAAGCGGAATCCTTGGATTTTCCTCCGAGTTGGCTTAACGCAATTCGATGACGTTCCCCTCATCCAGCGCTTCGCGCCACCTTCCCCCAGGGGAAGGCTAACGAGGCAGAAGCCCCTACAACCACCAGAGGAGCGCGCGGTCGCGCGGAAAGAGAAGAACTCCGGCCCCCTTGCAGGGTCAGCCGAACCAAGCGCCGAAAAAACGGGACAGATTTCCCATAATAGGAGAAAAGGAGTCCTTAGAACCTTGGTTCTAAGTCAACTTTTGCCTACTTTTCTTTGACGAGAAAAGTAGGCCGCCGGAGGCATAGCACCTGCCGACGTGCGTCGGCTACCGGCAAAAAAGACAGCCCCGTCAGGGAGCAAAAAGAAGGTGTTTCTATGAGTGAAAAAAACTTGCACCATGAAAAATTCATCGTCACAGGGATGACCTGTTCCGCCTGCTCTGCCCATGTGGAGAAATCCGTCCGCCACGTGGACGGCGTCTGCGCCGTCAGCGTGAACCTCTTAAACGGCAGCATGGTGGTGGACTACGACGACACCGCCTCCCCCGACAAGATCGTGGCCGCCGTGGTGGAAGGCGGCTACGGCGCGGAGCTGGCCTCCCAATCCAAAAAGGACGGCCAGCGGGACGCCATGGCCAAGCACATCGCCTGGATGAAAAAGCGGCTCATCACCTCCGTGGTCTTCCTCATCCCTCTCTTCTATATCGCCATGGGCCACATGATGGGCTGGCCCCTGCCCAGCTTTCTCTACCCCGACAGCGCCGCCGGGTTCTACCGCTTCGTGGCCGCCCAGGTGGTGTTGCTGATCCCCATTCTGGCGGTCAACTGGGCCTACTTCTCCGTGGGCTTCAAGCGTCTTTTCCAGGGGGCCCCCAACATGGACTCCCTGGTGGCCCTGGGGGCTGCCGCCGGGATTGTCTATAGCGCCATCACCGTGGTCCAGGGCCATGTCTCCCACATGCCGGAGCTCTACTTCGAGTCCGCCGGGATGATCCTCTCCCTGGTCACTGTGGGCAAGTATCTGGAGGCCCGCAGCAAGGGCAAAACCGGCGAGGCCATCGCCGCTCTGATCGCGCTGGCCCCGGAGTCCGCCGTGGTCCTCCGGGACGGCAAGGAAATGACTCTCCCCATCGGGGAGGTACTGGCCGGGGACCTCGTCATCGTCCGCCAGGGAGGCCGTATCCCCGTGGACGGCACCGTCCGCTCCGGCCACGGTGCCGTGGACGAGAGCGCCATCACCGGCGAGAGCCTGCCGGTGGAGAAGGAGGAGGGGGACAGCGTCATTGCCGCTACCATCAACAAGGCGGGCTATCTGGAGATTGAAGCCACCCGGGTGGGCAAGGACACCACCCTCTCCCAGATCATCACCCTCATGGACGAGGCCGCCTCCTCCAAAGCCCCCATCGCCAAGCTGGCGGACAAGGTCAGCGGCATCTTCGTCCCCACGGTCATCACCATCGCCCTGGCGGCGGGCCTGCTGTGGTACTTCCTTGGGCATCAGAGCGTCAGCTTCTCCCTCTCCATTGCCATCGCGGTGCTGGTGATCTCCTGCCCCTGCGCCTTAGGGCTGGCCACCCCGGTGGCCATCATGGTGGGCACCGGCAAGGCCGCCCAGCACGGCATCCTCATCAAGTCCGCCGAGGCCCTGGAAATCCTCCACCACATCGACACCGTGGTGCTGGACAAGACCGGCACCGTCACCGAGGGCAAGCCCCGGGTGACGGACCTGCGGCCCGCCGCCGGCGTGTCGGAGACCGATTTTCTCCATCTTGCCGCCTCCGCTGAGGCCCTCAGTGAGCATCCTCTGGCGAAAGCCGTGGTAGAGTACGCCGCCGGGGAGGGGATCGCCCTCTCCGCCGCCGAAAACTTCTCCGCCACCCCCGGCGGCGGCGTGGAGGCCGTGGTGGAGGGCAGGACCCTCCTGGCGGGGAACCGGCGGATGATGGAGAGCCGTGGGGTGGATGTCTCCTCTCTGGACGGAGAGGCCCAGTCCCTGGCCGCCCAGGGGAAAACGCCCCTCTACTTTGTGGCGGACGGCGCTCTTCTCGGCATGCTGGCAGTAGCGGACACGGTGAAGCCCACCAGCGCCGGAGCCATCGGGGCGCTGAAGGACATGGGCATCGACGTGGTGCTCCTCACCGGCGACAACCGCCGCACTGCCGATGCCATCGGCGGCCAGCTGGGCCTCCGGCACGTCATCGCCGAGGTCCTGCCCCAGGACAAGGAGCAGTGCGTGGCCAAGCTCCAGAGCGAGGGGAAAAAGGTGGCTATGGTGGGCGACGGCATCAACGACGCCCCCGCCCTGGCCCGGGCGGACGTGGGCATTGCCATCGGGGCGGGCACCGATGTGGCCATCGAGTCCAGCGACGTGGTGCTGATGAAGAGCGACCTGCGGGACGCGGTCAGCGCCATCCAGCTCAGCCGCTCGGTGATTCGGAACATCAAGGAGAACCTCTTCTGGGCATTTTTCTACAACACCATCGGTATCCCCATCGCCGCCGGGGTGTTCTATCTGCCCTTTGCCTTCAAGCTCAACCCCATGTTCGCCGCCGCGGCCATGAGCCTCAGCAGCGTATGCGTGGTGTCCAACGCCCTGCGCCTGCGGGGCTGGAAGCCCGCCTGGAAGGAGACAACAGAAACCCCGTCCTCTCAGGACGACGAAAATAAGGAGGAAACAACTATGACAAAGACTATGGTCATCAAGGGCATGATGTGCGCCCACTGCCAGGCCCATGTGGAGAAGGCCCTGAACGGCATTCCCGGCGTCACCGCCACGGTAAATCTGGAGGCGGGCACCGCCACAGTCCAGGGCGACGTCAGCGACGAGGCCCTCACCAAGGCCGTCACCGACGCGGGCTACGAAGTGGTGGAGATCCAGTAACCTCCCATCAGGCAAAAGGGACCGGCAGCGGAAGTTTCCGCCGCCGGTCCTTCTTTCTTATGCCTTATGACAGGGTGAAGCTCCGCACCAGATATTGACCGTTTTGCTCCACGATCTCCAGCTCCGCCCGCTGCCGTTCCTCCGGCGGGGTACTGCCGCTCTGGTCCGCCAGCAGATAGTCCAGACAGAGGCGATATGCGCCATCCTCCAGCCGCTCCGGGGCGTGGATGTAGTGGGGCTTTCGGCTATAGAGGGGCTGGTTGACCAGGGCGCTCTCGTCCACTGCCTGGGCCTCCATGGCGTCGCAGCGGTCCGCCTCCCCGTAGGCGGCCAGGATGAAGTACTTCACCCCCGTGGCCATCACCGCCTCATTCTCCGGGTAGGCGGAGTAGGCCTCCTTTTCCTCGGGAAATGCGCTGATCTTCTGGCCCATGATCTCGAACATGCCGCTCTCGCTGACCGAGCCGTCCTCCCGGTAGTCCGTCTCCCAGGAGGGATTGGCCCACAGCTCACACTCCTCCATGTATTCCACCGTATGATCGTCGAAGAGGCTGTCCTCCGCCACCGCCTCAGCGCTGCCCAGCATCCGGGGGGCGGCCAGAGCCCGGAGAGCAGCTTCACGGGGGTCCAGGGCCCAGTCCGCCTCTCCGGCGTCCGCCTGGGCCTGGAGCTGGGCGTAATATTCCGCCGCGGAGAGATCGGTGTCCGGCGGATACCAGAGATAGGTGTTGTCCCCCTCGCTCCACCGCTCCACGCACCAGATGCCCCCCTCCCCCTGCTTCACCGGCTGGGAGAGGGTCAAGGTCATGGCCCCCTCGTAGGAGCCGCTGATGGCGAGATAGGGATGGTACTCCGGCCAGCGGTGGGCGCCGGGGTAGGTGTATCGGGCGGTGGCCACCGCCCGGACGTCCTCCATGGTGAAGGACGTCACCCCCGCCTCCGCCAGGATCACCGCCGCCGTCCAGTCCAGCAGGGCGGCCTGGGCCGCTCCATAGTCCTCCTGGAGCAGAGGACTGGAATACTGCACATCGGTGGGAACAGCGGACACATAGTAGCCCTCCCCGTCCCGCCCGATGGGGGCAAGGCCGCTGTGATCGACAGCATAGAAGGTGTACTCAAACGCGCCCGGGGAGAGATAATCAAGCCCCAGCAGCCACCCCATCCCCTGTTCCGTATCATCGGCAGCCAGGTAGTAGGCGGGAAACTCCTCTCCCTCCCGAACCTCCACCACCTCCGCCAGCTCCTCCGGCAGATCCATCAGCTTCTCCTGGAGGGTCCTCTCCCTCTCCGCCCCGGTGAAGGTGCAGCCCACAACGATCCCCACTGCCAGGAGAAGACACAAAATGGTGACCGCCAGCATCCGGGGCTTTTGGGCGATGAGCATTACCCGCTCCTTGAGACCGCCCCGCCGGTCGGCCATGGTGGTAGCGGTCTGCAGAAGCCGCCCTGGGGAGACGGACACCGCCGCCAGCGCCACCAGGGTCCTGCCGTAGGCCAGCCGTTCCCCCTCGCCAAGGCGGCGGATGGCCCCCTCGTCACAGGCAAGCTCCCCGTCCCGCCGGGACAGGTCCGCCGCCCACCACACCAGGGGGTCGAACCAGTAGAGGCACAGGCACAGCCCCCGCACCAGAGCCCACCAGGGGTCCCTATGCCGCCAGTGTACCTCCTCGTGGGCCAGCACATGGCGGAGGCTGTCGGGACGTTCCAGACAGGCGGGGGTGAGGTAGATTCTGGGCCGCACAAGCCCCACCAGACAGGGGGAGGGTACATTGGGCGACACCCACACCGGCAGAGGGCAGTCCTCCTCCAGAGGCTCTGCCCCTGCCCTCGCCCGGCGGCGGAACCGGAGGTTCACCGCCAGAAACCACGCCGCCATACCGGCGCAGCCTGTGAGCCACACCCAGGTGAGCAGCGCTCCCCCCTCCTCTCGGACGGAAGAGGGAACCGCTCCGCCGCCGACCGCCGTTCCGCCGGGTACCGGCTGCGTCTGGGGAGCCTCCGGGACCTCCGGCGCCGTCGGGACCGCCGGGACCGTCCCCTGGTCCTCCACAGGCAAAGCCGCCTCATAGACTGCTTTTTCTTCTGTCCAGTTCAGCAGGCTGAGGGCACTGTGGCCGATGGGCACCGGCACCAGCAGCCGCACCGCCGCCAGCAGCCACAGGGCATACTGGAGCCGCAGGCTGATCCGCCCCCGCAGCAGCCGCCGCAGGGCCGCCAGCACCAAAATCAGCACACTGGAGGTCAGCAAGATCTCTCTCATGGTACCTCCTCCTCCGCTTTCCGCAAGATGGCGTATAGCTCGTCAATGTCCTCCCGGGTGAGGGCCTCCCGCTGGGCCAGGGTATTGACCAGTAACCCCACACTGCCGTGGTAGGCCCGCTGCAGCAGGGATTCCGTCTCCGCTGCGGCCGCCTCCTCCCGGCTCACCGCCGCCCGGAAGGTCTTGGTCCGCCCCTCCTGGTGGTAGGTCACCAGCCCCTTCTCCTCCATCCGACGCACCATGGTGGTTACGGTGCTCTTGGCCCAGCCCACCCGATCCTTCAGCAGCCGCACCAGCTCCATCAGGGTCTTGGGTCCCTCCCAGAGCGCCTCCATCACCTGCCACTCCCCCTGGGACAGCAATACCGGCTCCTTCTCCATATGCCCCGCCTCCTTTGGTCTACTTCTGTAAGCCAATTGTACCACATTGGACTACATCTGTCAACCAGCAGTGCAGGAAAGCGTCCGGAGCATGGCTCCGGACGCCTCTTCACTCCTGCTGGTATTTTCGCAGGCGGCGGTTTAAGTCCGCCGTGTCCGCCTGCATGGCTACATTGATGCCAAACCACATGGCAAAGAACCCCGCCTCCAAAATCAGTACCAGCACCAGGGCCCCCCACAGGGGAATACCCTTGAACCAGCCGAACACCAGGGACCCGCCCACATAGAGGAGATTCCCCAGCACCACCCAGATGGCCGTCCGGCCCCGGGACTGGGGACGGTCCAGCCCGCAGGGAAAGAGAACCGTCTCCGCCGAGGCCAACAGCAGGGAGGCAACCAGCATCTCCAGCATGGTGAGGGACTCCACCTCGTACACCCCCATCAGGGCGTTTACCACGCCTTTACAGAAGATCAGGCCCACCGTGTAGATTCCCATATGGTACTTCATCTGGAGGCCCCACCGGTACCACCGTAAAAATTCATTCATGTCATACACTCCCTTCCTGCCCCAGCCGCTGGCGCAGCAGGGGCGCGTAGTGGCGGGCCACCATCAGCCGCTCCCCGGTGGGGAGGCTGGCCTCGATCCGCCCGCCGCCGCAGCTTTTGAGGCTGCGGATGTGGTGGAGGTTCACCACCGCCGACTTCCCCGCCCGAAAAAAGCCCAGATCGCCCCAGCGGCTCTCCAGCTCTCCAAGGCTCAGGCCGGTCTGGTAGAGAGCGCAGGCGGTGTAGACGAAGGTCCGATCCTCCACCGTCTCGCACCAGACCACTTCCGCCGGGTTCAGCAGCACCGTCTGCCGTCCCTCGTCCCACACGCACAGCTTCTGCAACCCCGAGCGCAGCAGGGCCAGCAGCCGCAGCACCTCCTCGTCCACCTCCCGGCACCGGAGGATTACCTCTACTTCCCCGCCGCCGGTCTGGTCCACGGTGATCTTCACATCCCTCACCTCCTCCTGTTTTCTCCGTCATCGGCCTTTGACACTTATAGCATACCGAATTTCCACTTCCGCTGCAAGAACTGTTCCCCCAAGATGCGTACCGGCGGGGGCAAGATGCCCCTTGACAATATCGAATATCGATGTTATAGTGAAGGTACAAATATCGAATATCAATATTGAAAGGAGGCGGGCCATGGCGAGAGAGAAATTTCAGACCTTGACGGAGCAGATGTTCTATATCCTCCTGTGCCTCCGGGAGGAGCGCTGCGGCGTGGATGTGATGGAGGCGGTAGCAAAGCTCACCGGCGGGCTGGTGGCCATCGGTCCCGGCACATTGTACACCCTGTTGGAGGACTTTCTTCGGGAGGGGTGGATCCGGGAGGTCCCCACCCAGGGGAGAAAACGCCGGTATTGTCTCACCGCCGGCGGTGAGGCGAGGCTTCGGAAGGAGGCGGAGCGGCTGCGGCGGCTCTGCGGGGATTTTGACGCCGTGATGGGGCAGAAAGAGGAGGAAACACCATGAAATACACCTACCGCATGTGCTTTTTCCGCCCCATGGACAGCGACGCCGTGGAGCGGTATCTCAGCCGGAAGGCCCGGAAGGGCTGGCGGCTGGACAAGACGGGACAGGTCTTCTGGCGCTTTCGCCGGGAGGAGCCCGCCGCCCTCACCTACGCCGTCACCTACTTTCCCGACGCCTCGGTCTACGGCGGAGCCCTGACCCCAGGCCAGGAGGAGCTGGCGGCGTACTGCGCCGCCGCCGGGTGGACCTTCGTGGCCCAGTGGCTGCGGATGCAGATCTATGCGACGGACCGGCCGGACCCGGTGCCTCTGGAGACCGACGAGAGGCAGAAGCTGGAGACCGTCCGGGCGGTATTCCGGAAAAACCGGGTGACCAGCCTTCTTCTGATCGCCGTGGCCCTGCTCCAGCTCGCCACGCTGGGCATCCGCCTGAAGACGGATGCCTTCCAGCTCTTGGCCTCTCCCATGGCTCTGCCTCTGCTGCTGTGCTGACCCTTTCTCCTGTTCCTCACCCTGGAGAGCCGCCTTCTGTGGGCCGTCTGGCTGCGGCGGTCGGAGCGGTCGGTGGAGCGGGGCGGGCCCTGCGCCCCCAGCTTTTTCCGCCTCTCCCGGGGGCTGGAGATCGGGGCTTTGGTCCTTCTCACCGTCCTGCTGGTCCAGGGCATGTGGTATGCCCAGCGTAGCGGCGCGGGCGGCGCGCTCTGGTGGGGCGTAGGCCTTACCGCGGCGGTGCTGGCCTGCGTCCTTGTCCCCGTCTGGTGGATGCGGGAACGGGGCTATGACGAGGGCAGCATCCGGAACATGACCATCCTCATTGCGGTAGTGATCGCGGTGGCGGGGGTCTTTGCCGTTGTGGTCCGGCCCGCCCTTACTCCCATCGAGCCCGCCTGGTGGTATGAGGGGGAAGCCGGGCGGTACGGCATCTACGACGATCCCATCCCCATTCGGCTGGAGGATTTGGGCGTCAGCACGGAGGGTCTCCCCTACTCCACCTCCCGCCGGAGCTTCAGCCGCTCCCCCCTCCTCTCCAAACTCAGCGCCGACCACTCCTGTCCCCCGGCGGAGGAGCTGCCGGGCGTGCAGCCGGAGCTGGGGTACACCATGGTCCATGTGTCCTTCCCGCCCTTCTACGACATCTGCCGGGAAGAGCTCTCCTGGGCGGAGATGGAAACGGTGGAGGACGGCCGCTGGCAGGCGGAGGCGGTGTACGCCGGCACGATGTACGACGGCACGCCGGCCCTGCTGGTCTGCTGGGAGCGGGACCTGCTGCTGATCTACTCCGATCTCCTCCCCCAGCTGACAGAGAAGCAGGCGGCCGCCATCCGGGAGACCATGGAAACCTGGTGGGCGTGAGAACAAACTTCGCCCCCTCGGTGACAAGATCACAGAAATTTCGTTTCCTTTTTTCTATACTTATGGTATTCTGGAAGGGAAATACGAGGCGGTCCCGCTGCCGCACAGGAACGGGCCGCCCTACAGGAGAGTGCATCCATGGACTTTGAAACTTTACGGCAGAAGCTGCAGGAGCAGCACTACATCTGCGACGACCAGCTGGTGACCACCGTGCTGGTGGCCCTGCAGCTGGGCAGGCCTCTGCTCATCGAGGGCGCCGCCGGTGTGGGCAAGACGGAGGTGGCCAAGGTGATGGCCGCCGTTTTGGACCGGGACCTGGTCCGGCTCCAGTGCTACGAGGGCCTGGACGAGAGCAAGGCCCTCTACGAGTGGAACTATCAGAAGCAGCTTTTGAGCATCCAGGTGAACATGAACCGCCAGGACCCGGACCAGCTGACCCGCTCCCTCTTCGGGGACGAGTATCTTCTGGAGCGGCCCCTCCTGAAGGCCATCCGCTCGGAGAAGCCCACGGTCCTCCTCATCGACGAGATTGACAAGGCAGACGAGGAGTTTGAGGCCTTTCTGCTGGAGCTTTTGTCGGAGATGCAGGTGACCATTCCGGAGGTGGGCACCATCCACGCCAAAACCATCCCCTTCGTGGTCCTCACCTCCAACCGCACCCGGCCCCTCAGCGAGGCCCTCCGCCGCCGCTGCGCCTACCTCTATCTCCAGTACCCCGATGTGGAGCGGGAGGTGGAGATCATCCGCGCCAAGCTGCCCAACGCCAATGAGCGTCTGGCGGTGCAGGTGGCGGAGGCCATCCACCGGCTGCGGGAGAACGACGCTATTTTGAAAAAGCCCTCCATCGCCGAGACCCTGGACTGGGTAGCGGCTCTGGAGGCCCTGGGGATTACGGATCTGGACCCGGAGGCCTTTCGCCGTACCAGCGGCTTCGTGCTGAAAAACAGTGAGGATCTGGACGCTGCCGAGCATCCTCCGGAGGAAGCCGAGGGGGCAGATTGCGGCTGCGGATGCGGGCATGACCACGACCACGGCCACTGCCATCACCACCAGGCATGAGAAGCATCTACCTTGAGAAGCTGACGGAGTTCACTCACCTGCTACGCCAGGAGGGGCTGGCGGTGGGGCTGGCGGAAACGGCGGACGCCTGCGCCATTCTGGAGGCAATGGGTTTTGACGACCGGGAGCGGGTCCGCTGGGCCCTCCGGTCGGTGTTTGCCAAATCCCAGGGAGAGCAGGCCGTCTTTGACCGGGCCTTCGACGGCTTTTTCGTCAGCCAGGAGCAGAAGGAGGCCATCCGGGCCAAGCGGAAGGCGGAGGCGGAGGAGATGGCCCGCCGTCAGGCCGAGGCGGAGCGGGACCTCCAGGTCCGGGGCCAGCCCCTGGACATCCGGGACGACCTGCGGGAAGTCTATATGAAGATGAGTGAGGAGAAGCGGGAGGAGCTGCGGCAGCTGATGGAGCGCACCAAGCCCAACATTGACCGCAGCCCCCAGCTCTACACCAATTTCATCCGCTCCGTGTTCATGCGGTTCCTCTTAGAGCAGCAGATGCTGATGGAGGACGCGGCGGTGGGGGTGGAGGAGGCGCTGGACCCGGAGATGGCCCTCATGGTTCGGGATATCGGCACCTTCCGAGATGAGGAGATCCCCCGGGCCACTGCCCTCATCGCCCGAATCACCCAGCAGCTCAACGCGGAGCTGTCGGTACGGCGGCAGCACGCCGCCCATAAGGGGGCGTTGGACTTCCGGCGGACCATCCGCCGGGGACTGGAGACCGGCGGCTCCCTCTACCGCCTGTCCTTCCGGCGCAAGCGGCGGAAGAAGCGGCGGCTGGTGCTGCTGTGCGACGTGTCCGGCTCCATGCTCCAGTTCTCCGAGTTCGCCCTCCGGTTCATCAAATCCCTATCCGACGTGGCGGAATCCTCCCGCACCTTTCTCTTCTCTGAGGCGGTCCGGGAGGTGGATGCCTTCTCTCTCCAGAATATGGACGCCTTCCGGCAATATGTGAAGGATTCGGGGCTCTACGGACGGGGCACCGATCTCGGCACCGCCCTGGCGGTGCTGTCCCAGATGCGCCCGGCGGTGCTGGACCCCTCCGCCACCCTGCTGATTCTCTCCGACACCAAGACCATCGACCTGCCCCGGGCGGGCCGGGCTCTTCAGGAGGCGGGCCGGATGGCGGGGAAGGTACTGTGGCTCAATCCCATTCCCGAGGGAAAGTGGCAATATGTGGGCAGCATCCGTACCATGGGAGCCCTGTGCCAGATGCTGCCCTGCAGCACTCTCAGTGAGCTGACCCAGGCCTGCCGACGGCTGGTGCAATAAGAAGAAGGGAATTCCCTCTGCAGATGTGTTTTCTGCAGAGGGAATTTTTCTAAGGGCCGCCCACGGCGGTGAGCGGACAAAAACACCCCGCCGCGGAGTAATGTCCACGGCGGGGGATTTTCTGTATCGTCTTACTTGGTGAAGCTCAGTCCGTCAGCGGTCTCCTCCACGGAGATCCCCAGCAGGGAGAAGAGGCCGGCAGGCGCCCAGGTGGTACCGGGCTCCTCTACATAGACCTCGGCATCCAGCACCTTGATCTGGTCGCCGGACTTGGCCTCGGCGCTGTGGGCAGTCACCACAACGGAGGAATCCTCCCCGGCGACGGTGATCGTCTGCACACCGTCCACCTTCTCATAGCCCACTTCCAGGTCCAAGGCCTCGGCCACGGCCCGAACCGGCACCATGCACACGCCGTTCTCCTGACGGTTGGTGATTTCCTGCTTCTCGCCGTTGATCAAAATGGCCTCGGGAGTCTCCTCCTGCGTCTTCGCCTCAGGCAGAACCATCACATAGGTGGGGTGGGTCTGACCGGGCAGGCTGTCAGTCACCACAGAGTACCACGCCATCACATGGCCGCCCTCTTTCAGCTCCGTGGAACCATCTTTGGCGTAGGCGGACACGTCGGTCTCATCGGTCATATACAACTCCAAGCCACCATTGTCCGTAGTCACTACAGTGGCATCGTCCCGCTTCTCCACCGCCTCAATCTCATGGTACATGGGGCAGCCCATATCCATGGGCATGTTGCCCACAAACACCATGGCGGCAGTCTGGGGCGGCAGAGACATGGTCATCACCGGGCTGTGGAACACATAGAGGCCCGCGCCCTCCTCCAGCAAGGAGGCGTCTGCGGCGCAGTGCTTCCCGGCGTCTACGTACAGAGTGTTCTCACTGATATGGAAGACCATCTCCCCCTTGGACTCGGAGGTCATCTGTACTTTGGTGACAACGTCCGCCTCATCCCGGAAAACTCCGGAAATGGTGCCGTAATATAACATGCTGTCAGGCAGGGGCTCTGCCTCCTGCTGGGAAATCAGCGTGGGAACCACGTTCTCAGGACCACGTTCCACAGCCAGTGCAGGCACGCTGATGCCAAAAGCCAGGGCGGCGCTGAGGGTCAGCGCGGCAATTCGTTCTTTCCTCATCATGCATTCTCCTTTTTTTCGCGGCGGCGCCGCGTTCTTACTTCTTAGACGAACCGACTTCGGAAAAAGTTCCCTATTTTGTTTTTTCTTTTTTTATAAAAAGCAGAGCGGAGGACCCCGCAGGATCCTCCGCTCTCTTCGCCGCTATACTTCGATGGCGCCCACCGCCTGCTCCAGCAGACGGTGAAGCTCCTCCCGACCATCCCCCTTCTCCGCAGAAAAGGGGACGACAGGCACCTCTTCCCCCAGGGAGAGGGTCTCCCGGACCTGGAGGAGGTTTGGCTCGATCTCCGATTTTTTTAACTTATCCAGCTTGTTGGCCACCACGATGAGAGGACAACCCGTATCCCGGAACCACTGGGCCATGGTCACATCGTCTGCCGTGGGCTTGTGGCGGGCGTCCACGATCATCACGCCCCAGGTGATAAGGCCGGAGGCGAAGTAGGCCTCCATGAGCCTGCCCCACCGGTCCCGCTCCGCCTTGGACACCTTGGCGTAACCGTAGCCCGGCAGATCCACCAGGTAGAGCTGACCATCGATGCGGAAATAGTTGATCTGGGTGGTCTTCCCCGGAGAGGCTCCCACCCGGGCGAAGTTCTTTCGCCCTACCACCCGGTTGATCACCGAGCTCTTTCCCACGTTGGAGCGACCGGCGAAGGCCAGCTGGTGGAGTCCGTCCCGGATAAAGCCCTCCGGCCGTACCGCCGACAGCACAAACTCCGCCTTGTTGAAGTTGACCGCCATGGGACCTCCTCTCTCACTGGCGCAATGCCAGGTCCTTCTGGGGCTCCGCCGGGGGCGTGAAGGCCACCGCCAGCTCCTCCAGGCTGTGATTCTCCGGATACACCAGAGCCTCTGCCAGCACCGTGTCAATGGTCTCCGCCGGCACAAACCGCAGTCCCTCCCGGACGGTGGGATCAATGTCCCGGAGGTCCTTCTCATTTTCCTTGGGAATGATCACCGTCTTGATCCCAGCCCGATAGGCGGCCATGGTCTTCTCCTTCAGCCCGCCGATGGCCAGCACCCGTCCCCGCAGGGTGATCTCACCGGTCATGGCCACATCCCCCCGGACCTTCCGCTCCGTGAGAGCGGACAGCAGGGCGGTGGTGATGGCAATGCCGGCGCTGGGCCCATCCTTGGGCACCGCTCCCTCGGGGAAGTGGATGTGGATGTCCTTGGTTTTATAGAAGTCCGGCTCCAGTCCCAGCTGGGAAATCCGGCTTCTCAGGCAGCTGAGGGCGGCGTGGGCGCTCTCCTTCATCACGTCGCCCAGGTTGCCGGTGAGCTCCAGCTTACCGCTGCCCTCCATCACGTTGACCTCCACCTCCAGAAGCTCGCCGCCCACTTCCGTCCAGGCCAGTCCGTTCACCAGCCCCACCTCCTCCTTGCCGGAGAGATTGGGCCGGGTAAACCTGGGTACATCCAGATAGGTCTGGAGGTTCTCCTCCGTCACCTTGACCTGCTTGCTCTCGCCGCTGACCAGCACCATGGCGGCGCGGCGGCAGAGCTTGCCGCAGGTCCGCTCCAGCTGGCGGACGCCGGACTCCCGGGTATAGCCTTCGATCATCGCCCGAAGAGCCCCATCGCTGACGGAGAGCTGCCGGGCCTTCAGGCCGTGCTCCTTCATTTCCTTCGGCAAAAGATATCGCCGTGCAATCTGCACCTTCTCCTCGTCGGTATAGGAGCTGAGCTCGATGACCTCCATCCGGTCCAGCAGGGGCCGGGGAATGGTCTCGGTGGTGTTGGCGGTAGTAATGAACATCACCTGGCGGAGATCCACGGGGATCTCCAGATAGTGGTCCCGGAAGGCGTAGTTCTGCTCGCTGTCCAGCACCTCCAGCAACGCCGAGGCGGGGTCGCCCCGGTGGTCTGTGCCCAGCTTGTCAATCTCATCCAGCACCAGCAGGGGATTCATGGAGCCGCTGCGGCTGATGGCGTCGATGATGCGGCCGGGCATGGCGCCTATGTAGGTCTTTCGATGGCCTCGGATCTCCGCCTCGTCGTGGACGCCGCCGAGACTGAGGCGGCTGAGCTTGCGGTTGAGGGCCTTGGCCACAGAGATGGCGATGGAGGTCTTGCCCACCCCCGGAGGGCCCACCAGGCAGAGGATCTGGCCCTTGGCGTCGGGGTTCAGCTGCTTGACGGCGATGAACTCCAAAATCCGCTCCTTCACCTTCTCCAGGCCGAAGTGGTCGTGGTCCAGAATCTTCCGGGCCGCCTCCACGTTGGCCCGCTCCTTGGTGCGGTGGTTCCAGGGCATCTCCAGGCACACATCCAGATAGTTGCGGAGAACGGAGCCCTCGGCACTGCCGAAGGGCTGCTTCTGCAGCCGCCCCAGCTCCTTGAGGAGCTTGGCCTCCACCTCTTCCTCCAGGTGCAGGGACAGGATCTTCTGGCGGTATTCCTCGATCTCGCCGTCGCCTTCCTCCCCCTCGCCCAGCTCCCGGCGGATCACCCGCAGCTGTTCCCGAAGGATGTTCTCCCGCTGGACCTCGCCCACGTGCTGGCGGATCTTGCTCTCCAGCTCCTGCTCCAGGTCCATCACGTCCATCTCGCGCTTGAGAAGCTCGTTGACCCGCTGGAGCCGGACCATGGGCCGCAGCTCCTCCAGAATCACCTGCTTATCCTGATGGCGCAGGGCAATATTCTGGGCGATGTAGTCCGCCAGATACCCCGGGTCCCGGCAGTCCGCCGTCACGGTGAGAAGCTCATCGTTGGACCGGGGGGCCATCTCGTTGTAATCATGGATATTGGCGAAGGTCTGGCGGAGAAGGGCCTCCAGCCGGTCCCCGGAGGAGCGGACCGGCTTTTCCTCGATCAGCTCCACATTGGCCTGGAGATAGGGGGTCAGCTGCCACAGACGGCGGAGCTTGGCCCGGCTCTTGCCCTCCATCAGCACCCGGATGGTCCGCTCGGAGATCCGCAGAATCTGTCGGATCACGGAGACGGTGCCCACCGTGTACAGGTCCTTTTCCTCCGGGTTCTCCGTGCTGATCTCTCTCTGGGTCACCAGAAAAATCTTCTCGTCGTGCTCCATGCACCGCTCCAGCGCCCGGATGGACGCCTCCCGCTCCACATCAATGGTGGTGAGCATATTGGGAAATATGGTCAGCCCCCGCAGGGCGAGGGCGGGAATATTCATGGTCATCTGCTGTTCCATAGGTCTCTCCTTTCCGGCGCGGATATGGAACCCTCCGCGTCTTATGGGTCAGGGACTTCCAGATGCTGGAAATTTCCCCGGAAATGGGCGAAAAGAGGTGTCGCAGGACACCTCTTTTCACCCACATTTGTCCTGCAAGGGACAATTCTTCTTGTTTTTTCAGGAGGCGGAGGCCGGATTGGACCGGCTCCTCTCCTCGCTCTTACCGCCCTTCAGCCGGGCGGGACGGCTGGTCTTGTCCGGATCCCGCTCCAAAAGGGGCTTCTCCTCCCCGGCCACGCAGGCGGGGGTCACCGTCACCCTGGTGATGGTGGGATCGGAGGGAATGTCGTACATGATGCCGGTGAGGATGCCCTCCATCACCGCCCGGAGGCCCCGGGCGCCGATGTTGCGCTGAATGGCCTTGTCGGCCACCGCCTCCAGGGCCCCGTCGGCAAACACCAGCTCCACATCGTCGTACTCGAAGAGCTTCTGGTACTGCTTCACCAAAGCATTCTTGGGCTCGGTGAGAATCCGCACCAGGTCGGCGCGCTGGAGGGATTGGAGGGGGGCGATCACCGGCAGACGGCCCACCAGCTCCGGAATGATGCCGAACTTCAAAAGGTCGTGGGGCTGGACCTCCTTCAAAAGCGCCCCCACGTCCCGGTCCTTCTTGCTGGGGATCTCGGCGCCGAAGCCGATGCCCTTCTTGTCAAGACGCCGCTCGATGATCTTGTCGATGCCGTCAAAGGCGCCGCCGCAGATGAAGAGGATGTTGTGGGTGTCGATCTGGATGAACTCCTGGTGGGGGTGCTTCCGGCCGCCCTGAGGCGGCACGTTGGCCACAGTGCCCTCCAGAATCTTCAGAAGGGCCTGCTGGACGCCCTCGCCGGACACGTCCCGGGTGATGGAGGTGTTCTCGCTCTTCCGGGCGATCTTGTCGATCTCATCCACATAGATGATGCCGTGCTCCGCCAGCTCCACGTCATAGTCGGCGGCCTGGAGAAGACGGAGGAGGATGTTCTCCACGTCGTCGCCCACATAGCCCGCCTCAGTGAGGGTGGTGGCGTCGGCAATGGCGAAGGGCACCTTCAGGATGCGGGCCAAGGTCTGGGCAAAGAGGGTCTTGCCGCTGCCGGTAGGCCCGATCATGAGGATATTGCTCTTCTGCAGTTCCACCTCGTCGCCGCCGCCGAAATAGATCCGCTTATAGTGGTTGTACACAGACACGGCCAGAGCCACCTTGGCGCTGTCCTGCCCGATGATATACTGGTCCAGCACCGCCCGGATCTCCCGGGGGGTGGGCAGGGTGTCCGGCACCTCCGGGGCGGAGGGGTGCTCCTCGTAGTCCTCCTCCAGAATGCTCATGCAAAGACGGATGCAGTTGTCGCAGATCCGGACCCCGGGCCCCTGGATCATCCGCTCCACCTGCTCCTCGTGGCGGCCGCAGAAGGAACAGCGCAGGGATTTCTTTTCGTCGCTCATGGGACAATTACCTCGTGTAAATAACCTTATCAATGAGGCCGAAGGCCTGGGCCTCTTCGGCGGACATGAAGTTGTCCCGCTCGCAGGCGGCGGTGACCTCCTCGATGCTCTTGCCGGTGTTGTCCGCCAGGATCTTGTTCATCCGCTTCTTGATGGTCTCCAACCGCTTGAGGTGGATGGCCATGTCGGTGATCTGACCCTGGGTGCCGGCGGAGGGCTGGTGAATCATGATCTCCGCGTTGGGCAGGGCAATCCGCTTGCCCTTGGCCCCGGAGCTGAGGAGAAAGGCGCCCATGCTGGCGGCCATGCCGATGCAGATGGTGGACACGTCGCACTTGATGTACTGCATGGTATCGTAGATGGCCATGCCGGCGGTGACGGAACCACCGGGGCTGTTGATATACAACTGGATCTCCTTGTCCGGGTCCTGGCTCTCCAGATACAACAGCTGGGCCACTACCAGAGAGGCGGTGGTGTCGTTGACCTCTTCGCCCAGGAAAATGATGCGGTCGTTGAGCAGGCGGGAGAAGATGTCGTAGGACCGCTCGCCCCGGTTGGTCTGCTCTACTACATAGGGAACTAAGCTCATGTTGGAATCAACCTCCTGAATCCTGAATACCTCCTGCGCCCACACGCAACGGCGCTGACACAGGCGCTCCCCGCGGGGCGGGGACCCCCTGTATGATAACCGGACGGGGGAAAAATTAGTACCCGCAGGCGCGATTTTTCCCCCGTCCCGGTCAAAAAAGCCTTACTCGGCGCTCTCAGCAGTCTCGGAAGTCTCCTCAGCGGCCTCCTGGGCGGGGGCCTCCTCGCCCTCCTCCTTGGCGGCCTTCTTCTTGGCGGGGGCCTTCTTCTTGGGCTCCTCCACCTTGGTGGCCACGGCGCTGTCCACCACGATCTTGACCACCTTCTGGTTGGTCAGCTGCTCCCGGATGGCGTCGGCGGAGATGTACTTCTTCAGGTCCTCGGCCTTCATGCCGTACTGCTCGGCGTTCTTGGCGTACTCGGCCTCGATCTCCTCCTCGGAGACCTCCACCTTCTCCTCCTTGGCGATGGCGGCCATGGCCAGCTCCAGCTTCACCTGGCGCAGGGAGGGCTCCTGGGCCTGGCCCAGCAGGTCCTCCTCGGTCATGTTGGTCAGCTTCAGGTACTGGTCATAGGGGATACCCTGCTGCTGAATCTGCATCTTCAGATTCTGCACAAAGCGCTGGGCCTGCTCGTCCACCATGGGCTGGGGCACGTCGCACTCCACAGCGTCGGCCACCTTCTGCATCAGCTCGTCCTCAAAGGCGCGGCTGGCGGCCTCCTCCCGGTCGGCGGTGATCTTGGCCTTGATGTCCTTCTTCAGATCGGCCAGGGTGTCAAACTCGCTGACGTCCTTGGCAAACTCGTCGTCAATGGCGGGGACCTCCTTGACCTGGACGGAGTTGACCTTCACGTGGAACACCACGGCCTTGCCGGCCAGATCCTTGTGATAGTCCTCGGGGAAGGTGATGTCGATGTCCTTCTCCTCGCCGGCGCTCATGCCGATGAGCTGATCCTCAAAGCCGGGGACGAAGCTGCCGGAGCCGATCTCCAGATCGAAGCCCTCGGCCTTGCCGCCGTCGAAGGGCACGCCGTTGTCGAAGCCCTCGTAGTCGATGTTGGCGGTGTCGCCCTTCTCCACGGCCCGCTCCACGCTGACGAGACGGCTGTTGCGCTGGGCCATCTCCTCCAGGCGGCGGTTCACGTCGGCGGCGCCCACCTTCACCTCGGCCTTGGGGGCGGTGAGGCCCTTGTACTGGCCCAGCTTCACCTCAGGATACACATAGACGGTGGCCTTGAAGGAGAAGCCGTCCTTGCCCACGTCCAGCAGCTCCACCTCGGGGTAGCCCACCACTTCCAGCTTCTCGGCCTCCACGGCGGCCACGTAGGCGTCGGGCATGGCAATATTGATGGCCTCATCGTAGAACACGCCCACGCCGTACAGGTTCTCGATCATCTTCCGGGGGGCCTTGCCCTTGCGGAAGCCGGGGACGTTGATCTGGTTGCGCACCTTGCGGTAGGCCTTCTCGATGGCGGCCTCAAAGGCGGCGGCATCCACCTCGACGGTCAGCGCCACCTTGTTGGTCTCAACTTTTTCGCAGCTTTTCACACTCATTTTTCTTTTCCTCCGTTTACTTGCCCATCATGCCCCTCAAATCGGGGGGAGGGGCATCTCTGAAACCCGGCCAAACCGTCCGGTGCCGGCCCTTCGCCGTCCTTCAGACATACCCCAGTCAGGCAAATTAGCATTTTATCATAGAATACGAAAAAAATCTACTGGTATTTCGCTCAATCACAGATTTTTTTTGGAACAAAGCGGAGATAGTCCGCGGAAACCAGGCTATAGTCCACCGTGCCGTACCGGCCCTGGATGGCCCGGCGGTGGGTGTAGCCGTGGAGATGGCCGTAACAGCACTGGGCCACGTGATACGCCTCCAGCTTCTCCAGAATCTCCCCGCACCGGTAGCCCTCGTAGAGGGGCGGGTAGTGGAGGAAGGCCAGGATGGGCCTCCCCCCCGCCAGCTGCAGCGACGCCTCCAGCCGCCCCACCTCCCGCTTGAGGACCTTCTCGTTGTGGGGCTTCTGGTCCTCCTCGTAGAACCAGCCCCGGGTGCCGCAGAGGGCGTAGTCCCCGTAGGTATGGCAGTTGTTGTGGAGGATGTCGATGGTGGTGATGCCGTTTTCCGCAAAGAACCGCTGCATCTTGGCGGCGGTGTTCCACCAGTAGTCGTGGTTGCCCTTCACCAGGAGCTTGCGGCCGGGGAAGCTGTCGATGAGGCGGAAGTCCTGAAGGCTCTCCACAAAGTCGATGCCCCAGGAGGTGTCCCCGCAGAGGACGGTGAGGTCGTCGTCATGGAGTTTCATAAAGGCGTCCCGCAGCCGCTCCACATGGCGGTCCCAGCCGGGGCCGAACACGTCCATGGGCTTGTTCACGCTGAGCCCTAAGTGCAGGTCGCCGATGGCGTACAGGGCCATAGACTCCTCCTCTCTGTGGTCTTATTTCAGGAAGCCGAGCACCACGCACTCCATCTGGTCCTTCTCCGTGACAGCGTCAAACCGGACCGCCTTGCCCTTCAGGGCGCTGAGCCGGACGGGGGCCTTCACGCCGGAGGCCGCCTCCAGCTGGGCGATGCGCGCCACGCTGTCGCTGACCGGCTCCTCCCCGATGGCCTTCAGTACGTTGTCGCAGAACTTGTAGGGGGAGGCGGTGGAGGCGAAGACCGCCACGGTGTCGTCCCCGGTCTCGGCACGGTAGTCCGCCAGCACCTTGGCGGCCACGGCGGTGTGGGTGTCGATGAGGTAGCCGTCGGCGTAGAGGGCGGTGATGGTGGCCATGGTGTCCTCCTCGGTGGCAAAGCCGCCGTAGAAGAGGCTCTGGAGCTTCTCCTTCATCGACCCGGAGATCTCGTACCGGCCATCTTCCTTCAGCTGGTCCATATAGCCCCGGACCGCCCCGTCGTCCTCGCCGGAGAGCTCGAAGAGCATCCGCTCCAGGTTGGAGGAGATGAGGATGTCCATGGAGGGGGACATGGTGGTGTGGAAGGGACGGTTTCGGTCGTAGACGCCGGTGCGGATGAAGTCGGTGAGCACGTCGTTGCAGTTGCTGGCGCAGATGAGCTTCCCAACGGGGACCCCCATCTTCTTGGCGTAGTAGCAGGCCAGGATGTTGCCGAAGTTGCCGGTGGGCACGCAGTAGTTCACCTTGTCGCCGTAGGTGACCGCCCCCTGGTTCATGAGATCACAGTAGGCGGAGACGTAGTAGACCACCTGGGGAAGGATCCGGCCCCAGTTGATGGAGTTGGCGGAGGACAGGAAGTAGCCCCGCTTCTGAAGCTCCTCCCGGATCTCCACGTCGGAGAAAATCCGCTTCACGCCGTTCTGGGCGTCGTCGAAGTTGCCCACCACGGAGCAGACCCCCACGTTCTCCCCCTCCTGGGTAACCATCTGCAGCTTCTGGATTTCGCTGACGCCGTCCTTGGGGTAGAAGACCATGATCTTGGTCTGAGGCACGTCGGCAAAGCCCTCCATGGCGGCCTTGCCGGTGTCGCCGGAAGTGGCCACCAGAATGCAGGCGGTTTTCTCCTCGCCGGTCTTCCGGAGGCTGGCGGTGAGCAGCTGGGGCAGCATCTGGAGGGCCATGTCCTTGAAGGCGCTGGTGGGGCCGTGCCACAGCTCCAAACACCAGGTCCGGCCGCCCACCTGACGGATGGGGGCCACGGCGGGGGTGTCGAACTTCTCGGGGCCGTAGGCCTTCTCGGCAAAGTCCGCCAGCTCCTCCGCGGTGAAGTCGTCCAGGTACTTGCCCATCACATAGGCCGAGCGCTGATGATAAGTCATGGAACAGAGGGACTTCATCTCCTCCTCGGTAAGGGTGGGGAAGGTCTCGGGGGTGAAAAGGCCCCCGTCCCGGCTCAGGCCCATCTTGATGGCCTCGGCGGCGGTGAAGCACAGGGTTTTGTCTCTCGTGCTGAGGTATTTCATGGTCTATTTCCTCCGTGTGGATGGTATTTATCTGAGAAATCGTGCAAGATTTTGATAGGCAATTTTCTGAATGAGATCCTCGGAATAGTTCCGCCGGTACAGGGCCTCCCACAGACGGGACAGGTCCTCCACGCCGGAGAGGTCCTCCGGCACGTCGGCGCCGTCGAAGTCGCCCCCCAGGCCCACGTGGTCCTCGCCCCCCAGTTCCAAGAAGTGCTCCAGATGGGCAATCACCGTGTCCACCGTGGGCCGCTCCCCTAAAAAGTAGACGCAGAAGTTGAGGCCGATGAAGCCTCCCGCCTCCATGAGGGCCTTCGCCATCTCGTCGGTGAGGTTTCGGGGGTGGTCACAGAGGGCGCGGCAGTTGGAGTGACTGGCCAGAACGGGCCCCTCCTGGATTTCCAACAAATCCCAGAAGCCCCGGTCGCTGAGGTGGGACACGTCGGTCCCCAGCCCCAGGGCCCAGCACCGCCGGGCGAAGGACCGCCCCTTTTCCGTCAGCCCCTCCCCGGTGCGGCAGGACCCGCTGAGGGCGTTGGGGTAGTTCCAGGTGAGGTTCACCCATCGGACGCCCCAGTCCCGCACCACCGGCAAAAGGGCCTCGTCGCAGCCCAAAAGCTCCGCCCCCTCCACGGAGAGGAGGCACTCCCCCCAGCGCCCCGCCGCCTGCTCCCGGCGGAGCACGGCCGCCTGGGCCTCCAGGGCGGCAAAGCGGGCCTCCGGGGGCACCTTCCCGCTGTCTGCATAGAGGGCAAACACCTGGCAGGCCGGGCGGTAGGCCGTCAGGCGCTTGAGATCCAGATGGCCCGGGTTCTCCCACAGGCTCCAGCCCTCCTGAGCGCAGCGGCTGAGGGTGTCGCAGTGGGCGTCAAAGTAGGGGTACATGGCGTCACCTCAAAAAGCGTTCTCCAGGTATTCTATGCGGGGGGCTTTCCCCTCCTCCAGATATACCTCCGCCACGTCGAAGCGGACGGGGCAGTCCAGCCCCTTCTCGCCGAGATATAGCGCCGCCGCCGTGCGGATGCGCTCCCGCTTGGCGTGGGTGACGTACTCCCGGGGAAGGCCCACAGACAGATTGCTCCGGGTCTTCACCTCGACGAAGCACAGCACCTTCCCCTTCCGGGCGATGAGGTCGATCTCCCCCATGCGGCAGCGGTACTGGCTGGCGATGAGGGTGTACCGCCTCTTTCGGAGGTACTCCGCCACCAGGGCCTCGCCGTAGTTTCCCGTCTCCCGCCTACCCACGGCGCTCCTCCCACTTTTTGAGGAAGGTTTTGCGGTGGACGGGGCTGGGGCCGTATGTATCCAGCAGCGCATAGTGAAGCTTGGTGCCGTAGCCCTTATGCTTTGCAAACCGGTACTCCGGGTACTGCCGGTCCAGCACCTCCGTCATGTACCGGTCCCGGCTCACCTTGGCCAGGATGGAGGCGGCGGCGATGCTGGCGCTCAGCCCGTCCCCCTTGACAATGGTCTCGTGGGGAAGGGTGACGGCCACACGGCTGCCGTGGTCCCGGTTGCCGTCGATGAGGGCGTAGTCCGCCGCCGGTTGGAGGCCGGAGATGGCCCGCTCCATGGCCAGCATCCGGGCGTTGAGGATGTCCAGCTCGTCGATCTCCTCCGCGGAAACGGAGGCAATGGAGAAGGCCAGTGCCCGCTCCCGGATCTCGTCGAAAAGAAGGTCCCGCCGCTTGGGGGTCACCTGCTTGGAGTCGTTGAGATAGGGGAGGTCCAATCCATCGGACAGGATCACCGCCGCGGCATACACCGGACCCGCCAGGGGGCCCGCCCCCGCCTCGTCCACGCCGCAGACGGCGGCGTAGCCCCGCGCCGCCGCGGCCCGCTCAAACGCCCACATCGTTCTCATCTCCTGTCTCCTCACGCTCCGGCAGCTCCAGCGTGAACCGGCCCAGCTTGCCGCCCCGGAACTCGTCCAGCAGAATCCGGGCCATCCGCTCGGTGTCCACCTCTCCGCCGGAGATGAGGAAGCCCCGCTTCCGCCCCGCCGCCTGGAGAAGCTCGTACCCCCAGGCCACGTCGTTGTCCTCCGCCTGCCGCGCCGGGAGCTCCGGCAGCTTGTAGACGCTCTGCAGCGCCTGGGGATACCGCGCCCCCAGATAGGCCATCAGGTGGCAGGCGAGAGTCTCGATGTCCATAATGTCGTCCTTCACCGCCCCGGTGTAGGCCAGATTCAGCCCCACGCTCTGGTCCTCAAACTTGGGCCAGAGGATGCCCGGGGTGTCCAGCAGCTCCAGGCTGGGGTCAATGGGCACCCACTGCTTCGAGCGGGTGACGCCGGGCCGGTCCTCGGCCTTGGCGGTCTTTCTCCGGGCCACCTTGTTGATGAAGGTGGACTTGCCCACGTTGGGGATGCCAAGAATCATCACCCGCAGCATCCGCCCCCCCTGGCCCTTGGCCTCGTAGGCGGCAATTTTGTCCGCCAGGAGAGTCCGGACGGCGGCAGCGAACTTCTCCGGGCCCTTCCCCTCCTTGGCGTTGGCCTCCAGCACGGCGTAGCCCTTTCCCTCGAAGTAGGCCCGCCAGCGCCTGGTGGCCGCCGGGTCCGCCAGATCAATGCGGTTGAGGACCATCAGCCTCGGCTTTCCCGCCGTCAGCTCCTCCACGTCGGGATTCCGGCTGGAGAGGGGAATCCTGGCGTCCAGAATCTCGCACACCGCGTCCATGTGCTTCATCTGCTCGGCAATCATCCGCCGGGTCTTGGTCATGTGTCCGGGATACCACTGAATGTTCATACGGTTCTCCTGTCACTCAATCATTCCGATGCGGCTGAAATCCCGGCCGCCGGTGCCGGCGTACTCCCCCAGATAGGAGGCCGTCCGCCCGGGAAACAGCAGAAACACTGCCTTGCCCACCACATACCGCTCATCCACCACGCCCAGCATGCTGCTGCGGCTGTCGGTGCTGTGGTTGCGGTTGTCCCCCATGAGAAACAGCTCCCCCTCTCCCAGCGTCACCGGAAATACGGTGCCCTCGCTGGTGTAGGTCCGCTCGGCAATGTACGCCTCCTCTATGGGTCTGCCGTCCACGTAGACGGCACCTGTGTCAAAGTCGATGTCCACGGTCTGGCCCTCCACGGCCACCACCCGCTTGACAATGGGGTCGCTGAGCTGGGCGTTGTACTGGCAGGCCACCACCACGTCCCCCGCCTCAATGTCGCACAGCTCCGCCTTTACCACCAGCAGCTTGTCGCCGCCGTAAAGGGTGTTCTGCATGGAGGGCCCCTGGACTGTGAAGGTCTGGGCCACAAAGGTGAACAGCAGCACCAGCACCAGCACCACACCCACCAGACAGCGCAGCCACTCGAAGGCAGAATTGCTCTTCTCCTTCTCCGCCTCCGGCCGGTCCGCTGCCTCCTGAGCTTCCTGGAGCTCCGGCACCTCCTCCGTCTGAGATCTTCTCTCCTCGTCCAACATGCCCTGTCCTCCTGTGTCGTAACGCTAACATTTCAGCATAGTAGTATACCATCCTTTTCCTCTTTTTACAATAAAAATCCGAGGTTTTCCCCCACTTTCCCCGTCCCGCGCCGGGCGCTCATCCCAGGCCGCCCCTCATTTGTCCTTCATTTGCGTACAATTCAGTGAGCGATTACAGTTGGTATTTCTCATGGACTTCCGTGGTCTCTTACACCACTATTCTGTATATTGCGCTCCTCAAGCCGCAGCGCTTCCCCGCCGGATTCCACAAAAAATTCCCCTGTATTTCCGAGCTTTTTCCCTCCCTCTCCCAGCTTTTTTTCAAAAATCCTCCTTTCTCCCTCATCCCCTCCGTTCTCTGACAGATTAACATAAAAAACTCAATAACACATCACTACATGGAGTTATACACATTTTCCACAGAGTTTTCCACACTGCTAAATCCATTGTGCCGCAACGGATTTACGTAAATTTTACAAAATTTTCCTCCGCCCTGTATCCCAGATGAGGGCCTGTCGGCCATCTCCGGATTTTGTTGACATAACGACAAATGGTGCATATATTCATCACTTCTCCTGTTTTCCCGGGGCACATACAACGCATTCAGACAGCGGGGAGAAAAAACTTTCGGCAAAAGGGAGAAAAAAGCGGCCTCTCCGCCGGGCGGAGAGGCCAAAATTTCTCTGTTCAGATTTCCAGGTTGGCGTAGGCGTTGAGGCTCATGTCCGCGTAGTGACGACAGAGGCTCTCATAGTAGGCCTGACTGCCGATCATGGCGCCGTTGTCGCCGCAGAGCTTCAGCGGCGGCAGATACAGCTTCAGGCCGTTCTCCTCGCAGGCGCGCTGCAGGTCCCCGCGGATGCGGCTGTTGGCGGCCACGCCCCCCGCCGCCACCACCGTGTGGTGGCCATACCGCCGGGCGGCCTCCATGGCCCGGGGCACCAGCTCCTCACTGATGGCCGCCGCCACTGAGGCGGCAAGGCCCGGGCGGTCGATGGGCTCCCCCTTCTGCTCCGCGTTGTGGACCAGATTCACCACCGCCGTTTTGAGACCGGAGAAGGACATGTCGAGATCGCAGTCCGCCACCTTGGACCGGGGCAACACATAGGCAGTGTCGCTGCCCCCCTTGGCCAGCTCCTCCATAGGCTTTCCTCCGGGGTAGGGCAGGCCCAGCACACGGGCAATCTTGTCGAAGCACTCTCCGGCGGCGTCGTCCCGGGTGGCCCCTACGATGGACATGTCGGTGTACCCCCGCACATCCACCAGCATGGAGTTTCCTCCGGAGATGCACAGCGCCAGGAAGGGGGGCTCCAGCTCCGGAAAGGCCAGGTAGTTGGCGGCGATGTGGCCCCGGAGGTGGTGGACGGGGATCAGAGGCTTGCCCCAGGCGAAAGCCACGCTCTTGGCAAAGTTCACCCCCACCAGCAGGGCCCCGATGAGGCCGGGACCGTAGGTAACGGCGATGGCATCGATGTCGTCCCTGGTGACGCCCGCCTCCCGGAGGGCCTGGTCGCTGAGGGCGGCAATGGCCTCCACATGCTTGCGGGAGGCAATCTCCGGCACCACGCCGCCGTAGAGGGCGTGCATATCCGCCTGGGACAAGATAGCGTCGCTGAGGACCTCCCGGCCGTCCCGGACCACCGCGGCGGCGGTCTCGTCGCAGGAGGATTCAAAGGCTAAGATCAGCATAGATGATTCTCCCTCCTCGGAGCGTAGTTTTGATAGAATAAAGCGGTCAATCCTCCACCCAATCCTGCCGCCGCACCGGCTGCTCCCCGGGGCGGAGAGGGACCTGGATCATGTTCGCATGCTTGCTGCCGGCAAAGCGCTCCAGATAGATCTCCCGGTGCTTTTGGAGGATCTCCTCCTCCGGAGGAATCCCGTCCTTACACCAGGCGATGGTCTTGTAGTGGACGCCGAAAAGGGCGGTGTCGTAGCCGATGGAGGCCGCCCCGTTCCGCCGGTAGAAATCCAGACGGCGGAGGATCAGCCCGTCCGCCGCTCCGTCGCCGGTGGGGGCCTCCGACTCCCCGATGAACACCGTCTCCGGGGGATAGCTGTCAAAGAGGGTACGGAGGAGCTTTGCCCCCAGGCCTCCGTTACGCCGCCGGGCGGGGACGCAGAGGTAGTCGATGAGGAGGAATCTCCCGTCCACGTGCTTCCAGAGAAGCACATAGCCCAGGGGCCCCTCCTCCCCCTCATAGAGGGCCAGGGCCTCGTAGACCCCCCGGGACATCATCTCCGTCATGGCGGCCAGGGGCTTCAGCTCCGCCGGGGGGAAGGCCTCCTTCAGATCGGTTTCGTAGGCAATGGCCAGTTGGTCAGGATTCAGTGGTCTCAGCTGCATTGGTATACCCCCTTGTCATGATAACGGCATCCTCCCGGGGATGCTCATAGTAGTGCTTCCGAAGGCCCATCCGCCGGTAGCCCAGCTTCTCATAGAGGGCCAGGGCGGGGGCGTTGGAGGAGCGGACCTCCAGGGTGAGGAAAGCCAGGTGGTTTCCCTGGGCAAAGCGGTCAAAGACCGTCAGAAGGTCCGCGGCGATGCCCTGGCGCCGGTAGAGGGGACGGACGGCCACATTGGTGATGTAGCCCTCGTCCAGCACCACCAGGAGCCCTGCGTAGCCCAGCACGGTGCCGTCCTCCCCCTGGGCCACCAGGGCGGCGGCGCACTGGTTGTCCAGATGCTCCCGGAGCATCCGCTCCGACCAGGGATCGGAGAAGCACATCCGCTCGATCTCCGCCACCTGGGGCACGTGGTCGTAGGTCATGGGAACAATGGTATAGGTCATGGCGTTCTCCTTTTACTTGGCCTCCAGCCAGTTTCTGCCGCTGTGGGCCTCGGCGGTGAGGGGCACGGAGAGGCTGCACACCCGCTCCATCTCCTCGGTGAGAAGCCGCTTCACCTGCTCCTCCTCCGCCTCCGGACACTCCACAATCAGCTCGTCGTGGACCTGCATGAGAAGCCGGGCACTGAGGCCCTCCGCCTTCAGCCGGCGGCTTACATGGATCATGGCCAGCTTCATGATGTCGGCGGCGGTGCCCTGGATGGGCATGTTGAGGGCCACCCGCTCCCCAAAGGAGCGCATGTTGAAATTGGAGGACTTGATCTCCGGCAGACTGCGGCGGCGGTGGTAGACGGTCTCCACATAGCCCTCCGCCCTGGCCCGCTCCACGATCTCCTCCATATACCGCTTCACCCCGGGGTACTTGGCAAAGTAGCTGTCCATATAGTCCTTGGCCTCCGCCACGGTGACGCCGATGTCCTGGCTGAGAGAGAAGGGGGAGATGCCGTAGACGATGCCGAAGTTCACCGCCTTGGCGCTGCGGCGCATAAGGGGCGTCACCTGCTCCGGGGATACGCCGAAGACCTGGGAGGCGGTGATGGCATGGATGTCCTCCCCGGTGCGGAAGGCCTCCTGCATGGTCTCGTCTCCGGAGATATGGGCCAGGAGCCGAAGCTCGATCTGACTGTAGTCCGCGTCCACCAGCACGTTCCCCTCCCCGGCCACAAACATGCGCCGCAGCTCGCTGCCAAGCTCCGTCCTGGTGGGGATGTTCTGGAGATTGGGCTCCGTGGAGCTGAGGCGGCCGGTGGCGGTGACGGTCATCTGGAAGCTGGTGCGGATGCGTCCGTCAGGGTCGATAACCTTCAAAAGGCCGTCCACATAGGTGGATTTCAGCTTGGCGTACTGCCGGTACTGAAGCACCTCCGCCACGATGGGGTGCTGGAAGCGCAGCTTCTCCAGTACCTCCGCGTTGGTGGAGTAGCCGGTTTTGGTCTTCTTGTAGGCGGGCAGGCCCAGCCGCTCGAAGAGGACCTCCCCCAGCTGCTTGGGGGAATTGATATTGAAGGGCCCGGCGTGGGCGTAGATCCGCTGCTCCAAGTCGGCGATGGCGGCGGACAACGCCTCCCCCATCTCCTGGAGGGCCTTGGCGTCCACCAGGAAGCCCGCCAGCTCCATCTCCGCCAGCACCCGGCACAGGGGCATCTCCATCTCCGCAAAGAGCTCCGTCATCCCCAGCTCCCGGAGCTTGGGAACCATCTTCTCCCGCAGGGCGGCGATGAGAGCGGTATGGCCCATCCAGGCCCCCAGGGCCTCCGGGTCCTCCCCCATGGCGGTAAATACCCCCTCCTCCAGATAGAGGGGCTTGGCCGCCTCTGTCCCCAGCCAGGAGACGCTGAGGCGGTTCAAGTCGTAGTGGCCGGCGGTGGCGTCCAGGAGGTATCCGGCGATGGCCGCGTCGAAGACGAAGCCATCGGCGGGGAGATTCTCGCTGAGCAGCGCCCGCATGAGATCCTTCACGTTGTGGGACGCCTTTTGGATATCCCCGGCGAAGAAGGCGCGGAGGAAATCGTTGTACCCCTCCAGCCGCCCGGAGAGGAAGAGGGCGGCCCGCCCGCAGGTCTGATTCCCCCACTCCACGCAGACCCCTTCCAGGCCGGGGAGAGCCAGGCAGGCCACCCAAGGCTGCTGCCGCCAGAGGGAGAGCAGCTCCTCCGCCCGGACAAAATCGGTGACGATCTCGCTCTCACAGGCGCCGGCGCTCTCCGCTTCCTCCTCCTCCGCCGGGGCGACGTCGCCGGTGAGACCCATTTTCTCGATGAGCTTGGTGAACTCCAGCTTCAGAAAGAGGGGGTATAGCTCCGGCTTCACCGGCTGCCGGAGGTTCTCCGCCGGATCGAAGGCAAGGGGGGCATCGGTGACAATGGTGGCCAGACGATAGCTCATCTCCGCCATCTCCCGGCCTGCCTCCAGCTTTTTGATGGCGGCGGGCTTTGCCTCGATGTCCGGCAGGAGGCGGTAGATCTCGGCGATGTCGCCGTACTTCTGCACCAGGGCCATGGCGGTCTTCTCCCCGATGCCGGGAACGCCGGGGATGTTGTCGCTGGCGTCCCCCATGAGGGCTTTGAGGTCGATCATGTGGATGGGGTCGAAGCCGTAGGCCTCCCGGAAGGTCTCCGTGGTCATGTCCTTGGTGGTGGTCTGCCCCATGCGGGTGCTCACCAGCTTCACCTTGGTGCCCTCATCCACCAGCTGAAGACTGTCCTTGTCCCCGGTGACCACCACGCACTCCCAGCCCGCCGCCTCGCAGCGGCGGGAGATGGTGCCAATGAGGTCGTCGGCCTCGTAACCCGCCAGCTCATAGCGGGGGATGGCCATGGCGTCCAGCACCTCCTTCAAAACCGGCATCTGCTGAGCCAGCTCCTCGGGCATGCCCTTGCGCTGGGCCTTGTAGCCCTCGTAGGACAGGTGGCGGAAGGTGGGCTCCCGGCGGTCGAAGGTGACGCAGAGAGCCTCCGGCTGCTCTTCGTCCAGAAGCCGCTGGAGGGTGGTGACAAAGCCGTAGACGGCGTGGGTATAGAGCCCCTCCCGGGTGGTGAGGGGGCGGATACCGTAGTAGGCGCGGTTGACGATGCTGTTGCCGTCAAGGACCATCAGTTTCATAGGCGGGACCTCCGGTGGATGTAAACATTCTAAATATGTATTATACCGCATTTGGGGAGAAATGACAACCGTCAGCGGGCAACGCCTCCGGCGGAGGCTTTTTCTGCCCGATATTTCCTGACGATCGTGCAAAAAATACGCCTCCGCAGACGCATCTGCGGAGACGTATTTTTTATGGTAGTACAGAAGCAGAAGGATTAGAAATCCACTTCCTCGTCGTAGAAGCAGCACTTGAGGAGCTTCTCCATCTCGGCGGGGGTGATGGGCCGGGGGTTGGAGCCGGTGCAGGCGTCGCCCACTGCCAGTTCGGCCACCTGGGGCAGCTTCTCCAAAAATTCCTTCTCGTCGATGATGCCGCCCTCATAGTCCTTGATGCAGGCGGGGATATCCAGGGCCTTGTTCATCTTCAGCAGATGGGCAATAAGGGCCTTGCTGGTGGGCTCCAGGCCCAGGAACGCGGCGATCTCACCATACCGCTTCTCTGCCTCGGGGTTCTTGGCATTGTAGGCGATAACCTTGGGCAGATACATGGCGTTGGCGCAGCCGTGAACAATGTGTCCGCCGGTGTAGGCGGCGCCGGTCTTGTGGGCCATAGAGTGGACAATCCCCAAAAGGGCGTTGGAGAAGGCCATCCCGGCCAGACACTGGGCGTTGTGCATCCGGTCCCGGGCGGCCATGTCGCCGTTGTAGCTGTCCACCAGGTCGGCGGAAATCATCTTGATGGCGTGGAGGGCCAAGGGATCGGTATAGTCGCAGTGGAGGGTGGACACATAGGCCTCAATGGCGTGGGTCATGGCGTCCATGCCGGTGTGGGCGGTCAGCTTCTTGGGCATGGTCTCCGCCAGAGCCGGGTCCACGATGGCCACATCCGGGGTGATGTTGAAGTCCGCCAGAGGATACTTCACACCCTTCTGGTAGTCGGTAATGACGGAGAAGGCGGTGACCTCAGTGGCCGTACCGGAGGTGGAGGGAATGGCGCAGAAGTGGGCCTTGGTGCGGAGCTTGGGGAAGTTGAAGGGAATGCACAGGGCCTCGAAGGTGGTGTCGGGATACTCGTAGAAGGCCCACATGGCCTTGGCAGCGTCGATGGGAGAACCGCCGCCCACCGCCACGATCCAGTCGGGCTGGAACTGACGCATGGCCTCGGCGCCCTTCATCACCGTCTCCACAGAGGGATCGGGCTCCACGCCCTCAAACAGCTGGACCTCCATGCCCGCTTCCTTCAGATAGCCCTCAATCTTCTCCAGGAAACGAAAGCGCTTCATGCTGCCGCCGCCCACGACCACGATAGCCCGCTTGCCCTCCAAAGTCTTCAAAGCCTCCAAGGCATCCTTGCCGTGGTAGAGATCTCTCGGTAAAGTGAACCGTGCCATAAGTACATCCTCCTGTTAAAAATTTATCGTTTATTTTTTAACGATCTTACTGTAGTCAGTATACGCTTTCCTTTTCTGTTTGTCAATAGTTTAACAAAGAAATTTCAAAAAAATTTTTGGAATCATAGGGGTTATTTTCCCACAAAACGGTCTCCAGGGCGTAAAACCGGGGGCGGGCAGGCAAAGGATGGCAGCCGCGAACCAACAGAATCGAAATTTTGACGAAAAGGCCCCCGCCGTCCCGGCGGGGGCCCAAGGGTCAGAATAGGGAGGAGAACCAGCCCTCGTCCTCCTCCTGGAGGAAGGGCAGGGCCGCAGAGAGCATCTGGGCGGCGTCGGCCCGGGTGACGGTGAGACTGCCGGCGCCGAAGCTTCCGGCACTGACCACCTGTACCGACTCCATATTGGCCATAGCCTGAGCAGCCCAGGTGGTCTGGCCCTCAGGAATCTGCACGTCGGTGACGTTCATCAGCCGGTCCAGCACAGTGGCGGCCTCGTTGAAGGAAATGGGGTCCTTTCCCCGGAAGGCGGCCCCCTGATCGGTGGACACGCCGCTGAGGATGCCGGCCTGAGACGCAGCGGCGGCGTACCCCCTGGCCCAGGCAGAGATGGCAGCATCATCGCTGAAGGTAGTGACAGCGGCCGTATCCTCCGCCTCCAGACCGGCGGCGGTCATGGCCATGGCCAGAAACTCCGAGCGGCTGACAGTCTCCTCCGGGTCAAAGAACCAGGTATTTCCCACCTGGCGGCCCACACAGATCCCCTCCTCCGCCAGGCAAATGGCAGCGGTTTGGGCGCTGTGGCCGGACATGTCGCTATAGCGGACGCCGGTCTTCTGCTTGCTGATGGTGATGTGGACAGTGGCGGGGGCGGAGACGTTGCCGGAGGCGTCGGTGGCGGTGTAGGTGAAGGAATCCGACCCGGTCTTCCGGTCGCTGGGGGTGTAGAGGAAGGTGACGCCGTCGTCCTGGACGGCTACAGTCCCTTTCTTGGGGGCCTGATCAATGGCAAAGGTGATGGCCTCCCCCTCATTATCGATGGCGGAGAACGTGCCGGCGTAGGCCACGCCGCAGTAGACCTGGATCTCCAGGTCCTGAGCAATGGGGGCCCCGGAGATCTCCTCCCCCTCCTCCGGGGAGCCCAGCAGGGCGGCGGCGGGCCGGGAGAGGAGGAAGAGGGCCAGGACCAGCAAAAGGGCGGAAAAGCGTTTCCAGTTGTGCACGAGTAGTACCTCCCATAAATAGTGTGTAGGGGTAGTCTTTGCCGGAGCTGGGAGGTTATGTATAAAAAAGTGGGCCAGTATCTGGAAACGAGATAGGGCTTGAGCTGGGAACGTCTTTCCGGTATAATGGGGAAAACGTATAAAAAGGAGTTTGGTTATGAGTCCCATTGCATGGGCCGCCGCGGGAACGGGCTTCACCTTTCTGATGACGGCATTTGGTGCCTCCCTGGTCTTTTTCTTCCGGGGGGAGCCCAACCCTAACACACAGAGGACCTTTCTGGGCTTTGCCGCCGGGGTGATGGTGGCGGCGTCGGTGTGGAGCCTGTTGATCCCGGCCATCGAAGAGGCGGAGGCAGCAGGGGGCAGCGGTCTTCTGCCCGCCGCAGGCGGCTTTGTCCTGGGGGTGCTGTTCCTCCTGGCTATGGACAAACTGATGCCCCACCTTCACCTGGGGGCGGAGCGTCCGGAGGGCATGTCGTCCTCTTTGAAGCGGACCACTCTGCTGGTGCTGGCCATGACGCTGCACAATATTCCCGAGGGGATGGCGGTTGGCCTCACCTTCGCCCTGGCAGCCCAGCATGGAGAGAGTCCGGCGGCCTTGTCCGGAGCCATGGCCCTGGCTCTCGGCATGGGAATCCAGAACTTTCCTGAGGGGGCAGCGGTGTCCCTGCCTCTTCGCAAGGAAGGGGTGAAGCCCATCCGCGCTTTCTGTATGGGAGCTTTCTCCGGAGTGGTGGAGCTGGTATTTGGCGTGCTGGTGGTGCTGGTGGCTGGGAGCATCTGGCCGGTGATGCCCTGGATGCTGTCCTTTGCCGCCGGCAGCATGTTGTACGTGGTAGTGGAGGAGCTGATTCCCGAGGCTCATCTGGGGGAGCACTCCCACGCGGGCACCATGAGTACGTTAGCCGGATTCCTGGTGATGATGATTTTGGACGTTGCTTTGGGATAAAAAACAGCCGCGCCGCCGCAGAATGGGTAATTCTGCGGCGGCGCTTGCTTGTCTCTGTATTCTGTATTTTACCAGGTTATGGCTTCCCCAACTCGTCTCGGATGGCACGGCGAAGAATCAGTACCTGTTCCACATGGTAGTTGGTCACCACATCCATCCGATTCCCCTCCTCCGCCGTCCGACGGTCCCGGACTGTGATGCCGCAGGCCTCCAGCCGCTGCCGGTTCTCCTCCGACAGCCGCCCTGGTGCCTCAATCCGGGCCAACGCCTCCAGCTCCGTCACCAGATGCTTGGCGGCTGTGTCGCACTTCTGCAGGGAGCACAGGTCCAGCTTCTTCTCCTTGCGGTGGATCACCCACTTCTGTTCCCGCATCAGGTTCAGCTGCCGCTCCAGTCCCGCCAGTTTCGCCGCCATCCGCTCCGGCCCCGGCAGCTGTCCGTCCCCGTCAAAATATTCCTCCAGGAATTGCAGCAGATCCCGGTCCAGCTCGTCCACGGTTTCCCGCATCTGCTGCCGGGTGTCGTAAGGGAAGAACACCACGTTGATCAAAAGCCCCACTACCAACCCAATGGCGGTATCCCACAACCGCCCCAGAGCGTAGGGGACCGGAATGATCTCCGGCATCGTCAGCACCATGGCGATGATGATGCAGGGCAGCACGGGAGAGAGTCGCAGGTGGAGAATGTTGTAGAGGCCCATCACCAGTACAAAGCCAATGGCCACGGATACATACCGGTCCACCGGCAGGTAGAGCATCAAAATACCGAAGACCGCTCCGAAGGTCACGCCGCAGATCTGAGCCACACAGGCTTTCAACGACGCCTTGAAGGTGACGTCCATGGCGGAGGCCGCTCCGATCAGGGCAAAGATCACCTTGGCGGTGGACGCGCCGTACTGCTTGACGATCATCAGGGCTACAAAAATCGCCAGGGCGCTTTTCAGCGTCCGCATCCCGATCAAATGCTTGTGCAGAGACATGCTGCCGCCTCCTTTCTTTCTCTTCCCTTCTGGAGGCCGCTTCTACTCCAGATCCTGAATCTGCATCCGCTTGAGGTCCTCCCGGGTGTCCTCTCGCCCCTTGTAGTGGAGCCAGATCCCGCCGAAGACCACTGTGGGGACATTGGTCACCAGGAATGCGACCACCGCTATGGCGATGGTTTCGCCCATAGGCGAGACGCCGGAAAAATTCTCCTCCTGCTGGACCACCTGCCCGTTCTCATCAGTCACCGTAAGGCTGCTATACCCCGTCGCCCTCTGGAAAAAGACCAGGGAAAACACCAGCACCATCGACAGCAGAAGGGACAAAACCGGCAGGATCAGTCCCAGTCGGGCGCTTTTCCGGCACAGCCATACCTGCAGCACCACCAACAGCGCAAAGGGCAGCAATGCCCCGAACACCCCAAAGAGGAGGCCAATGCCTACCACGCTCGTTTTCATCATCATCGTGTTTCTCCTTCTTTCCTCTGTTGTATCCCTGCATTTTTCGTCTGCTTGTAGGCGCCGATCAGCACCTTGGCGGTGTCAAAATCCAGCTTCTCGCTGAGCACCAGCCGTTTGATGGTGGCAATATAGGGGTCCGCGGCCACCTCTTCCCCCAGCCGGATTTTCTGAATCAGCCGGTCCAGCCGCAGCCGCACCGTGGGGTAGGTAACGCCGTACTGAGCGGCCACTTCCTTCAAGGACCCGGAGGCCAGCACGAACTTTTTGAGGAAGACCACGTCCTCCTCCTCCAGCTCTGCCATCCACTCCGGCACCATCTCAATGGCCATCCTCCTCCCCCCTTTCTTGCTTTCAGTATAAACTTTAATTTTATTAAAGTCAACCTTTCATTTTATTTTTCATATTTTGTTTATATGCGAAAGCCCGCAAAATCTGAAAAAACCGCAGCGAAGTGCTGCAGCAATAAAAAAAGAAAAGCGCTCAGCCATGTGGCTGAGCACTTCGTGTTGGCGTTACCTATCTTCCCGGTCCGTCTCCAGACAAGTATTGTCGGCAGAATCGAGCTTAACTTCCGTG
>CALXDC010000002.1 GCA_944386975.1 uncultured Oscillospiraceae bacterium | reverse complement strand
CAATGCAACCATTCGCTGTGCCAATTTGAAGTCGATATTGAGCCGATTTTGTGCCAATACAACTTTCTACAATTTTTCTACAACTTTTGCCCCGAACCAGACGGCACAGGAGGACATCCTATGGAATCCAAAAAGTTAGAAAACCCTCGTAAAAATGGTGCGTTTTCAACACATCAGGCCGTGATGAAACCGGATGAAGAGACCGGCGGGGTGTTCCCGACAATGAAGCCAAGTGCCGCCGGGAAGCAATGCTTCCCGGCGGCACTTTTATAGGTTACGGAGTCATTCCTCCCCATCGCCGGTGAAACCGGAGAGGATGGCGTCTCTGGCATTCCGCTCCCCTGCCGCCTCGTTTGGACCGGAAAAGAGATCGTACCAGAAAAACCGGGTGTCTACCAGATCTCCATTCTCATCCAGAGCAGCGGCAAAGTAGGTGCAGCCGTCCATCCCCCGCATCCGCAGTTCTCCGTCCAGATAGTTCCCACCTACCCAGAACATATTCTCCGGATGCTCCATAGTGATGGCATAGTCAAAGCTGTAAAGGTAAATCACCTGCCCCGGCAGAAGATCATCATAGACGGCGATCTCCTGGAAGTCCAGCAGCTCACAGCCGGTGTAGTCCGCCGTTTCCCCAGGAGGATCCGTCCAGTCTACCCGTTCTGCATCCGTCTCCTGGAGACTTTTCAAAACGGCCTCCATGTGGGCGTCCAGCTGGGCGGCATAGCGCTCCGCGGCCGCCTGATCCACCCAGCCCTCGCTGTTGTAGCCTTCCCGAAGGAGGGTATAGAGGGCTTCGTCCTCTACATACACTGTGTGGCGAAACGGCCAGTCACTGTATCGTACCTCCACGACATTCTCCGGAAGGCCGGCCCGGAGCAAAAGATTCCGGTCGTCGCTTCCGAAGCTGTCCGGGCCTCCGCTGAGGTAAATGGTCGCATTCCACAGTGCATACCAGTCATAGAGTATCTCATCGATCTTCTCTGCGGTCACAATGTGCTCGGAGGCGCGGCGTAGAGTGGAAGCCACCTCCTCCGGTTCCCCCAGATCATAGTCCATGTAGAGGATGCCTTCCGTCGTGATGCCGGCCATGACGGCGTCGGCGGTCATCACCGTCGAGCGTCCCTCCGTGGTGTAGGGAGTCAGTCCCGCGAGGCTGCAGCCGATGTCGTCGATTTCCTCCGCAGGAATGGCCACGCCCTTCATGATCACACCGTCTGAGAAAGTCAACAGATAGGCCCAGGCGTCGCTATAGAGGTCCTCCGGCTTCTCATACTGAAGGAAGAAGTCCCAGCCGCCGTCCTGCCGCTGGCGGAAGCCCACGATCTCCAGATTTGTCGCAAGGGATGCGGCATCCTCCGGATAGCCAAAATCTGTGAGATGGGCGTAGAGATACGTGGACAGCGCATTCAGCATGGCCTCCTCTGTCCAGCCGCTGGCGGCCAGGGCGTCCTCCACGGTAATTGCCCGCTCCTCCCGCCAGCTATAGCAGAAACTCTGCAGCTCCCCGTCGGTGCCGTAGGAGGGCCACTTGTTCCCCACCATCACAACGGAATAGCAGCTCTCCCCTCTGCTGGGATACGCATACAATTCACAGCTGTTGGCGGGGTCCGCGCCGACCCATTCCTCATACGCCGCTTTCATCTGCGCCATCTGTTGGTTGAACTGCTGGAGGAAGGGATCCTCCGTATCCAGGAAGGAAGGCAGCTCCAGAACCGACTCCCCGGACTCCGTGCCCTCCACAGTGGTACGATCCAGCCCCATGTAGATGAACGAATGGTCATCCTGTCCCTCCGTATGGGAGAACAGAAGCACGCACGCCAGGAGCGCTGCGAAAATCACTGCGGCGGATGCACCGACAAGGATTTTTCTTTTACAGGAAATCCGGGTAATGCGCTCCCGAATGCTCGCCTTGTCCCCGGTCATGGTGGTGGCGCAGGCCAGAAGATCGCCGGGACCCGGCTTCACCGTCAGGAGATGGAGCAGGGTTTCACCATAGGCCTGCCGCTCTCCCTCCCCCAACACACGGATGGCCCCCTCGTCACAGGCAAGCTCCCCGTCCCGCTTGGAGGCGATCACCGCCCACCACACCAATGGGTTGTACCAGTGGAGGGCCAGGGCAACCGCCCGGAGGACACTCCAGAGATGGTCTCCATGGCGGTAATGGGTGGTTTCATGGGCCAGCACATGGCGCAGCACCACCGGGTTTGCCTCTACTTCAGGTGTTATGTAAATTGCAGGATGAAATAATCCGAAAAGGCAAGGGGAAGGAAGTCCCTCCGCCTCATACACCGGCAGCGGGCAGTCCCCTGTCTCCAGAGGGCGGCGCAGTCGCTTGAGCCGCCGGGCAAAGCGGACATTGGACCACAGCAGGGCCAGCAGCACCAGGGCGTAGCCGCTCCCCCAGACCCACAGGGCCAAGTCCGCCGCGCTGATCTTCCCGGCGTACCGCCGCACCGTGTCCCCCTCCACCCGGGCGTATCCGGAGGCGTCGGCATCGGATGCGGCCAGACCGCCTTCCTCTGTCTGGATCAGCCCGGCCTGCTCCGCCTCCTCCAAGGGGATCTCCTGAACCGGCAGTACATAGAGGGTCCGCTCCTCCAGGGCGGCGGCGTCTGGCTGGGGCAGATAGTCCCCCACCGACACCGGCGCGGTGAACAGCTGCACCGGAATCAGCAGCCGCAACAGTACCAGCCCCCACAGGGCGTACCGCACCCGGCCGCTGAGCCGGTTGCGCAGCAGCAGCCGCAGCGCCAGCACCACAAAGATCAGCAGACTGGATGTGACAATCCACTCAAGCATCTTTGTCCCCTCCTTCCGCGTGCTTCAGAATTTCCCGCAGCTCCCGAATGTCCTCCTCCGTGAGTGCCTGCCGCCGGGCCATGGAGCTCACCATAAGACCGATGCTGCCCCGGTAGACCCGGTTGAGGAAACTGCTGGTCTCCTGTACCACCGCCGTCTCCCGCTCCACAGCGGGTGTATAGTGCTTCGCCTTGTCGATCACTTCCGCCCGGACCAGCCCCTTCTCCTCCATCCGTCGCAGAGTGGTGATAGTGGTGCTCTTGGCCCACCCCACCCGCTGAGACAGAACACTCACCAGCTCCATCACCGTCTGGGGGGACTTCTCCCAGAGGCTGTCCAATACGTTCCACTCGCTGGCTGTCAGATGGATCTCTCCCATGGTCACTCCTCCTTTGGTCTACTTTGTAAACCTACTATACTACAAGTGGTCTACTTTGTAAACCACTTGTAGAAAATTTTTACAAAAAATTGAGGCGGTCTCACCGAGACCGCCTCTTACTATTAAAGAATGATACAGATGAGCCCGCCGCTGCCCTCGTTGACGATGCGCTGGAGGGTCTCCTGGAACTTCTTCCGGGCGTCCTCCGGCATCCGCTGAAGCTTGGCCTGGAGGTCCTCGTTCACCAGCTCGTGGAAGCTGCGGCCGAAGATGTTGGACTCCCAGATCTTCCCCGTGTCCCCCTCGAACTTCTCCATAAGGTAGTTCACCATGTCCTCGCTCTGCTTCTCGTTGCCCACGATGGGGGACACGGTGGATTCGATGTCCACCTTGAACATGTGGATGGAGGGGGCGTTGGCCTTCAGCCGCACGCCATAGCGGCCCCCCTGGCGCATGATCTCCGGCTCCGCCAGGATGAGCTCCTCCATGGTGGGCATGACAATGCCGTAGCCCGTCTCGTAGACGCTCTCCAGGGCCCCGGACACCTTGTCATAGGACTTCTTCACCTCCGCCAGGGAGCGCATAAGGCTGAGGAGGTCTCCATCGTCGGCCACATGGAAGCCGGATTGTGCGCTGAGGGTCTCGTAGAAGAGCTGCCGGGGCAGCTCCAGCTCCACGGTGGCAACGCCCTTCCCCAGGTCCATGGCGGTAAGTCGGGAGGCGCTGATCTGCTCTCCCTCCCCGATGGCTGCCATGGCCCCCTTCACCTCCCGGACATGACGGAGATCTGCCGCCGTCTCCCGGATACGGGTATAAATACCGCTTTTGATGGGGTGATCCATCTCCAGAGCATCCACCCAGGGCGGCAGGAAGAAGTCCATTTCGCTGAGGGGGAACTCAAAGAGGAGCGCTTTCATGATCTCCTTGATGTCCTGTTCACTGAGGGTAAGGCAGTTGATCGGCATACAGGCTACGCCGTGCTTCTGGGCAATTTCGGCACTGATGGCCTGGGCGCGCTGGCTCTGGGGCTCAGCACAATTGAGGAGCACTACAAAGGGCTTTCCCAGCTCCTTCAGCTCCCGGATCACCCGCTCCTCCGGCTCGATATAGTCCTCCCGGTCGATGTCGGTGATGGAACCGTCGGTGGTGATCACAATGCCCACGGTGGAGTGCTCCGTGATGACCTTCCTGGTCCCCAGCTCCGCCGCCTCCGCCATGGGGATCTCCTGGGGGAACCAGGGGGTCATCACCATCCGGGGGTGGTCGTCCTCCATCTGGCCCATGGCCCCCTTCACCATGTAGCCCACGCTGTCGATGAGACGGACGGAGAAGGTAACGCCGTCCTCCAGAGACACCTCCACCGCCTCCTCGGGGACAAACTTGGGCTCCGCCGTCATGATGGTCCGGCCGCTGCCGCTCTGGGGCAGCTCGTCAATGGCCCGCTCCCTGCGGTACACGTTGTCGATGTTGGGGATCACCTGGGTCTCCATGAACCGCTTGATAAAGGTGGATTTTCCCGTCCGCACCGGACCCAGAACCCCTACAAAAAGGCTCCCCTCCGTCCGCTGCGCGATGTCTTGATAGATGGTCGTGTTTGTCATAGCACCGTCCTCTTTTCACTTAGTTCTCCTGCACCCACCTTATGAAAAAGGGGACAGGAATATGTGTCCCCCTTTTCCCTGCCGGACCAGCTCCCCGGTCGTCTCCTGAATACTATGCAAGTTATACAAAATAGATGCAGAATATTTGGAGGAAATTCTCTTATTTCTTTCTTTACATTAGCACTTTAGCATGGTAAATTATAGCATAGTGGCCGAAGGAGATACCTTCGGTAATCAAGGAGGATTTTTGAAGATGAAAAGAATTGCGTCTTTGCTGCTGGTCCTGGCCATGATGCTGGCTCTGGCGGCCTGCGGCAATACCACCACCAACAACGGCGGCAGCGCCAATAACGGCGGTGCCGGCAACAATGTCAGCGACAACAGCGGCGCTGGTGACGAGGGCGGCGACACCGCCGAGAGCGACCTGCAGTATGTGAAGGACAAGGGCACTCTGGTGGTTGGCATCACCTACTTTGCCCCCATGGACTACAAGGCCGAGGGCAGCGAGGAGTGGATCGGCTTTGACGCCGACATGGCCAAGGCCTTCGCCGAGAGCCTGGACGTCAGCGTGGAGTTCCAGGAGATCACCTGGGATTACAAGGTGGAGGAGCTGAACTCCAAGGCCATTGACTGTGTGTGGAACGGCATGACCCTGGGTGAGGACGTGCTGGCGGCCATGGGCACCTCCGTCCCCTACTGCACCAACTACCAGACCCTGGTTTACTCCGCCGACAAGGCTGCTGACTTCGAGGGTCTCACCTCTTTGGAGGGCCTGAACATCGCCGTGGAGTCCGGCTCCGCCGGTGAGGACGCCGCCGAAGCCTTGGGGGCCACCACCGTTCCCGTCCAGGCCCAGGCCAACGCCCTGATGGAGGTCTCCGCGGGCACCTCTGACGCCGCCGTCATTGACGTTCTGATGGCCGCCGAGATGACCGGCGAGGGCACCAGCTATGCCGATCTGGTATATAGCCTCAACCTCAACGACACCCAGGGTCTGGAGTCCGAGGAGTACGGCGTGGGCTTCCGCCAGGGCTCTGATCTGGTGGACGCCTTCAATACCTTCTGGGCAGAGAAGGTAGCCGACGGCACCGTGCTGGAGACCGCCACCACCTACGGCCTTCAGGACGCCGTGATTCTGGACTGATCCCTTCCCCATAGACACACCTGAGGCAGAGCGCGCCCTATGCGCGCTCTGCCTTTCGGCGGCTTTTCGCCCCACCACAACCACCCGGAGAGGACGATACCAATATGATGGAATTTTTTACCTCCAGCACCTTTCAAACGGTTTTATCGGCCCTGAATAGCGGCTTTCTCAAAACGCTGCAGCTGTTCTTCATCACCCTGCTGGGGGCCCTGCCCCTGGGCCTCATCATCAGCTTTGGCTCCATGAGCCGCTTCCCGCCCCTGCGGTGGGTCACCCGCACCTTCGTCTGGATTATCCGGGGCACTCCCCTGGTGCTGCAGATCATCGCCCTCTTCTACATTCCCGGCACCAAGAAGTGGTTTTATTGGCCCAGCGGCGAAACCGGACGGATGATCGCCGTGTGCGTGGCCTTCATCATCAACTACGCCTGCTACTTCTCCGAGATCTACCGGGGCGGCATCCAGGGCGTTCCCAAGGGCCAGCAGGAGGCAGGCCAGGTGCTGGGCATGACCAAGCTCCAGATCTTCCGCCACATCACCCTGCTGCAGATGATCAAGCGCATCGTCCCTCCCATGTCCAACGAGGTCATCACCCTGGTGAAGGACACCTCCCTGGCCCGGGTCATCGCCCTGCAGGAGGTCATCTGGATGGGTGAGTCCTTCATGAAGGGCAACTCCGGCATCGCCGGCCTGGTGTGGCCCCTGTTCTTCACCGCCGTGTACTACCTGATCTTCAGCGGCGTGGTCACGGTACTGCTGGGCAAGCTGGAGAAGAAGATGGAATTCTTTCAGTAATGAGGAGGACCGAACATGGCAGTTTTGGACGTACATCATATTGAAAAGCATTTCGGCCCCACCAGAGTCCTGGAGGACATCAGCTTCGATCTGGAACAGGGCCAGGCCCTGGCCATCATCGGCTCCTCCGGCAGCGGGAAGACTACCCTTCTCCGGTGCCTCAACTTCCTGGAGAAGCCGGACAAGGGCGTCATCTCCGTCAATGGCAATGTGATCTTTGACGCCGCCGACCCCGCTACCCAGCGGGAGAGCGAGGTGCGGAAAAAGCGTCTTCACTTCGGCATGGTGTTTCAGTCCTTTAACCTCTTCCCCCAGTACACGGCCCTGAAGAACGTGACCCTGGCCAAGGAGCTCCTCTTCCAGGAGCGGCCGGAGTTCAAGGCGAACAAGAAGGCCATTCTGGAGGAGATTCAGGAGGAGGGCCGGGAGCTTCTGGCCAAAATGGGCCTCAGCGAGCGAGCCAATCACTACCCCAGCCAGCTCTCCGGCGGCCAGCAGCAGCGGGTGGCCATCGCCCGCGCCCTGGCCCTGCATCCGGACATTCTCTGCTTTGACGAGCCCACCTCCGCCCTGGACCCGGAACTCACCGGGGAGGTGCTGAAGGTGATTCGGGGCCTTGCCGAACAGAAAACCACCATGATCATCGTCACCCATGAGATGGCCTTCGCCCGGGATGTGGCCGACGACGTGATCTTCATGGACGAGGGAGTCATTGTGGAGAAGGGCCCCGCCCGGGAGGTCATCGAGCACCCCCGGGAGGAGCGCACCCGCCAGTTTCTCTCCCGCTACGCGGAGAGTTGATCCTCTCCCCTGTCTCCTGCCGGTCCGCCAATCAGGGCGGGCCGGTTTTTTTGCGCTTTTAATCGACATTTGTATTTTATCTTGACAAGTGTAGTTTATCGCGCTATGATGGTCCCGCAAAGAGGCAGGGAAAGGAGCGGCATGTATGATGCGGCAAAAGAATCAGGAGAATTTAGATCTCCGGCAGCGCAAGACCCGGCACAGTCTGGTAGAGGCCCTGGCGGCGCTGATGGAGGAGCGGTCCTTCCAGGAGCTGTCCGTCAGTGACATCTGCCGCCGGGCCATGGTCCATCGCACCACCTTCTACGCCCACTTCACCGACAAGCAGGAGCTGCTGCGCTATATGCTGCAGCAGCTGGAGCGGGAGTGCATCTCCACCTGCATCCCGGAGGACAGCGGCAGCCCCCGCCAGTTTTTCCTGACTGCCTCCCGTAATGCCCTCCACTTCTTCCGGGACCGGAAGGCCCTCTACCGGGCCTGCCTTCAGAGCGGCGCGGACACGGAGGCGCGGCTGCTGGAGGACGCCGCCGCCCGGCAGCTGTACCTCCGCCTGTCCCAGCCCGATTTCCGCCGGGCCCTTCCCGACAGCGACCCGGAGATCGCCGCCCGATTCTACGTGGGGGCCATGTTCTCTCTGATCCGCTGGTGGCTCAGCAGCGACGACCCCGTACCGGAGGAGCGGCTGCTGGAGAACCTGGAGCGGTTCATTCCCAATATCTGAGAGGATGCGTGCGATATGCAGCAGGAAAAGCAATCGGAAAACGTGATGACCAAGCTGGCGCGGTTCATCGTGGACAAACGGAAGGCCTTCTACCTCATCTTTCTGGCCGCCTTCCTCTTCTGCGCCGCCTCCATCGACAAGGTGCAGATCAACAACGACATCACCTCCTACCTCCCACCGGAGACGGAGACCCGCCGGGGCCTCACCCTTATGGACGAGGAGTTCGTCACCCTGGGCAGCGCCAACGTGATGGTAGCCAACATCACTGTGGACACCGCCTGGGAGCTGGCGGACCGTCTGGAGGCCATCCCCGGCGTGTCGGAGGTGACCTTTGACGACACTCCGGAGCACTACACCAACGCCTCCGCCCTCCTCTCCGTCTCCTTTGACGCACCGGAAACCGATCCCGAGGCCGTGGCCGCCATGGAGGACGTCCGGCAGGCCCTGGAGGGCTGGGACGTGTACATCTCCTCCACTGTAGGACAGGACACCTCCGCCAGCCTCCAGCAGGAGATGACGGTGATCCTCCTCATCGCCGCGGTGGTCATCGTGGTGGTGCTGCTGTTCACCTCCAAGAGCTATATGGAGGTACCGGTGTATCTCATCGTCTTCGCCGCTGCGGCGGTGCTGAACATGGGCACCAACTTCCTCTTCGGCACCATTTCCTTCATCACCAACGCCATCGCCGTGGTTTTGCAGCTGGCCCTGGCCATCGACTATGCCATCATCTTCTGCCACCGGTACATGGAGGAGCGGGACAACGGTCTGCCCGCCCGGGAGGCGGACATCGCCGCTTTGAGCAAGGCCATCGTGGAGATCTCCTCCTCCAGCCTCACCACCATCGCCGGTCTGGTGGCTCTGATGCTGATGCAGCTGCGGATCGGCTTTGACATGGGCATCGTTCTGGCCAAAGGCATCGTCTGCAGCATGCTGTGCGTATTTCTCCTGATGCCGGGGCTTCTGATGCTCTTCAACCGCCCCATCGAGCGCACCCGCCACAGGGATCTGGTGCCCCGCATCACCTGGTGGGGCAAGGGCGTGCTGAAGCTGCGGTTCGTGCTCCCTCCCCTCTTCCTGGCGGTGATCGTGGCGGCAGCAGTGCTGTCCGCCCGATGCGAGTACGTCTTCTCCGTCAACGATACAGATTTTGACAACAAACCGGAGTGGCGCATTGCCAATGAAAAGGTGGCGGACACCTTCGGAGAGAAGAACACCATCGCCGTGCTGGTTCCCCGGGGGGACTACGACAAAGAGCAGCGGGTTCTCAGCCAGGTGGGGGCACTGGAGGAGGTTACCTCCGCCACGGGCCTCGCCAACATCGAGATTGAGGACGGCAGGATGCTCACCGACAAGATGAACACCCGCCAGTTTGCGGAACTGGCGGGTGTGGATGTGGAGCTGGCGAGGCTTCTCTACCAGGCCTATGGTCTCAGTGTGGAAGAGTACGGCGCCATCTTCCAGGACCCGGACGACTACGACGTTCCTCTTATCGACGTGTTTGAATTCCTGCTGGAGCAGAAGGACAAGGGCGTGGTCTCCCTGACGGCGGACCAGGAGGAGAAAGTGGAGGATCTTCGAGAGCAGCTGGATCTTGGCCTCAGCCAGCTGCGGGGTGAGAACTGGTCCCGGCTGGTGTTCGTGGCGGATGTGCCTGAGGAGGGAGAGGAAACCTATGCCCTGCTGGATGAGATCCGTGCCATTGCCCGGGGCTACTACGGCGATGACGTGATTCTGGTGGGCAACTCCACCAACGCCTTCGATCTGGCCAGCTCCTTCTCCGGAGACAACCTGAAGATCAGCATCCTCACCGCTCTCTTCGTCATGGTGATTCTGCTCTTCACCTTCAAGTCCGCCGGGCTGCCCATCCTGCTGGTGCTCACCATCCAGGGCTCCATCTGGATCAACTTCTCCGTGCCCGTGCTCACCGACACCAATCTCTTCTTCCTCAGCTACCTGGTGGTCAGCTCCATCCAGATGGGGGCTACCATCGATTACGCCATTGTCATCACCAACCGCTACTTGGAGCTGAAGCGCCGGATGGACCGGAAGGAGGCGGTGGTGGAGACGCTGAGCCAGAGCTTTCCCACCATTCTCACCTCCGGCACCATCATGGCGGTGGCGGGCTTTCTCATCGGCGGCATCTCCACCGACGCCACCATCGGCTCCGTGGGCCAGACTCTGGGCCGGGGCACCGTCACCTCCATCGTGCTGGTGATGACGGTGCTGCCCCAGCTTCTGCTGCTGGGGGACACCCTGATTGAGCGGACAGCCATCACTCTCAACCGAGACCGCAAGCAGCGGTTCCAAAATGGCACCATGCGGCTGGACGGTCACATCCGGGGCCATGTGGATGCCTTCATTGACGGCGAGATCAAGGGCGTGATCCACGGCAATATCGACGCTCTCATCGAAAGCAGGCATCCCGCCGCAGAAGAAGAACCGAAGGAGGAAATGACATGCGTCAAGGAAAACGGATCGGAGCGGCCCTGATGGCCCTCCTGCTCCTCCTGTCCGCGGCCCCCACCGTATGGGCGGAAGGCCAGACTGTCACCATCCGCAGTGAGGAGGATTTTCTGGACTTCGCCCGGCGTTGTACCAGCGACGTGTGGTCGCAAAGCGTCACTGCGGAACTGGAGGCGGACCTGGATCTCACCGATCTGGACTTCTCCGGCATTCCCATTTTCCAGGGAACCTTCCACGGCAACGGCCACACCATCCGAGGGCTAAATCTCCGGGATAAGGGCTCCAAGATCGGGCTCTTCCGCACCCTGACGGCCTCCGCCACTGTGGAGGACCTGACGGTGGAGGGCCACGTGGAACCGGGGGGCTCCGCCTGCCGGGTGGGACTTCTGGCCGGTGAGAGCGAGGGAGCGATCCGGCGTTGCACCGTGCGGGGCATTGTAACCGCGAAAGAGGAAGTGGGCGGCATGGTGGGCTGCAACAGCGGACAGATCCAGGACTGTGCCAGTGCCGCCGCCGTCTCCGGGGAGACCGACACCGGCAGCATCGCCGGGCAAAATCACGGCACCATTTCCGGCTGCAGCAACTCCGGCCTCATCAACACCGACCCGGACCAGACTGCCGGACTCAATACCGGCGGCATTGCCGGCCGGTCCGACGGCGTTATCACCGGCTGCAGCAACAGCGGCAAGGTGGGATATCTTCACCTGGGCTACCGGGTGGGCGGCATTGCGGGTCTCCAGTCCGGCGCGATACAAAACTGCGTCAACACCGGCGAGATCTGGGGCCGCAAGGAGGTGGGCGGCATTGTGGGCCTCTTCGCCCCCGACCTGGACCTCACCTACGGCCCCTCCCCCGCCGATGCTCTCAACGACAGCCTCACCGCCCTTTTCAATGAGATGGGGCGGTTCACCGACCAGCTCAGCGCCATGGCGGACCAGGGGGTTGCGGATGTACAGGTGATTCACGACGCCCTCTCCTCTATTCAGAGTGAGGCCCACCGCGCCGGCAGTGAGGGACACCAGGACTTCCAGGCTATGTCCGATGAGCTGAACCTCCGCCTCACCGCCATCGACAGCGCTTTGGACGGCCTGCGGGATGCAGCGGACAACTTCCAGAAGGACGCAGACGGCGACATTGACACCTTACTGAACGAAACGTCGTCCTTTCGGAAGGCACTGGGGGATGCCGCCGTCAGTGGGGACAGCGGCCTGCGGGATGCGGTGGATGCGTTGGACAGCACCCTCGCCCAGATCCACAGCCAGGCCCAACAGATCCGCTCCCACCTCTCCGCCATGGCCTCGGAGCTGGAGAGCCTCCGCAGTTACCTGGAGAATGTGAGCGCCCTGCTGCTGGAGGGAGATGTGGAAGGCGCCCTCTCCCTCCCCTTCCCCGCCATGGATCCCTCCGGACATCTCAGCGCCATTGCCGCATCCGTGGAGGAGATCCCCGCCCTGACCCGGGCGCTGGTCAGCCGCTGGAAAGCGGTCTGCGACCAGACGTCCTCCCAGGTGGGGAGCGCCTGGCGGGAGATGGACCGGTCCGCCGGGCGCATCCACGACGCCCTGACCCATCTCTCCGACGCAGGCAGCGCCCTGTCGTCGGCCGCTTCCCTCCATCTGGACACGGTGGATCGGGAAGCCGACGCCATCCGTGCCCTTCTGAAGTCTTACACCGACGGCCTGGGTGAAAAGACTCAGGCGGCGGCGGACCGCATCGACGGCCAGCTGACGGTAATTCAAGATCAGGTCCAGGCCATGACGGACCGGGCCGGGACGGACAACGCCGCCCTCCACGCCTCCGCCTCCGCTGTTTTAAATCAGCTGCAACAAGTCCGCCAAGCCATCTATAACCTGAGCCGGGAGCCGGAGCTCACGGTGTCGGAGCTGGGCGAAGAGGTCACGGAGGGCCCCGGACTGGTGTCCGGCTGCCGGGCCGATTGCACCGTCAACGGGGACAGCAACACCGGCGGCATCGCCGGCGGCGTGTTCCCGGCGGTGGACGGCGACCCGGAGGAGACCTGGGATCTGGAGGACCTGGAGCTTCTCTCCGACGTCACCGCCACAGTGCGGGCCGTCATCCGGGACTGCCGGTTTGACGGTTCCGTGGTAGTGAAAAACGACAGCGGCGGCGGTATTTCCGGTCGCTGCGAGCTGGGGATCCTCCTGGACTGCGCTGCCCGAGGCAACGTGGAAACCGGTACAGACTACTGCGGCGGCATCGTGGGCAGGACCCGGGGAACGGTGCTGCGGTGCGCCGCCCTGGTGGATCTCACCGGCGGCAGCTGGCTGGGAGGAATCGCCGGCAAAGCCGGGACCCTCACCGACTGCCGGGCCATGGTCACTGCCCAGGGAGACGGGGAGTGCCGGGGGGCCATCGCCGGCGAGGCGGAGGACGTACTCAGCGGCAACCGGTATCTCCTGGAGGATCTGGCAGGGGTGGACGGCGTGGACTATGCGGAGACTGCCCAGGGGCTGTCCTTCGAGGACTTCTCCCAGCTCTCCGGGATTCCCGCTGACTTTCTCCACTTCTCCTACCGCTTCACAGCGGACGGAAAAACCGTGGCGGAGATCCCCTTCTCCTACGGGGAGGATTTAGATCTCTCCCAGGTTCCTCAGCCGCCCCGGCGAAACGGGGAGTACGGCCAGTGGCCCGACTTCCCTACCACCAACCTGCGCCGCTCCCTGGTGCTGGAGGCCCAATTCTCCCAGCCCCTGTCCACCCTCTCCTCCGGGGAGGAGATCCCCCTTCTCCTGGCGGAAGGAACCTTTGACCCGGAGGCCGCCTTGGCAGTGGAGGAGATGGCTCTCCCGGAGGAGGTTCCGGCAGGCTACACTGCCGTATCCGCCTGGCGGTATACCGCCACCGGCGGAGGGGATACCATAATTCTCCACCTCAGGGCTCAGGACGCCGACGCTGTCGCCGTCCTCACCGGCAAGGGCTGGCAGACGGCAAGGGCAGAGTGGGATGGGAGCTATCTCGTATGGGAGGGCGACGCCGAGGGACAGATTGTCCTCCTCCGCCGCAGCTTCTCCCCTCTTCCTCTCCTGCCGGCCATCCTCGGGGTCCTGCTTCTGGGTACAGGCGTGATCCTGCATCTCCGCCGCAGACGAAAGCGCACCGCTACCCGATAAATGGGAATGGCCCCATACGGAGCACTTGCTCCGTATGGGGCCTTTTCTCATATCCGATGCCGGGGAATCAAAATCAGCTTGTCGCTGCTGAGAGCCTCCTCGCTGTCCACGGCATTGGCCGCCAGGATGTCGGCGGCGGTGGTACGATACTGTTTGGCCACGTCCCACAGCCGAACCCCCGGAGAGAGCTTCCGCAGCACGATGGAGGACGCGGCCTCCTCCTCAGGAAGCTCCCGGCATTTCACCTGGGCAATGCAGGGCTTTTCCGACCGTACCCCCGTGTCCACGGCAAACTCCAGGGCAAAGCGCAGCTCCACCCCCTCAGGGGCAGGACCGGCAGCCGCTTCCCCGGGACAGGACACGGCGATGCGCCCGGCGGCGCTGTCGTCGGTCTCTCCGTGGACCTGGACCGTCTTCTCCGCCAGCTGCAGCTGGTCGTTCTCGTCCAAATACAGGGCCTTCAGCTGCACAGGGAGCTGGACGCCGGCCCCCTCCTCCCCCTGCTGCCGCTGGCAGGGACCGAGGCAAATCCAGGCCGCCGCCACCTGACGCACCCCCACCCCTGTCTCCAGCACCTCCCGCAGATTCTGCTTGCGGGTGTAGGATCGGGTATCCTCCCATACGGTGAGGGTCTGCCGCTCCAGCTCCAGCTCTTGTGTAAGACTGTACATGTCCGCGAGGAATCGCAGCCGCCGCTTCTCCAGAATCTCTGCAAAGGAGCGGATGTGGAGGGACATGGTGACCACGTGGTCGTCGTCCCGGTCGTTTTCCGATCCGATGGTGTAGTCGTAGCCGGTGAGGCAGAAGGAGGCCCGGGCGAAGCCCGTGTCCTCCGAGGCCCCCGTCTCCATGATCTGGGAGAAAAGATACTCCTGGCTGAGATGGAACACCTCCCCCGCCGTGTCCCGGCAGAGGAGCTCCCCCCGGACGATGCCCTTGAGCACCAGCTTGGAGCCGATGATCCTGGTCTCTGAGGGAAACAGCACTGTCCTGCTGTCCAGAATTTCCCGAATCCCCCGGCGGCTGGCGGAGACGGTCATCTCCTCCACATAGGGAAATTCCCGTTCCGCCACGTCGGTGAGCACCGTGGTCTCCGCCTGGTCCTCCAGCACCTGGAGGGTGTCGTCACCCTCGGCGGCGGTGCAGAGCTGGACGGTCCTCTGCCGGTAGGCGGTGATCTCCAGCACCAGGTCCGCCCGGGTCAGCATCTTGCGGGGGTTCAAAAGCCGGGAATCAATGCTGCGCAGCCAGGGCCGGACAGCGCAGCGCCCCGCCCCCTCCCGCAGCTCGCAGGCGGTGTGGAAGGGAATGGAAATGTGGACGGCCCCCGGCTCCCGCCCCGCCTCCGGCAGAAACAGCACGGTGGCCTTGATGACGCCGTTGATCTCCAGCCGTCCCTCCGGCCCCACGTCCTTGCTATGTACCAGCACCACGCCGGTGGTGTCCACGATCCGCTCCACATCGGCGCAGCTGTCGGGGACGATGGCCTCCTGGGTGGTCTCCAGGGACAGCGGAGCCTCCTCCGCCGCCTCATAATAAGTAAATTGCTCCGTTTTCAAATGCAGTTCCATGGCGCCCTCCATCACGATGTGTTCTTCACCGCCATCCTATGAGGGAGGGACGACCTCTATGCCTGAATGCGGAAGATTCTCCGCAGGATTTTGCCCACCATCTTGGGGGGCTTGACGATTACCACCTTCATGCAGCGCCTCCTATCTTCTCCGCATACACGCCCATCCGCATCCGATGAGCAGGAATGAGATGAGAAAGAGCAGCGCGCCTACGGGAAAAATGGCGGTGATCAGGATTCCCAATCCCAGCGCCAGGGCGCACAGGCCCAGCAGACGGCATCCTCCATACATGGCGCGCTCCCCTCCTCTCCAAGCAGCTTCACTACAGTATATACCGCTTCCTCCATGGCCGTGACAACGGCAGCAAAAAGCCGCCCCGGCGGAACGGCTCCGTCGGGACGGCTCTTTTATCTGTAATGCGACTTTCCTTTACTCCTTTGTCCCAGGAATGGTTTTCTCCTTCAGCTCCCGGAGGCCAGAGGAGAGGTGGTTAAAGGCCAGGGGCAGCTGGCCCACCGCCACGTCCATCTTCCGCAGCTCCCCCTTCACGTGGCCGGCAGCCACTTCGAAGGCCCGCAGCAGCTCCTCATAGCGCTGGCTCAGCTCCAGGAGCTGTTCCTCCGCCTGCTTGCGGATGCGGGCGGCGTCGGTGTTGGCCTGGGCCACGATGGCGTCGGCCTTCCGCCGGGATTCCTCCAGCAGCTGGTCGGCGCGGCGGTGGGCGTCCAGTTCAATACCGGCGATATGCTGCTTGAGGTCGCTATATTCGTCTGCCTGGCTCTCCAGCTCCTCTACCCGCCGGGCAAGAGTGTCCCGCTCCGCTGCCTGGGTCTCCAGCTGGGTCATCCGGGCGGCCCGTTCCTTCTCCTGAGCTTCCAGCTTGGCGCAGCGCTCCCGCAGGGCGGCAAGTTCCGTCCCCTGGGCCTCCCGGGCCTCCAGCTCCTGCCGCAGCTGGTCCCGCTCCTGCTCCAGAGCGGCCACCCGATCGCTGTTCTCCTTGGCCATATTGGCAATATAGTCCGTCACATCCTGACGGTGAAAGCCGCCGAAGGCGGCGGTACGAAAGGTCATTTCCATGGTTTTCCCCGCTTTCTGTCGCAATTGAGGTCAGTATAGCATACTTTCGCCCGTTGTGCAACTGTGGCCGCGAAAAGGCGGCGCGGAGAACGTGTCCCCGCGCCGTCCCAGTCTCCCCTGCCCTGCTTTAAAGCACGGCCCGGTGGAAGACCTTCTTGCCCTTCTTCACAATGACGCCCTCGCCCTTGAAGTCGTCCATATCCCACTTCTGGTCGATGTCGGTGACCTTCTGATCGTTGACGCTGACGCCGCCCTGCTGAATGAGACGGCGGGCCTCGCCCCGGCTGGGCGCCAGGCCGCAGGCCACCAGGAGGCTGATGGCCCCCATCTGGCCGTCCTCAAACTGGGCCTCGGTGAGGGTGGTGGTGGGCATGTTGTCCTTATTCCCGCCGCCGCCGAAGAGGGCCTTAGCAGACTCCTGGGCCTTTTCCGCCTCCTCCTTGCCGTGGACCAGGGCGGTGAGCTCATAGGCCAGGATCTCCTTTGCGCGGTTGAGCTGGCTGCCCTCCCACTTGTCCATTTCGTCGATCTGCTCCAGAGGCAGGAAGGTGAGCATCCGGATGCACTTGAGGACGTCGGCGTCCTCCACGTTCCGCCAGTACTGGTAGAAGTCGTAGGGGGAGGTCTTGTTGGGGTCCAGCCACACTGCGCCGGAGGCGGTCTTGCCCATCTTCTTCCCCTCGCTGTTGAGCAGCAGGGTGATGGTCATGGCGTGGGCGTCCTTCCCCAGCTTCCGCCGGATCAGCTCCGTGCCGCCCAGCATGTTGCTCCACTGGTCGTTGCCGCCGAACTGCATGTTGCAGCCGTAGTGCTGGAACATGTAGTAGAAGTCGTAGGACTGCATGATCATGTAGTTGAACTCCAGGAAGCTGAGGCCCTTCTCCATGCGCTGCTTGTAGCACTCCGCCCGGAGCATGTTGTTCACGCTGAAGCAGGCGCCCACCTCACGGAGCAGCTCAATGTAGTTGAGCTTCATCAGCCAGTCGGCGTTGTTGAGCATCAGGGCCTTGCCCTCGCCAAAGTCAATGAACCGCTCCATCTGTTTTTTAAAGCAGTCACAGTTGTGCTGGATGGTCTCCACCGTCATCATGGAGCGCATGTCGGTGCGGCCGGAGGGATCCCCCACCATGCCGGTGCCGCCGCCGATGAGGGCAATGGGCCGGTTGCCCGCCATCTGCAGCCGCTTCATCAGGCACAATGCCATGAAGTGACCTACGTGGAGGCTGTCCGCCGTGGGATCAAAGCCGATGTAGAAGGTGGCCTTACCGTTGTTGACCATCTCCCGGATCTCTTCCTCGTTGGTGACCTGGGCAATAAGCCCACGAGCCACCAGTTCCTCATAAATCTGCATGATCATTCTCCTTTTATCTCAATGTTTTCCTGTTTTTCATTACTTATGCGGCGATTTCCGCCTTGGCACGGCGGGCCCGGAGGGCGTTGTAGCCCACCACGCCGCCGATGACCACCACCGCCCCCACCAGGGACAGGGGACCGATGGTCTCATGGTAGAATACCGCCACCAGAATGGGGTTCAGCACCGGCTCAATGCCGGACACTAAGGAGGCGGTCACCGCCGGGGTGGTGCGCAAACCGATGGTAAGCAGCACATAGGCCAGCCCCACCTGGAAGGCCCCTAAGATCACCACACTGGTAATGGCAGTGGGTGTAAAGGCAGTCTCCTGTACCAGGAACGGGAAGCCGATGAGGACGCTGAGCACGTCTCCCCAGAAGACGGAGCAGATGGGGTCGCTGTCGGGCATGTCGTTGAGGAGGAAGACCCCGGCGTAGCTGAGGCCGGACACCAGGGCCACCACGTTGCCCGCCATGCCGCCCACCTCCAGGCCCTCCACAAAGAAGCAGAGCACCCCCAACAGCACCAGCACGCAGGCCCCCACATCCAGTCGTGTGGGCCTGCGGCGTAGGAAGAGGATCCCCAGGAGGATCACAAAGATGGGTGCGGTGAACTGGAGGACGATGGCGTTGGCGGCGGTGGTCATCTTGTTGGCCAGGGTGAAGAGCACGTTGGTGCCGCAGACGCTGATTGCCCCCAGCAAAATCCATCGGTTCAGCCGCAGATGGTGGCGGCTCAGAAGCAGATAGCCCCCCACCACCAACAGGGCCACCATGTTCCGGGCGCCGTTGATGGACAGGCCGTGCCAGGGAATCACCTTGATGCACAGACCGCCGATGCTATAGAGCGTGGCGGCAATGAAGCAGTAGATCGTCCCCCGCCGGGATTGCTTTTCCATATTTCCCGTAACTTCCATAAAAAACACCCTCTGTCCCACATTGGACAGAGGGCGTAAACGTACGCGGTACCACCTCTGGTTCGCCCCCGCCTCACGGCCTGGGGCCTCACGGAGTCCCAAGAGACTCCCGCGCGCTATCGGGCGCACCCGGACCGCCCTACTGCCCAAGAGGGGTTCGAACGGTCTGCTCCAAGGGGTATTCACAGGCGGCCTCTCCCCTCCTTGCACCCACCGGAGGCTCTCTGCCAGAGGACGTCCCGCTACTCTTCCTTTTCCTCGCATCGCCCTGTATTCTATCGGAAATACGGGGCATTGTCAACCAAAAAATTTTGCTTTTCTCCTTATTTCCCCTGGTTCTTGAGATACAGGGGCAGGAAGCGGAGAAAGCCCTCCGTCAGATAAGTGAGGTTCTCCTCCTCCAGAACCGTGTCCCGACGGCTGCGCAGGCGGGGAATGTAGTACCCCAGCCCCGCCAGACGGCGGCAGGCACACACCGCCACATGGAATTTGAACTTCCGATGGTCAGAGGGGTAGTAGATAAGCCCTTGGTCCAGCACATGGCTCTGCCGCTTTCCCTCCGGGGGGAAGGCGTCGACGAGGGCGTTTACCAGGTCGGCGTCCCAGCGGGAAAGCTTGCTGGGCATGAAGAGGAGGTGCTCCCCGTCCCCCACACAGTCGAAGTTGAAGAAGAGACAGCTCTCCGAAACGCTGAGGTGCTTGCGCCGGAAGGACTTGGCCCCCAGAAATCCCCGCTCACTGTTGTCCAGGAACACCAGGCACACCCGCTTGTCCCCCCGCAGTTCATGGGCGATGGCCAGCAGGGCCGCCACACCGGAGGTGTTTCCGTTGGCGTTGTTCCGGTTGGCAGGGCCGAAAGCAGTGAAGAACAGCAGGGCCAGGGCCAGAATCACAAAGAGAGGAAGGGTGAGCTTCGGCTGGTTGATGGGGAAGGTGATGACGAAGGACAGCACCAGCGCCGCCGCCATCAGGAGGAAAGCGGCGAAGAAGTGGTAGAGCAGATGGGCGGCCACGTTGGTGGGGCTGACGAAGTTGGGCAGCAGCATGATGGAGGGGGTGTCGTAGTGGGCCATCAGAAAAACGGTGGCCTTCTCCGGATCCCCGGCGATGACGTTGACGCTGCCGTTGGTCTTCCCGTACCGCTCCTCCCGGACCCGGTATCCGTCGTGCTTCAGTTCCTTCACCAGCCACTCCCGGAACATGGCCTTCTGCCCCACGGACTTGCGCATGGGGTACAGGGTCAAAAGGACGTGCTTGATGCGTTCTACGCTCTCCATGTGGTTCTTTCTCCTGTGCTTTCTCTGTAAAGTAAATTCGCCTTGCAGCGTTTGAAATTACTTGGTTTTATCCGGCCGCAGGCCCTGGGAAGCCTTGTAGCACTCGGCGGCGCGGATCAGCTCCTCAGCGCCCGTAAGCTGGGCCTCGGTGATGTGGGCGCCGCCGGTGAGGCGGGCCAGCTCCTGCCGCCGCTCCACCCGGCTCAGCTCCACCACCCGGGTGTAGGTTCTGCCGTCCCGCTCCCCCTTCTCCACGGAGAAGTGGGTGTCGGCCATAGCGGCCAGCTGAGGCAGATGGGTTACGCAGAGCACCTGCTTGGTGCGGGACACCTGGCACAGCTTCTCCGCCACCTTCTGGGCAGCCCGGCCGCTGACGCCGGTGTCCACCTCGTCGAAGACCATAGTGCCCACAGACTCGTTCTCCGCCAGCACGTTTTTCAGGGCCAGCATGATCCGGGCCAGCTCGCCGCCGGAGGCGATCTTCTGAATGGGCTTCAGGTCCTCCCCCACGTTGGCGGACATGAGGAAGCGCACCTGGTCCGCCCCGGTCTCCCCCGGCTCGCAGGGAGAAAAGCAGATGGCGAAGCGTACCTTGGGCATATCCAGCTGGCGAAGCTCCTCCTGGATCCGCCCCTCCAGCACGGTGGCGGCGGCCTTCCGGGCCTCCGTCAGCACGGCGGCGGCCTTCTCCACCTTCCGCTCCGCCTTTTCCAAATCCTTCTCCAGCCGGGCGATGGTATCGTCGGCAAATTGAATCCGGTCCAGCTCCTCCTGGCTTTTGGCCAGAAAGTCCAGCACCTCCTCCACGGTAGCGCCGTACTTCTTCTTCAGACGGTAGATGAGGTCTGTCCGGCTCTCGATGGCATCCAGCTCCCCGGGGGAGAAATCCAACTCCGCCTCCATGTCCCGGACAGTCTCAGCGATATCCCATGCCTCGCTCCGAAGAGCGTTGAGCCGCTCCGCCAGCTGGAGGAACCTGTCCCCCAGCCCCCGGGCGCCGCTGAGGGCGCCTTCCGCCTCCTCCAGCAGGGCCACGGCCCCGGTGGTGTCCTCGTCGCCGCTGAGGTAGAAGGCGGCGCCCCGGACGGCGGAGAGAAACTTTTCACTGTTGCGAAGGAGGTTCCGCCGCTCCAGCAGGGCCTCCTCCTCCCCCGGCCGCAGGTCCGCCCGTTCAATCTCCTCGATCTGGTGCTCCAGAGCGTCCACTCGCCGCGCCCGCTCCGCCTCGTCCATTCTGAGGCTCCGAATCTTCCGCCGGATCTCCTCCAGGGCGCGGTAGCAGGTCTGGTAGGACTCCAGCTGAGGAAAAACCCTGCCGAAGCTGTCCAGGTAGCCGCAATGGCGCTCCTCATCCAGGAGAAGCTGGCCGTCGTGCTGGCCGTGAATGTTGAGAAGGCCGCTGCCGATCTGCCGCAGCTGGGCCACGGTGATGGGTCTTCCGTTGGCCCGGCAGGCGTTTTTCCCGTCGCCGTAGATCTCCCGCTGGAGGATCAGCTCCCCGTTTTCCGGGACGATGCCGTTCTCCTCCAGAACGGACAGGGGCGGCACACCGGTAAAGAGAGCGCTGACGAAGGCCTTGGCGGCCCCGGTGCGGATGAGATCCCGGCTGGTCCGCTGACCCAGCACCGCGCCCATGGCGTCGATGACGATGGACTTGCCGGCCCCAGTCTCACCGGTGAGGGCGTTGAAGCCCCGGGCGAAGGTGATGTCCGCCTCCTCGATCACCGCGATATTCTCAATATGCAGCAGCTGCAGCATCTCCGCCGCCTCCTCCCCGCCGGTTTTCCCAAGGGACCGGTCACTTCAGCATGTCCTTGATCTCCTCGGCGAACACCGCCGCGGACTCCTTGTCCCGCATGACCAGAAGGGCGGTGTCGTCCCCGGCCAGGCTCCCCACCATGTAGGTGATGTGCATGCCGTCGATGGCCGCCGCCGCCGCGCTGGCGAGGCCCGCCATGGTCTTGATCACCACGATGTTTTCCGCATAGTCGATGCTGGTAATGCTCTCCCGGAAGATGGTCCGCAGCTTGTCCGCCACATTGAGACTGTTGCGGTGGATGGAGATGGCGTAGCGGTACTTTCCCCGTCCCACCGGCTCCTTGATGAGATGGAGCTGCTTGATATCCCGGGAGATGGTAGCCTGGGTGCAGGTAATGCCCATGCGCTCCAACCGGTCCAGCAGCATCTCCTGGGTGTCGATGTCCTCTTTCTGAATGATTTCTAAGATTTTGTTCTGCCGTTCATTCTTCATGATGGGTTTCTCCTGTCATCTTCGTCCGCAAAATATCAAATATACTCTTATCGGAAAGGCGGATCAGCTCCGTTTCAAAGCGGGAGGTCCGGATCACCACCCGGTCCTCCGCCCGAAGGGAGAAGGCCCGCCCACCATCCACAGATAAAAACACCGGCTTGCGCCCCACATCCTTGGGGACCACGGTGATGGTGTTGGCGGCGGAAAGCACATAGGAATTGGAGTGCATGGAGTGGGCACAGATGGGACTTACCACAAAATTCCGGGCCACCGGCTCCACGATGGGGCCGCCGGCGGACAGGGAATAGGCGGTGGAGCCGGTGGGAGTGGCGATCACGATGCCGTCCCCCTCCACAAGACCCATCCGGGAATTTCCCACAAACACGTTCATCCGGATCACCCGGGCCACAGCCCCTTTGGTGACCACCGCGTCGTTGAGGCCGATGTTATTGTAGACCTTCTGGCCCTCCCGCTCCACGGTGACGTCCATCATCATCCGCCGCTCCCGGGTGAAGTTCCCGGTGGAGAGATTGCGCAGCAGGTGCATCTCGTTGCGCTCCAGCTCCGACATGAAGCCGAGGCTTCCTAAATTCACCCCCAGCACCGGCAGGGCGTGGGTGGCGGCCGTCTTGGCCAGATGGAGGATGGTGCCGTCGCCGCCGAAGGCGATGATCATGTCGCTGCCCCGGAGCTCCTGCTGAAGAGGCCGGGTTTCCATCCCGCAGTCCTGGCCCTCCATTCGGAAGGGCAGACAGGCCACCGTCCGGATGCCCGCCTCCTTGAGAATCTCCGCCGCCTCTCTGGCCGCCGCAAGCCCCTTGTCCCGGTAGGGATTGGGGCACAAAATCACCTTCTTCATGGTCACTCCTTCAACACACGGTGGGATTCCTCCACCAGGTTGGCCAGGTCAAAGGAGCGCTCCTCCCCCGCGCCCAGCCGCAGATGGCCCAGGTACTCGATGTTCCCCTCCGGGCCCCGGATGGGGGAGTATGTCAGATCCAGAACCGTAAAGCCGCTCTCCTTCGCGTGCCCGAGAAAGTGCTCCAGCACCTCCAGGTGGACGGCGGGGTCCCGGACCACCCCCTTCTTGCCCACCTTCTCCTTCCCCGCCTCGAATTGGGGCTTCACCAGACACACCACCTGGCCTCCCGCCTTTAAAACGGCGGCGATGGCAGGGAGAATGAGCTTCAGGGAGATGAAGCTCACATCCACCGAGGAGAAGTCCGGCTCCTCAGAAATCAGCTCATGGCTCAGATACCGGGCGTTGGTACGCTCCAGACAGACCACCCGGCTGTCGCTGCGGAGCTTCCAGGCCAGCTGGCCGTAGCCCACGTCGATGGCGTAGACCTTCACCGCCCCATTTTGGAGCATGCAGTCCGTAAAACCGCCGGTGGAGGCCCCCACGTCCATACAGATCTTTCCCTCCAGGGTGATGGGCCAGATCTCCATGGCCTTCTCCAGCTTCAAGCCGCCCCGGCTCACATATCTGAGGCCGCCGCCCCGGACCTCGATCTGGGCGTCCGCCGCCACGGCGGTACCCGGCTTGTCCACCCGCTGGCCGTTGACAAACACCTGGCCGCTCATGATGGTGGCCTGGGCCTTCTGGCGACTCTCCTGGAGTCCCTGCTCCACCAGCAGCACGTCAAGTCTCACTTTGGCCATTGCACACCTCGCATACCGTTTCATAGATCCCCTGTCCATCCAGCTTCAGCGCCTGCCGCAGCTGGGCCACGGTGCCCTGGGGCACGAAGCTGTCCCCACAGTTGAGCAGACGCACCGCCCTGGGCGCCACGCCGCTCCGGGCCAGAGCGGCGCACAGCTGCTGGCCGATGGAACCTACGGCAAAGCAGTCCTCCACCACCACCAGCTTTCCTGTCTTCTGAACGCTCCAAATCACCGGCTCCGCCACCAGGGGGGCCAGGGTGTTGAGCTTGAGAATCTCCGCCTGAATGCCCGCCGCCTCCAGAAGGCGGCACGCCTCCAACACCTCGTTGATCAGAGTGCCGTAGGTGACAATGGTCACATCCGTCCCCTTTTTGAGCCGGAGGCTGTCCTCACAGTTCCAGGGCTCCTTATACGCCCCCTGTCCCCCTCTGGGGTACCGCACCGCCACAGGGCCCTCCGTATAGAGCACCGCCTGGCGGAGCATATCCTCCAGCTCGGCAAAGCTGCCGGGGGCCAGCACCGTGAAGTTGGGGATGGGGGAGAGAAAGGCAATATCCGCCACGCCATGGTGAGTCGCCCCGTCAGCTCCCACCAGCCCCGCCCGGTCCACCGCCAGCACCACGTGGAGATTCTGCAGCGCCACATCGTGGAGCAGCATGTCGTATCCCCGCTGGAGGAAGCTGGAGTAGACGGCGAAGACGGGAATCATCCCCTGCTTGGCCATGCCGCCGGCCATGCTCACCGCGTGGCCCTCGGCAATGCCCACATCGAAAAACCGGTCGGGGTGGTACCGGGCGAAGTCCACCAGCCCTGTCCCCGACTCCATGGCGGCGGTGATGGCGCACACCCGTCCATCCTCCGCCGCCAGTTTCTCCATAGCGCGGCCGAAGGCGGCGGAAAAGTCGTTTGCCGCAGCAGGTGAAATGCCCTTTTCCTTGTCAAAGGGACCCACCCCGTGGTAGGCGTCCGGGGTCCGCTCCGCCGGGGCGTAGCCCTTCCCTTTTTGGGTCTTTACATGGATCAGCACCGGGCAGCTCAGCTCCCTGGCCCACCGCAGGGTGTGGCACAGCTGCTCCACATTGTGGCCGTCCACCGGCCCTAAGTAGGTAAAGCCCATGTCCTCAAACATGGTGCAGGGCCAGAACATCTTCTTCAGCGCCGTTTTGATTCGGTGGTTGAAGCGGTATAGCCTCCGCCCCCCCGGCAGCCGGGCCAGGGTCTCCCGATAGTGCTTTTTGAACCGGTAGTAGCTGGCTCTGGTGCGGATGTAGGCAAGATGGCTGGACACGCCCCCCACATTGGGATTGATGGACATGCCGTTGTCGTTGAGGATGACGATGAGGGGCTCGTTGGAAGCCCCTGCGTCGTTGAGGCCCTCGTAGCTGAGGCCGCCGGTGAGGGCGCCGTCGCCAATGAGAGCCAGCACCGCATAATCCTCCCCCAGCCGGGTGCGGGCCCGGGCCATGCCCAGGGCCACAGACACGCTGTTGGAGGCATGCCCAGCCACAAAGGCGTCGTGGACGCTCTCCAAGGGCTTGGGAAATCCAGCGATGCCTCCCAGCTGGCGGAGGGTATTGAATTGGTCCTTCCGGCCGGTGAGAATCTTGTGGACATAGCACTGGTGGCCCACGTCGAAGACCAGGCGGTCCCGCCCGGTGTCAAACACCCGGTGGATGGCCACCGTCAGCTCCACCGCGCCCAAATTGGAGGCCAGATGGCCGCCGGTGCGGGAGACACTGTCCACCAGGAAGGTCCGCAGCTCCCCGCACAGCTGTTCCAGCTGGCCTTTATCCAGATTCTTCAGGTCCTCCGGGGACCGAATGGTATCCAGTAGCAAAGAGATCCCCCTACCTTTTTCTGCTGAACAGATGTAAAAACCTGCCTGCCGCATACACCACCGCCGTGCTCTTTTCAATGGCGATGAGCTTGCCCACCGCCTTGCCCCCGATGGTGAGACCGGAGACCAGAGCGGTGACGACGCGAGATAACAGCACACTGCTGAGAGAGAAGGTGCGGCTGAGAGCCGTCACCACTGCGGCAGCGGTGGCGCCGCTGACAATACCGCAAATATCTCCCACCACGTCGTTGCAGAAGCTGCTGACCTGTCCGGCCTTCCGAATGAGGCGCAGGGCCTCCCTGGCCCCCGGCCGGTGGTGGGAGGCCATGGAGTGGAAGGGGCGCTCGTCGGCGGTGGTCACCGCCACGCCCACCACATCGAAAAGGACGCCCAGCGCAATAAAAGCAAAAAGAATGAGGAAGGACACCGGCAAAGTGGCCCGCCCCAGCAGCTGCCCGGAGGCCAGGCTCAGCGCCGCCGACAGGGCTACCGCGATGAAAAAGACGCGAATGGGCCAGCTGAACCGGCCCGCCTCCCGCTTTTTCTTTCTTTTTTCGTTCTCCTGGGTCTCCACAGTTTCTTTCCTCACATACTTGTTACTTCAAAAATTCCATACAAAAAAGAGAGATGCTACGCAGCGGCAACAGGCAGAGGTAATCTTACGGCTTAGGTACGGGTTGGCTTTCCCCAGAGCGCGCCTCTCGTTGCCGATCAGGTGGTTTCCCTTTCAGCGCCCAGCCGCGGCGTTGCCGACCGCGGTACCCGACTGCCACTCAGTCCGCACTGCAACCCTCCGCCTGCCCATGGAATGACAGCCTAGGTGATTTCCACAGCGGCCTTACCGTCTCCTATCCTCTTTTGCAGGCCCGGTTTCAAAGCGCTCCACACGCCGTCCCTGGCCGGGGCGCGGCAGTGTCTCGGCGCGCTGATCCGCGCGGGTCCACGCAAGGAAGGCTACTCTGCACACAGCGCCGGCGCAAAGGCCGGGTCCCACCGCAATGCAGGTTCCAGCCTGGGTCGTACGAAGGTCGGGGTACCACCAGGGGAGTTCGCCCTCGCACAAGTCCAGGTCTCCACGACGGTAGGGTCGGCTTCCCCATGCCATTGGAGAACGCCCTACCGCCGCAAACGCGGGGTTCCGCGTTTCCCGCTCAGCACCCACCCCAAACTGGGCGTAAGAAGCAGGCACCAAGGGTTTCACAGCTATGCCCTTAAAAGGATTTTTAGGCCCTTCTTCAGAAACGGCAGCTCCGACTAGGATACTGCGCCGCTGCTTAGCGTCACTTAGTATACCACACTTTCCCTGTCTATACAAGGCCGCATGAATAGTTTTACAAAATATTCATAACCCACCCCCTCACCCCAGCGCTGAAAGAATCTCAATAAAAAAAGGGAAAAATCGGCAAAAATACCGTTGAAAAGGGGGAGACTCCGTGGTATCATGGTTCGGAATTTGTATGGAAGAAAGGAACAGTGTCGGCGTGATGGAGAGACAGACGTTGTATGCCTCCCTGGGCATCGGGAAGGCGGTTTATGAGATGGGAGAGGCGGCCCTGGAGGCACTGCGCCCCCGGTTTGAAGCGATTGACCGGACGGCGGAGTACAACCAGGCCAAGGTGCTTTTGGCCTTCCAGAAAAACCGGGTGGACGCGGCCTGCTTTGCCGCCACCACCGGCTACGGCTACAACGACGCGGGCCGGGAGAAGCTGGAACAGGTCTACGCCGACGTATTTCACACAGAGGCAGCCCTGGTGCGGCCCCAGATCACCTGCGGCACCCACGCGCTCACCGTGGCCCTCTCCGCCAATCTCCTTCCCGGAGATGAGCTTCTCTCTCCTGTGGGCGCCCCCTACGACACCCTCCAGGAGGTCATCGGTATCCGTCCCTCCCCCTGCTCTCTGGCGGAGTACGGCGTCACCTACCGGCAGGTGGACCTTCTGGAGGACGGAAGCTTCGACTATGACGGCATCCGGGCCGCCATTGGCCCCACGACCAAGGTCATCACCATTCAGCGCTCCAAGGGCTACGCCACCCGTCCCACCTTCTCTGTGGCACAGATCGGGGAGCTGATCGCCTTCTGCAAAGCCATTAAGCCCGATGTAATCTGCATGGTGGACAACTGCTACGGAGAGTTTGTGGAGACGGTGGAGCCCTCCGACGTGGGGGCCGATATGGTGGTGGGCAGTCTCATCAAGAACCCCGGCGGCGGCCTCGCCCCCATCGGCGGCTACATCTGCGGGACGAAATCCTGCGTGGACCGCTGCGGCTACCGGCTGTCCGCCCCCGGTCTCGGCCAGGAGGTGGGCGCCAACCTGGGGCTGATGCCCGCCCTCTTCCAGGGCTTCTTCCTGGCTCCCACCGTGTCCGCCGGGGCCTTGAAGGGTGCCATCTTCGCCGCCAGCCTCTATGAACAGCTGGGCTTTCGCTGCGTCCCCTCCGCCTCCGCCTCCCGCCATGACATCATCCAGGCGGTGGAGCTGGGCAGCGAGGCGGCCATGGTGGCCTTCTGCAAGGGCATCCAGGCTGCCGCGCCGGTAGACAGCTACGTCACCCCGGAGCCCTGGCCCATGCCCGGCTACGACAGCAACGTCATTATGGCCGCCGGTGCCTTCGTCCAGGGCAGCTCCATCGAGCTCTCCGCCGACGGCCCCATCCGCCCCCCTTACGCCGTCTACTTCCAGGGGGGCCTCACCTGGTATCACGCGAAAACCGGCATTTTGATGAGCCTTCAAAAGATGGCGGACGCCGGCCTTGTCACACTGTGACGCCGCCTCTATTCCTGTATATACAAAAAGGACCCTCCGCAGGCACATTGCGGAGGGTTTTCCTATTTTTCAGTTTTTTTAAAGGATTTCCAGATGCTCCAGGAGAATCTTCAGGCCAATGAGAATCAGAATCACACCACCGGTGATCTCCGCGCGCTGTTGGTAGCGGCTGCCGAAGCGGTTGCCGATGACTACCCCCAGAAGAGACAGCATAAAGGTGGTGCAGCCGATGATGGTGATGGCGGAGAAGATCTCCACCTTCAAAAAGGCAAAAGTGATGCCCACCGCCAGCGCGTCGATGCTGGTGGCCACCGCCAGCATCAAAAGCTCCTTGAGGTCAAATCCGCAGGAGACGCTCTCCTCCCCCCGGAGGGCCTCCCACACCATCTTCCCACCGATATAGGCAAGCAGTAGAAAGGCAATCCAGTGGTCCACGCTGGTGATGTACCGCTCGAACTGCCGCCCAAGGCCCCAGCCGACAAGAGGCATCAGCGCCTGGAAGCCGCCGAAAAACAGGGCAATCACCACCGCCTGCCCCTTGTTGATCCGCCGCATCCCCAGTCCCTTGCACACCGCCACGGCAAAGGCGTCCATAGACAACCCGATACCGATGAGAAACAGCTCCAAAATCCCCATACCCATTCTCCTTTTTTCGTCTTTTCGTATTTCGCACAACAAAAAAGACCCATGTACAGTATTACTATACTGTACACGAGTCTCGTTCATTAAGGCAAACCAGGCGATCACCGCCAGTGTGTTGACTTGCCGCGCCCGAAGACGCCACTACTCCCTCATGAAGTATGGTCTTTATATCATGGCCCGGTGCGGTTTGTCAAGGCAAACCACTTTTTACGGTTTTCCTTGCCCCCAGGCGGCAAACCTGCTATGATGGAGAAAATGCCATGGAAAGGGGGACTCCCCATCAAAAGGACCTTTGTCACCACCATGCCCGACCACGTGGGGGCATTTCTCCTGGCCAGCCGGTGCTTCGCCGCCCTGGAGGCCAATATCACCCGAGTCAGCTATAACAAGGCGGTGGATACCCACACCCTGTTCATTGAGGCGGAGGGTTCCCAGCAAAGCCTGCAGGAGGCGGAGTGGGCTCTGAAGGAAATCGGCTATCTCACCGCCTCCCCTGCCGGCAGCACTGTGCTGCTGCTGGAGTTCCATCTCCGGGACGTGCCCGGTTCCGTCACCGCCGTTCTGGAGCTGATCCAGGCCTACCACTTCAACATTTCCTACATCAGCTCCCAGGCAGACGGCAGCGGCTACCAGCACTTTAAAATGGGCCTTCTTGTGGAGGACAAGGACTCCGTCACCATCTTTCTCCGGGAGGCCTCCAAGCTCTGCGCCGTGAAGGTCATCGACTACGACAAGCTGGAGCGAACCTTTGACAACAGTATCTTCTACATCTCCTTCGCCAATGAGCTGGCCGCCCGTATGGAACTGAGCGAGGAGGCCCGTGGAGAATTGGTAATTCAATCCAATCTGGTGATGCAGCTGCTGGACGAGCACGGTGGCTCCCCCTATAAGACCTTCGACTTTATCGCCAAGTTCGGTGAGGCTCTGGCCCGGTACCGGGGGGACTACTTCGCCCCCCGCATCTCCCGCCACGACCTGGCCCCTGGGGTGACCCTCACCCTCCTGGAGCCTCCCTGCGGTTCCAACACTGCCATCCTACGCTGGGAGGACCGGTACCTCTTCATCGACACCGGCTACGCCTGCTACCGGGAGGAAATGCTGGACTACCTCCAGGCCCTGATTCCAGACTTCAATACCTGCGAAAAGGAGGCCCTCATTACCCACGCCGACGTGGACCACTGCGGTCTTTTGGACCTCTTCCCCGCTACCTGGCTCACCCAAAAGAGCCTCGACTCTCTCCTGGCGGAGCGGACGGTCCAAGGGGGCTTCCGGGAGAGGAACCCTCTCCACGCCCCCTATGCCCGAATCTGCAAGCTCCTCACTCACTACCACTCCCCGGACCCCACCCGGCTCAAAGTGTTGGGAGGCTCGTCGGAGCCTCTCACAGAGCTTTTGGCGCGGATCGGGGACTTCTCCTTCGGCCCTATGGCCTTTGAGGTATGGGAAGGTGCCGGAGGTCACCTGCCCGGAGAGCTCATTCTGGTGGACCGGGCCCACCGGGTGGCCTTCACCGGGGATGTGTATGTGAACCTCAAGGAGCTGACCCGGGAGCAGGCCGCCTACAACCGCTACGCCCCCTATCTCATGACCTCCGTGGACACGGACCCCCGCCTGGCCGCCCGGGAGCGGGAGGCGTTGATGGACCTTCTGGGAAGCGGCACCTGGACCGTCTTCGGCGGCCACGGTCCCGCCAAAATTTTCCAGTTGTGAGACCCTCTGAAAATCAAAGAGCAACCGCCTGCGGTACTGGTACCGCAGGCGGTTGTTTCATCTGTTCAATGTAAAGGGATCTCCCTTGCTTCCGTTTCCCGCCCAATGATTTTCAGTCGGCAAAAACAGGCAGGGCCGCACCTGGAGCGGCGCAGCGGCGTCGGCAAAAGGGACAGTGCCGTTGGGGCTTGCACAACGGACCAGGGCAGCGTTGCTATAGTAGGGTGTGGTGAGCCAGTAGGACTCCGGCAAGGTCCAGTCCCGGCCCTGTGTCTCCAGCCGGGACACCAGTCCCACATCCGGCAGAGTCACCAAATCCGTAGAACTCACTCGGTAGGCCCGGCTGAGATCCCGGGAAGCCAGGGACGGGATATGGGAGCAGTAGAGCTCCCGGTCCCCCGCCTCCGCCTCCTGGCGATGGGCGGTGTTGACCGCAACCGAATAGGTTTTCGTTTCCATGGCTTCCCGCTCCTCCGGCGTAAAGGCCTCCAGGAAGGGGCCGTTGAGCCAGGACCGGAGGCTGCTGTCCGCCCAGGTCCCGTCCCCCTCCTCGTCAAAAGGCAGGGATGCCACGGAGGAGGCACTCATCAGCGTCAGTACGCCGTCCTCCTCCCCCACCACCTGCCAGAGGAGGTCCTCCCCCTCCCATTGGCCCAGGGCGATCCAGGCCCCCTCCGTGGGGGCGTCGTAGGTCTCCCTATTTTCCGCCAGAGACCGGACCGCCCCTACCGCCGTGGGCAAGAGCATCGCAAAAGCCAGAATCCCGGCGGCAGCGGCAGGCAGGCGGCAGTCCCTCCGAAGGGTGAACAGCCCCGCCAGCACCAGCAGCACCAGCAGGTCCATCAGTTCAACAAAGGCAAACATGTGCTTGGCCAGATCCGCCTCTCCGTTGGAGACGATGGGGATGAGGAAGGTGTAGCCCAGAAGGCCCAAGCCCAGGAAGCCCAGGGCGATCCACACACCTCTTTTCTCCCTCCGCTTTTTAAGAAAAGAGCCGCAGACCGTCCCCGCCGCCGCCAGCACCAGGAAATTTCCCCAGAAGGTGTCGAAGGGCAATCGCTCCCTGAGAGCGCTCCAGAGGCTCATCCGCTGAGAAAGAAGCATCTTGGGGTGGTCCGGACCGTAGTTGGAGAGATAGTAGGGCCGGATCATACCGCAGTTTTGCACGGTGATCTCCGCCTGCTCCCAGGTGCGGCCCGGGTGGGTCAGGTAAAAGCCCACCAGATCCACCTTACTGACGCCGTTCACCGCCTCCCGCCAGCCCTCCTGTTCCAGAGCGGCCCACACGCCGTTGGTGAAGTAGTTGGTGTCCCGGAGCTCTGCCATCTCCCGGGGAAGGCCCAGGGCCTCGGCGTAGTCCGCCGCTCGCTCCTCCCCCACATCCCGGACCACGCCGAAGAATACGGTGTTGTAGGTGTTGGTCTCATTCATCCAGGAGGGCACGATCAAAAACACCGCCAGCAGTACCGCGATAGCCCCGCCGCAGAGGAGGGCCGTCCGCCGCTTCCCGCCCCGGAGGAGGAGCAGAGCCCCGAACCCCAGCAGCATCCAACAGGCGGCGGGGATATTGAAGAACTTGGCCCAGCCGTACACCAGGGCCGACAGGGCCCCGTACACCCCGTCCCGGAGCCGGGGCGGGTGGAGCAGAATCCCCACCAGGGTCCCAGCGAAGAAGAGCAGCCCGATGTGCTGGAGTCCCTCCCCGTAGAGGGAGTTGAAATAAGCGGTGTACCCCACGTCGCAGAGTACGAGCAGCATCAAGACCTTGCAGAGAAGGTCCCGCCGCCGGGAGCCCAGGGAGAACCGGGAGAAAAAATACCCGATGGCCCAGGCGTAGAGGGCGGCGTAGAGAAGGCCCAGAAGTCCCAGGTGATACACCGCCATCTCCCGGCCCAGGGCCTTGTTTACCAGGAGGCTCAGCACCACAGAGAGACGGACCAGGAGGATCTGAATGGAGGGGTACTCCGCCAGCCCATCCGCCCCGAAAAGGATCTTCGCAATGTTCCCGACGGCACTGTTCTCCGTCAAAATGATGCGGCAGGTGTCGATATAGGTGAAAGCCTTATCCCCCTCCCAAGCCTCTAAGGAGGAGGCGGTCATTACCCGGTAGAAGTCCCCGTTGTCGGAAAGGCCGATCTCCTCCCCGGCGAAGAGGGTGAGCAGGATGATCAGGAAAACCGCCAAGGCCAGTCCCAGCGGGCTCCACCGCCGCCAGCCGTCCTCAAACCGTCTCACGGCCATCCTCCTCCCCGCCCTGCTCCTTCACCAGATAGATGGGCCGGTTCTTTACCTCCAAGTAAGCCTTGGAGAGATACTGCCCCAAAATTCCCATACAGAGGAGTTGAACGCCGCCGATAAAGGTGATAATGCAGGCCAGGGAGGGCCAGCCCGCCACCGGGTCCCCGTAGAGGAGGGTTCTGACCACGATGAAGCAGACGGCCACCAGGGACGCCAGACAGAGGAGGATCCCCATAAGGGAGGAGAGGGCCAGGGGCGTTACGGAAAAGGCCACGATGCCGTCGAAGGAGTAAAGCAGCAGCTTCCAGAAGGACCACTTGGTGACTCCCGCCACCCGCTCCTGGTTTTCAAACTCCAGCCACTTGGTGCGGAACCCCACCCAGCCGTAGAGCCCCTTGGAGAAGCGGTTGACCTCGCATAGCTGCAGCAGGGCGTTGAGAAACTGCCGGGTCATCAGACGGTAATCCCGGGCTCCGTCCACGATCTCCGTCTTGGAGATGTGGCGCATAAGGCCGTAGAACCGGCGTGCAAAAAAGGAGCGAATGGGGGGCTCTCCCTTCCGGGTTACCCGCCGGGTGGCCACAGAGTCGTAGCCCTCCTCCCGAATCCACCGCAGCATCTCCGGCAGCAGAGCCGGCGGGTCCTGGAGGTCCGCGTCCATCACCGCGGCGTAGTCCCCCCGACAGTTCTGGAACCCGGCGTACATGGCCGCCTCCTTGCCGAAGTTTCGGGAGAAGGAGAGGTACCGCACCCGTTTGTCCTCCGCCGCCAGCTTTCGCAAAACGGAGAGGGTTCCGTCGGAGGAGCCGTCGTCGATGAACAGGAACTCAAAGTCCACCTCCTCCATCTCCCCGCTGACCCGGCAGATCTCCTTGTAGAAATAGGGCAGCGCCTCCTCCTCGTTGAAGCAGGGTACGATGGCACTGATCAATGGCTTCATTCCCGACGCCCCTTTCTGAATACCGCCCATTTGCTGAGCACATAGTTTGCAACAATAACCATCGCCTGCACAATCACCTTGGCAGGCACCTCGTGGACGGCCAGCCTCTCCACCAGCAGGAGAAGGCCGCCGTACTCCAGCCCCAACGTGAGCAGCCGGGAGGCGGCGAAGAGGAGAAACTGCCGCCCGCCCCCCTCCGCCCGGAAGACGAAGGAGCGGTTGGTGAAGTAGGCAAACACCACTGCCGCCACCCAGGAAACCAGATTGGCCGCCAGGTAGTGGACGGAAAGGCACTCCGTCAACAGAGCATAGACGGCGATACTCACCACTGTGGTCAGCACCCCGATGACGAGATACCGGATCACCTCGCCGGACACGGCCCGCAGCTTTCCCTTTTTCCAAAGGAACCACACCCCGGCGGCAGCTGCGGCGGCGCCAATCAGCCCCAGGGCCAGCAGCGGCCGCCATACCTCCGGCCTCAGCCACTCCCCCATGGTCCTCTCCCCTTTCCTCAAACTCTTTCAAGATGCCCCATTCTACCACAGTTTTTTCCAAATGTATAGCCGTCCGCCGCCTTGACAGAAATGGTATGATGGAGATATGAAGACGTATTGTGAGTGCCACGGGCACATTTTTATGAATGGGGCGGACTACCGGGAAGGGATGGCCGCCCACAAAAATGGTCCGGACCTGTCGCTGATCCGGACCCATCTGGCCGCCTGCCGAAATAGCGGCATTGCCTACTTTCGGGACGGCGGCGACCCTTTAGGGGTGTCCCTGGCCGCCCGGGAGATTGCGGCGGAATACGGTATCCGCTATGTGACTCCCGCCTTCGCCATCCACCGGAAGGGCCGGTACGGGGGCATCGTGGGCTTTGGGTATGAGAGCCTTTCGGAGTACCGTCAGCTGCTGGACCGGGCCCGCCGGGAGGGGGCCGACTTCATCAAGCTGATGTTCTCCGGAATTTTGTATTTTGATACCTACGGCCACCTTTCCTGCCCGCCTCTGCCGCCGGAGGAGATCCACGCCCTGGTGGACATGGCCCACGGGGAGGGCTTTCGAGTGATGGCCCATGTCAACGGACCGGAGGCCCTCCGAGCAGCCCTGGAGGCGGGGACGGACAGCATCGAACACGGCTATTTCATGGATGAGAGGGACCTGTCCCTTCTGGCGGAGGGGCGGACCATCTGGGTGCCCACCACGGCGGCTATCGCGCCCTTTGCCGGGCGGAGCGGCTGCTCGGCGGAGGTGGTGGCGGAGACTCTGCGGCGGCAGGGCGCCCTTTTGCGGCGGGCCGCCGCTCTGGGGGCGCTGATCGCCACCGGCTCCGACTCCGGGGCCGTGGGCGTTCCCCATGGGGCGGGCATCCACACGGAGGAGGAGCTTTTGACCCAGGCCCTGGGCAACAGCGCCCCAGCGGTGCTGGAACGGGGCAACCGGGCTCTTTTGGCCCGCTTTTCAGGAAAAGGGTGCTGCCTGTGAAACAGCGCCGCCGCAAAGTTCCCCGTGGGACCTGCGGCGGCGCGTTTTCTCTTACGATAGAAGCGAAAAAGAGATGCCCCGGCCGGAAGACGGCGCGGCGGCATCTCTTTTCTGCTTTTGCTCACTCCTTGGAGAACGTGCTGCCGTCCGGCAGTAGGAAAAAGGCTGAATCCGGCTCGGATACGTCCACCGACAGTCCCTGCATCCGGTAGGTCATGGTCTCTCCCAGATAGGTCTCCGCCGCCGCCAAAAGGCCTGTGTCCACCGCAATCCAATAGGTGGTGACATACCCATAGGCGTCCTCTTCCGTAACCACGCGAATGCAGTAGACCCCCTCATAGGCGCTATAGTCCGCATCCGCGATCTCCTCCGGCGGCAGATCCAGGATGTCCTCATAGGTGGGCAGGCGCTGTTCCGCGTCCTGAGAAAAAGCCCCGGCCGGGAATGTGGTCCAGTCGCTGCTGTTATTGTACCACAAGCAGGTGGTCTCTCCGTCGGTGAGGAGGTGGCGGGTGCTGCCGTCGGACAGCTGGGTGTCCATCCTGGTCACCCCTCCTCGCTCATACACCGCGGTATCCTCCGCTCGGGAGCCCTCCTCCCAAAACAGCTCCACCGTTACCGTGCGGCTATAGGCCGCCGGCCGGGACATCACGGAGATGGCCGTCTGCACCGTCTCCGGGGTAATCTCCACCAGGTTGAGGGCGCTGTCTCCATTGTCCGGCTGCAGGGATCCTCCCTGGCTGTCGCTATCCGGATCGGGCAGTGTGATGCGGTCGCTGCGGCGGGCGGTCCCCCGGGCGAAAAGAAGCACCACCAACAAAATCAAAATCAGAAAGCTGAAGGTGAAATAGGTCAGCCGTTTTCTGTCCATAGCGCCTCCCCTGTCGGGGTCTCAGCCCCGAAAATCCTCCGGCCGCTCCCCTCTGCCGAAGTGCCACAAAATGGCGTCGGCAATCCGGCGGCAGGCAAAGCCGTCGCCGTAGGGGTTCACCGCGTGGGCCATCTTGGCGTAGGCCGCCGGGTCGGTGAGAAGAGTGCTGCCCATCTGATAGATGGTCTCCTCCTCCACCCCCGCCAGCTGCACAGTGCCTGCCGCCACGGCCTCGGGACGCTCCGTCTCCCGCCGCAGCACCAGCACCGGCTTCCCCAGGGCCGGAGCCTCCTCCTGAAGCCCCCCCGAGTCGGTCATTACCAGATAGCACCGGGCCATCAGGTTGTGCATCTCGTCGGCGGAGAGAGGGTCGATGAGGTGAATCCTGGGGTGGCCCCCCAGATAGGTCTTTGCCGCCTCCTGGACCACCGGACTCAGGTGGACCGGGTACACCAGCTCCACGTCCGGGTGGTCCTCCGCCAGACGGCGCAGGGCCGTCATGATCTGGGTCATGGGACGGCCGTAGTTCTCCCTCCGGTGGCAGGTCACCAGCACAATCTTTTTCGTGTCGTAGGGCAGGTCGTTGAGGATTTTTGTTGTAAAGGTAAAATCCTTTCGTACCGTTGTCTTCAAAGCGTCAATAACGGTGTTGCCGGTGACGAAGAGGCCCTTTGTCACCCCTTCCTTCAGGAGGTTCTGCCGGTTGTTCTCCGTGGGGCAGAAATAGAGGTCCGCGATGGCGGTGACCAGCTTCCGGTTCATCTCCTCCGGGTAGGGAGAGTACTTGTCGTAGGTCCGAAGTCCCGCCTCCACATGGCCCACCGGTACCTTGTGGTAGAAGGCGGAGAGGGCTCCTGCGAAGGTGGTAGAGGTATCGCCGTGGACCAGAATCATATCCGGCTGGAGGGTCTCAATGGCCTCGTCCATGCCCAAAAGGCACTTGCTGGTGATGGTGCTCAGAGTCTGCCGGGGGGTCATGATGTTGAGGTCCCAGTCCGGCGTCAGATCAAACACCTGAAGCACGCTGTCCAGCATCTCCCGGTGCTGGGCGGTGACGCAGCAGATAGACTGAATCTCCTCCCGCTCCCCCAGCTCCTTTACCAGAGGGGCCATCTTGATGGCCTCCGGCCGGGTGCCGAACACGCTCATGATTTTCAGCTTACTCATGCTTTCCCTCCCCCTTCTTCTGCTCCTTTTCCGTCTGCTCCTCCTTGTGCTCCTCATGGTGGTGGTCCGGGTGGTGGGGGAAGATGGCCCGCACCGCAACGAAGCCGCACAACACCAGAGCCAGAATGAACAGCAGGGTCTTGCCGATGGAGGTGGTGGCCAGCAGCACGGCGCTGAGACCCAGCACCAGGGATACGATATATAGCGTGGACACCGCCTGCTTCTGGTTCATGCCCATATCGATGAGCTTGTGGTGAACATGGCTGCGGTCGGCAGTCATGGGGCTCTGGCCCCGGAGAATCCGCCGGATGAAGGCGAAGCTGGTGTCGAAGATAGGCAGCCCCAAGATGATGAAGGGCACCAGGAAGGAAATCACCGCGTAGTACTTGAAAAGGCCCTGGATGGACAGGGTGGCCAGAATGAAGCCCAGGAAGGTGGAGCCGGTATCCCCCATGAAAATCTTGGCGGGGTTGAGATTGTAGGGAATGAAGCCCACGCAGGCTCCCACCAGGGCGCCGCAGATGACGGAGATCTCCCACTCCCTCAACAGCACCGCCAGAATCAGCATGGTCAGCGCCGCAATGGTGGACACGCCGTCGGCCAGGCCGTCCAGGCCGTCGATGAGGTTCACCGAGTTGGTGATGGCCACGATCCAGATGATGGAAATGGGGTAACTCCAGAAGCCCAGGATCCAGTAGGGGTTCTCGCTGAAGATGTTGGGGTTGTTGATGGCCTCGATGGCCACGCCGTGGAGCACGGCGCAGAGGGCCGCGGCAATCTGCACCACCAGCTTCAGCCGGGCGGGCAGGCTCATGATGTCGTCAATAACGCCCAAAATCACGATCATCACCGCGCCGATGAGGATGCCCTGGAGCTGCAGGTCGATGTCGCAGAACACCAGCACGCTGATAACAAAGCCCAGAAAGATGGCAAGGCCTCCCAGCCGGGGGATGGGGTGGTTGTGCATCCGCCGGTTGTCCCGGGGCACATCCACCGCCCCCAGTGTGAAAGCCAGGCGGCGGACGAAGGGGGTGGCGGCAAAGCTGATGCACAGAGCCGTCACCAGCGCCTTCATGACGCTGACAATCAATTCCTTGTTCTCTATCATGTCACTCTCGCCTCAATCACCGGGCCACAAAGCCGATCTTTTTATAGACCTTCCGCAGGGTCTTGTTTGCCACATAGGAGGCCTTCTCCGCCCCGGCCTTGTAGACGCTCTCCAGATAGGCCTTGTCCTTGAGGATGCGCTGGGCCTCCTCCCGGATGGGACGCAGGGTCTCGATCACCGCGTCGCCTACGGCGGGTTTGAACTTGCCGTAACCCTGGCCCTCAAACTCCGCCTCGATCTCTTCCATGGTCTTGCCGGTAACGGCGGAGTAGATGTTCATCAGGTTGGCCACTCCCGGCTTCTCCGCCGGGGCGTAGCGGATGCAGCGCTCCGTGTCGCTGTCGGTGATGGCCCGCTTGAACTTGCGCTGGATGTCCTCCGGCTTCTCCATGAGGAAGACGCAGCCCTCGGGGATGGACTTGGACATCTTGCTGTCCGGGGCGGTGAGACCCATAACCCGAGCCCCGGCCTTGGGGATGTAGGGCTCAGGGACCTTGAACACGTCGCCGTAGATGTGGTTGAACCGCTGGGCCACGTCCCTCGTCAGCTCGCAGTGCTGCTTCTGGTCCTCCCCCACGGGGACATAGTCCGGCTGGTAGAGGAGGATGTCGGCGGCCATGAGGGCGGGATAGGTGAAGAGACCGCCGTTGATGTTGTCCTTGTGCTTGGCGGACTTGTCCTTGAATTGGGTCATGCGGCTGAGCTCGCCGAACATGGTGTAGCAGTTGAGGACCCAACCCAGCTCCGCATGGGCGGGGACGTGGGACTGGATGAAGAGGGTGTTCTTCTCCGGGTCCAGTCCGCAGGCGATATACTGGGCCAGCTGCTCCAGAGTGCGGCGACGCAGGTCTGCCGGGTTCTGGCGCACGGTGATGGTGTGCATATCCGCCATAAAGTAGTAGCAGTCGAAGGCCTCCGCCCGCTCTGCCCAGTTCTTGATGGCCCCCAGGTAGTTGCCCAGGTGCAGATCTCCGCTGGGCTGAATGCCGGAGAGCATAACTTTTTTCTCATCCATGATCCATGGCTCCTTATCTTCCGCGCTTTCTGCGTGGTTGTTTCCATTATAATCGCTTCATTGTATCACAAGCCGCCGCAAAGTGCAAGGCAATGGGCGGTTTTTCCGGCAACTTCCGCCATGGCCTGTTTTTCCTCTCCCGGGAACTTTTTCCCCGTCTGCTTCGTCTATAACATATAGAGAAAGCGCACCGACAGCTGCGCGGAAAGGAGGAATCCCCAATGAGAACACGCGGCGTCACATTCATTTTGTCTGTCCTGCTGACAGCTGTCCTGCTGGCTGGATGCAGCGGAGGGGAAGCGATCACCGGGGAGAACCTGGGGGACTACCTGCCGGAGCTTTTGGAGCAGGAGGTCTTCTTCGAGGGAGTCTACCGGGGCGGCGGCCTGCCCACCACCCCCAACGCCCCTTACGAGCCCGATGAGAACTACCAGTGCTTTGTGGCCGTCACCGACGAGAACTACCCCACGGCGGAGGCTCTGAAGGCGGCCACGGAGGAGGTCTTCACGGCGGAGTACGCCCAGGAGAACTTCTACCTCTGGGCCTTCGAGGGGGACACCCCCCGGTACAAGGACGTGGACGGCCAGCTGTGCATGGACATCGGTCAGGGCGGCGGGCTGGACAAGCAATGGGATCCGGAATCCTTCGCGGTGATCAGCGAGGATGACACCGCCATCGACATCACAGTGGAGTACCTGAACTACGGCTCCGTCCGCACAGCGGCACTCACCCTCGTCAAAACGGAGGATGGGCTCCGCATCGACGCCATGGAGGGATAAGCCGGCCCTCCAGCCCCATCGCCCGCCGGAGCATTCCGGCGGGCGGTTTTCCGCTCCTTCCCCGCCGTTCTCCCCCTCTCCCTGCAAAATTTCATGATGTCTTTGGGAACTACTTGCCAAATGAGCGGAAAATCAGTATAATATGTCTGCTGTGTGGGTTGTATGAGACTGCTTTTCTCGCGGATCCCCGCCGGAAAACCGCACCTGTTTTCTTCAGAAAGTCCCGCTCTTCTGGGACTTTTCTTTCTTCTGTATGCCCTGCGGCACTATACTACTGTCCTATGGAGGAGATCCCTATGGCTCTCGATATGACCTACTTCCACGACATGGAGGCGAAAATCCCCCACGGCAAGGTCCGCACCCGCTTCGCCCCCTCCCCCACCGGCTACATGCATGTGGGGAATCTGCGCACCGCCCTGTACACCTGGCTCATCGCCCGCAATGCCGGCGGTACCTTCATCCTCCGCATCGAGGATACCGACCAGGGCCGTCTGGTGGAGGGCGCCACCGACGTGATCTACCGCACCATGGCCGAGTGCGGCCTCACCCATGACGAGGGCCCCGACGTGGGCGGCCCTGTGGCCCCCTATATCCAGTCCCAGCGCCGGGACACCTACGGCCACTATGCCCGATTGCTGGTGGAGCTGGGCCACGCCTACTACTGCTTCTGTGAGAAGACGGAGAGCGAGGAGGACAGCGGAGACTTCAACCGGGCCGCCGACCCCTGCCGGGACCTCAGTCCCGCTGAGGCCCAGGCCCGGGTGGACGCCGGGGAGCCCTACGTGATCCGGCAGAAGATTCCCGCCGCCGGCACCACCACCTTCCACGACGCCATCTTCGGGGACATCACCGTGGAGAATGAGACGCTGGACGATCAGGTGCTTCTCAAGCGGGACGGTCTGCCCACCTACAACTTCGCCAACGTCATCGACGACCACCTTATGGGCATCACCCACGTGGTCCGGGGCAGTGAATACCTCTCCTCCGCCCCCAAGTACAACCTGCTCTACGAGGCCTTCGGCTGGGAGGTGCCCACCTACGTCCACTGCTCCCCCGTCATGCGGGACCAGCACAACAAGATGAGCAAGCGCCATGGAGACCCCTCCTATGAGGATCTGAAGGCCCAGGGCTATCTCACCGAGGCCATCCTCAACTACGTGGCCCTGCTGGGCTGGAGCCCCCGGGGAGATCAGGCGGAGCGGGAGGTCTTCTCCCTTCAGGAGCTGGCGGAGGTCTTCGACATCGCCGGCATCTCCAAGTCTCCGGCCATCTTCGACATTGAGAAGCTGACCCATTTCAACGCCCTCTATCTCCGGGCCATGTCCCCGGAGGATTTCGCCAGGATCGCGGAGCCCTATATCCGTGAGACCGTGAAGAATCCCGCCGTGGATGCCGCCGCCGTGGCGGCTCTCCTCCAGGCCCGGTGCGAAAAGCTCACCGATATCCCGGAGAAGGTAGATTTCTTCGACGCCCTGCCCGACTATAACACGGAGCTCTTTACCAATAAGAAATCCAAGACCAACCCGGAAGTATCCCGCGCCATGCTGGAGGCGGCCATTCCCGCTCTGGAAGGTCTGGCGGACTGGACCCAGGAGACCGTCCACGATGCGCTCATCACCTTGGCGGAGCGGCTGGCGGTGAAGAACGCCACCCTCATGTGGCCGGTGCGCATCGCTGCCGCCGGCAAGGCGGTGACCCCCGGCGGCGCGGTGGAGATCTGCGCCATTCTGGGCCGGGAGGAGACTCTCCGTCGCCTGAAGGCGGGGCTGGAGAAGCTGGTATGAGAGAGTCTCTGCACACGCACGTAGGCGGCATGCGGTCCTTCGTCCGGGAACAGCTGGGGAAGATGCCCTGGATCATGGGCATCCTCTTTGTGGTCTGCGGCGCCGCCGGCTATGTGGTCTTCGCCCTGAATCCCTCCATTACGAAGGAACTGATGGAGACCATCAGCGAGATGTTTGCTCAGGCCGGGGTTGTGGACGAGTCCGGATCGGTGTCCTTCTTCGGCATTCTCCTCAACAACTGGTTCGCCATGCTTTTCTCCGTGCTCTACGGATTTCTGCCTTTCGTCTTTCTGCCGGTGCTCTCGGTGGTCAGCAACGGCCTGCTCATCGGGGCTGTGGCCGCCTTCTATACCATCAGCGGCGCCTCCCTGACCCTCTTTTTCGCCGGAATCGTTCCCCACGGCATCTTTGAGATTCCGGCCCTGCTGCTGTCGGTGTCCATGGGTGTGGCCCTGTGCCGCAACCTGGTCCGCCTCATTACCCGCAGCCCCCGGGCGGTGCCCTTGGTGGAATTTTTCACCGGACTGCTCCAGACCATGCTGCTGCTGATTTTTCCCTTAATCCTGGTGGCGGCTGCGGTGGAGGCCTTTGTTACCCCCGCTATTTTGCAGATGCTGTTGTAACAGGCTGCTGCGGCGTCCTCTCTTGGGGACGCCGCCTTTCTTTTCTTTGCGCATGAAGAGGCCCGCCGGGCTGTGATGGTTCACAGCCCGGCGGGCCTTATATTTTTTTATGGTGTTCAGCGGCGCTCCCACGCCTTTACCTGTTTGAGCTCCTCATAGAGACGGACGTAGCTGTCGTGGCGGCTGCGGGGAATCGTCCCTTCCTTCACCGCCGCCTGGACGGCGCAGCCCTTCTCCTTGGTGTGGCTGCATCCCACGAACCGGCACTGGCCCAAATAGGGCCGGAACTCCACAAAAGTCTCCGGCAGCCGCTCCTTCAGCTCCAGGTCCAGCTCCTCCGCGTCGAAGGAGCTGAAGCCCGGGGTGTCCACCACTCTGGCTCCGCACCGGAGGGTGAAGAGCTCCACATGGCGGGTGGTGTGCCGCCCCCGGCCCAGCTTCTCGCTGACAGCGGCGGTTGAGAGACCGAAATCCGGCTCCAGGGCGTTTAAAATGCTGGATTTCCCTACGCCGGAGTTCCCTGTAAAGGCGGACAGCTTTCCTGCAATCAGGGGCACCAGATCCCCCATTCCCTCCCCGGTCTCTGCGCTGACGCGGACCACCGGCATCCCAGCCCGGGTGTAAATCTCCCACAACCGCTCCGCCTGATCGAGATCACATTTGTTGAGAATCAGAAGCGTGTCGCAGCCCTTCAGCGCGGCGATGGCGGACACCCGGTCGATGAGAAAGGGGTCCGTTTGGGGGATGGCTCCGGAGGCCACGATCACCAGCTGGTCGATGTTGGCCACGGCGGGCCGGGCGAAGGCATTGCGCCGGGGCAGGATCTCCCACACCATGCCGGCGCCCTCCTCCGTCTCCCGAACCTCCACCCAGTCCCCCACCAGAGGGGAGTCCCCATCCTTGCGGAACTTCCCCCGGGCCCGGCACTGGAGCTGGGTCCCCTCCTGGGTATTCACATAGTAAAAGCCGCTGAGGGCCTTGACTATCTGGCCCTTAATCATCGTTGAATTCCTCTTCGTTGGGCGGCAGAGGCAGGGTGGTTTCGCTGCCGGCGGGCTCGCTGCCGCCCTCTCCGGTCTGAGGAGGCTGGACATCGTCGGGCTCCGAGGACTCCGGTGGACCGATGCTGACAGTGAAGTAGACGGTGCTCTCCTCCATCACCGTGTCCCCTCCCTGGACGCTCTGGCTGATGATCCGCCCGGCAGCCACATCGCTGCTCTCCACTTCGGTAAATTCGCCCTTCAGATTCATCTGGGTGAGCCAGTCCTCCGCCTCTCCCCGGGTCTTCCCCAGGAAGGAAACCATAGCCACCGGCTTCAGCTCCTTGCCCTTGCTGATGACAAGGACGACCGTGTCCCCCTGCTGGAGAGTGGCGCCCTTGTCGGGCCGGGTGTTGATGACATCGCCGGCGGGAACTGTGTCGTCATACACATCCTCATACTGAATGTCCAGATCCAGGTCCAGCTGGTTGAGAATCAGCCGGGCGCTGGTGCGGTCGTAGCCCACCACATTGGGCATCTCGTCGCTGGGCAGACCCTCGCTGACGGTGACGGAGATAACAAAATCACTCTTTTTCTTCCGCTCCGGGGCGGGGTCCTGGTCCATGATGATCCCCTCGGCAAACTCGTCGCTGGGCTTGGTGGAGATCACGTCGATCTCAAAGATATCCTTGATCTCCGGGAGCTCGTAGGCCTCCTCCACCGTCATGCCGATGACGCTGGGCACCACGTACTCCTCCACCGGGTCCAGCTGAAAGCTGGCCAGGATCACCTTGTAGAAGGCCACGATAAGAAGAACGCCCAGCACCGCACCGCAGCCGATAAGGCTCCACTTCTTCCAGGCGGACTGACGGCGCTTGTGGCTGTGGTTGGTGAACTCCCGGTGAATCTCCCGGGCGTTGATGGTCTGGGTGGGCTCGTCAATGGGGGCGTCCCCCCGGAGATCCGAGAGGTCGTAGGCGAAGTCCACCTCCGGATTCCGGCGGAACTCCTCCAGATCCCGGATCATCTCGTCGGCGCTCTGGTAACGGCTGCTGCGCTGGGGGGCCATAGCCTTCAGACAGATAAGCTCCAGGCCCTCCGGAATTTCCGGCCGGATCTCCCGGGGGTTCAGAGGCACGGCAGAGAAGTGCTGAATGGCAATGGACACCGGGGAATCCCCGTCGAAGGGCAGGCGGCCGGTGAGCATCTCATAGAGCACCACCCCGGCGGAGTAGATGTCCGACCGGGCGTCGGCCCGCTCCCCCTTGGCCTGCTCCGGGGAGATGTAGTGCACCGAGCCAAGGGCCTCCCGGCCCGCCATGGTCTGGCCGTTACGGGCGGCAAGACAGGCGATGCCGAAGTCGGCCACCTTCACGCTGCCGTCCCGGAGAACCATGATGTTGTGGGGCTTGATGTCCCGGTGGATGATGCCCCGGCTGTGGGCGTGGCTGAGGCCCCGCATGATCTGGGTGATGAAATGGAGGGCTTCCCGCCAGTTCAGCTGGCCCCGGCGCTCCATGTACTGCTTGAGGGTGATGCCGTCGATGAGCTCCATGACGATGTACTCCAAATCCCCGCCACGGGACACGTCGTACACCGACACGATGTTGGGGTGGGACAGCATGGCCACGGCCTGGGATTCATCGTGGAAGCGGCGGCGAAAGTCGGCGTCGTCGGCCAGGTCCGGCTTAAGGACCTTGATGGCCACCAGGCGGTTGAGGCGGTGGCACTTGGCCTTGAACACGACGGCCATGCCGCCCTGCCCGATGACCTCCAATATTTCATAGCGATTGTCCAGCATCTTGCCTATGTATCGCTCCATATTTCGCGCCCTCCTCCCTTCACAGTTTCCGCAGCAGCACGGCAGTCACATTGTCCGCCGCGCCGTTGCGCTTGGAGATGGCCAGCAGCCGGTCGAGACAGCCGTCCAGATTGCCGCTGCGAATCTCCTCATACATCTCCCGGTCCGACACCGTGGACACCAGTCCGTCGGTGCAGAGAAGGAGAAACTCCCCCGGCTCCAGAGGCACCACGAAGCCGTCGCACAGGGTGCTTGGCTCTGGGCCCAGGGCCCGGGTGATGTAGTTGCGCTTGGGGTGGATGCGGGCCTCCTCCTCGGTGATATCCCCCCGGTCCACCAGGGTCTCCACCAGGGAGTGGTCCTTGGTCACCCGGCGGATGCCCGATTCCGTGATATGGTAGGCCCGGCTGTCCCCCACGTTGGAGACCACTGCCATGTTCTCCCCGCAGCTGACGGCGGCCACCAGGGTGGTGCCCATGCCGTAGAGGAACGGATCCCGCTCCGTCTCCCGGCGGATGGCGTCGTTGGCCTCGGCCACCGCCTTGGCGGACAGCCGCTGCATCTGCCAGGTACTCATGTTGGGGCGGATCTCTCCGCAGACCACCTTCAGATAGGTATCCACGGCGATGCGGCTGGCCAATGCCCCGCCCTGCACGCCCCCCATGCCGTCACAAACCACGCAGACGGTGCAGGGCTCCTGGTTGTAGATGCCATAGGCGTCCTGATTGTCTCGCCGCACCAATCCCACATCGGTCAATGCCCAGGTCTCAATCACAGGCCTTCCCCCTTTCGCTCCTCCATGGCCCGCCGCCGCAGCTGGCCGCAGGAGGCGTCGATATCGCCCCCCAAACTCCGCCGAACGGTAGCGGTGAGGCCGTGGCTCTCCAGCCGCTTCTGAAAGGCGGCAATGCGCCGGCTGGGCTTCAGGGGGCTCTCCCGCACATCATTGAGAGGGATGAGATTTACATGGGCGGGCATCCCCTTTACCTTCTTGGCAATAAGGTCCGCCTGCCAGTCGTGGTCGTTGACGCCGTCGATCATGGCGTACTCAAAGGAGATCCGCCGCCCGGTCTTTTCAAAGTATCGGCGGCACTCCTGAAAGAGATCCTCCACGTCGTAGGCCCGGTTCACGGGCATGATCTTGGATCGGGTCTCGCTGTCCGGGGCGTGGAGGGACACGGAGAGGGTCAGCTGCAGCCCCAGGTCCCCCAGCCGCCGGATCCCCGGCAGCACCCCGCAGGTGGAGAGAGAGATGTGCCGCATGCCGATATTCAGCCCGTCGGGATGGTTCACCAGCTCCAGAAACCGCAGCACGTTGTCCAGGTTGTCCATGGGCTCCCCGATGCCCATCAGCACGATGTTGGAGATGGGAAGGCCGCTGTCCAGCTGGGTGAAGAGAACCTGGTCCAGAATTTCCGAGGGCCGCAGGTCCCGGACCTTTCCCCCCACCGTGGAGGCGCAGAAGGCGCAGCCCATGCGGCAGCCCACCTGGGAGGAGACGCACACCGTGTTCCCATGGTGGTAGCGCATGAGCACCGTCTCCACGCAGTTGCCGTCCCCCAGCTCCCAGAGGTATTTCACGGTGCCGTCCTGGGCGGAGACCTGCTTGCGGGCCACCTGGGGGCTGGTGACGAAGTAGTCCGCCGCCAGCTTCTGGCGCAGGGACTTGGAGAGGTTGCTCATCTCCTCGAAGGACCGTGCCCCCTTATGGAGCCAGGTGAACACCTGTTTCCCCCGGAAAGCGGGCTCCCCCATGGATTGCATGGCCTCGGTGATCTCCTGGCGGGTCATGGATTTGATGTCAGTCATGGTGTTTCCTCAGCTTACAGATGTAAAACCCGTCGGTCTGGTGGCGGTGGGGCCAGAGGGTCACGTCCCCCTCCGTCTTCCCCACCGGCCCCTCTAACGCAAAGGGCTCCAGGACAAAGCGGCCGTCCTCCCGGAGGAAGGCGTCCACCACCTGCCGGTTCTCCTCCGGCAGAATGGTGCAGGTGGAGTACACCAGCGCCCCGCCCGTCTTCACATACCCGGCGGCCCCCTTCAAAATGGCCAGCTGCACCTTCGGCAGCCCTGCCAGGGGGGCCGGGTCCTTGTAGCGGATGTCCGGCTTCTTCCGGATGATGCCGAGGCCCGAGCAGGGCACGTCGCAAAGCACCACATCGGCGGTGCCCAGGAGGGCCGGGTCCGGGTCACGGCCGTCCCGAAGGGCGGCGCGGACGGAGGCGAGGCCCAGCCGGGCCGCCCCCTCTTCGATCAGTCTGATTTTGTGGGGATGAATGTCGAAGCTCAGCACCTCGCCCTGGTCCTCCATGGCCATAGCGGCAGCGAAGGACTTGCCCCCGGGGGCGGCGCAGACGTCGATGACCCGCTGGCCGGGGAGACACCCCGCCACTTTCGGCACCAATGCCGCCGCCGCGTCCTGGACCAGGAATCCGCCCTTTTGGAAGCTCTCCAGCGCCTCCAGGTTCCCCGCGCCGGTAAGCTCGTAGCACCCGGCGAGCCAGGGGTGGGGCGTGACCTCCGCCCCACCGAGGGAGGCCAGCAGGGCCTCCTCGGAGGTCTTGAGGGAATTGCACTGAATCACCGTGGGCACCGGCTGATTGTCGGCGGCCAGGGCCGCCTCCGCCTCTTCCCCCAGCAGCTCCACATACCTCTCCGTCAGCCACTTGGGATGGCTATAGCGGACAGACAGCTCCTCCGGTTGGGGGAGCTGCTCCTTCTCCCGGGACAGCTTGCGCAGAATGGCGTTCACCATCCCCGCCGCCCGGGGCCGCCGGTGGGCCTTGGTCATCTCCACCGCCCTGTTCACGGCGGCGCTGTCCGGCACCCGGTCAAGGAAGAGGATCTGGTAGGCTCCGATCCTCATAATATCCAAAATAACAGGTTCTAAGTCCCGATTTCCCTGATTGCAGTACCGCCCGATGTGGAAATCCAGCAGAGCCCGGTTCTGGAGCACCCCGTAGGTCAGCCTTGCGGCCAGGGCCGCGTCCCGCCGGGACAGGGGGCGGCTGGCGGTTTTCAGGGCCCCGTCGGCCCAGGCCTCCGCCTTCCGGCAGGAGGTCAGCACCGACAGGGCGGTCTCCCTCGCGTCTCCTGCCATCAGTCGTCCCTCCGCCGCCCGGCAAAGAGCATCACATACCGCAGGAGCTGGACAATGGACATGAGGAGGGCCGCCACATAGGTCAGCGCCGCCGCACTGAGCACCTTCCTGGCTCCGTCGGCCTCCTGGTCATTCAAAAGTCCGCCGCTGCGGATGGTCTCCATGGCCCGCCGGGAGGCGTTGAACTCCACCGGCAGGGTCACCAGCTGAAAAAGCGTGGTGAAAGAGAACAGCACAATGCCGATGAAAAACAGGGACTCAAAGGACAGAAGAAGCCCCAAAATCAACAACACAACGCCCAATTGAGATCCCACCTGGGTCAAAGGGATAATAGCCGCGCGCAGCTGGATGGGGGCATAGCCCACGGCGTACTGCACTGCATGTCCCGCCTCGTGGGCCGCCACTCCCACCGCCGCGATGGTGGGGCTGTCGTACACCGACTCCGACAGCCGGATCACATTGGTCCGGGGATCGTAGTGGTCGGTGAGACTGCCCCGGACTCGCTCGATCCGCACGTCGTTGACCCCGTGGCGGCGCAGCACCTCCGCGGCGGCCTGGGCCCCGGTGAGACGGCGGCTGTTGGCCACCCGGGAGTAGTGGTTGAAGGTGGAGCTGACCTTGAACTGGGCATACAGGGTGATCAGCAGCACCGGGATCAGCATCATCAGATAGCGGGTGTCGTAGAAATAATAAAAGGGCATAGGATCGTTCCTTTACACATTGATGGGATGGCCCAGCAGATAGTCTGCCGCCGCCATCCGTTTGCTGCCGGGGCGCTGGAGTTCCAGCACCAGTACCTGCCGCCCGTCTCCGGCAGCGATGGCGATGCCCCGCTTGTCGGCGGATACCACCGTCCCCGGCGCAGCCTTGGTCTCCGCCCCCACAGCGGCCCGGAACACCTTCACAGTCTCGCCGTTCAGCTGGGCGGTAGCGCAGGGCCAGGGAATGAGGCCTCTTACCTGATTGACGATGGTTTGGGCATTTTTGTTCCAATCGATGGGGGACATTTCCTTACTGAGCATAGCGGCATAGGGACCCACCGCCTCCCCCTGGGGGATGCGCCGGGCGGTACCGTCCGCCAGAGCGGACACTGCCTCGCTGAGGGCCTCCGCCCCCAGCTCCGCCAGCCGGGTATAGAGCTGGGCGGCGTCCTCCTGAGGGTCGATGGGGGTCTTGCGGACGGTGATGATGTCCCCGGCGTCCAGCTCCACCCCCAGGTGCTGGATGGTGACGCCGGTCTCCTCGTCGCCATTGAGAATGGCCCAGTTGATGGGGGCGGCCCCCCGGTACTTGGGCAGCAGCGAGGAGTGGACGTTGACGGCGGCCACGGTGGGGATTTGCAGGAGAGCCTCCGGCAGGATCTTCCCGTAGGCCGCCACCGCCAGGAGCTCCGGCTCCATCTGCCGGATCTCCTCCAGCACCGCCTCGTCCCGGACGGTGGTGGGCTGGAAGACGGGGATCCCCGCCTCCATCGCCGCCGCCTTCACCGGGGTGGGAATCAGCTTCATGCCCCGGTTCTTGGGCTTGTCGGGCTGGGTGAACACCGCGATCACCTCATGGCCGTCGGCAATGAGGCGGCGGAGGGAGGGCACAGCGAAGTCGGGAGTACCCATGAATACCACGCGCATCAGTTCTCTTCCTCCTCGATGTCGTAACCCTGTTCCTTATAATATGCCATCAGCTCCTCCTCAGAGAGGAAGTGATCAATGTGCTCTACATAGAGGTGACCGTCCAGGTGCTCCAGCTCGTGGCAGAAGGCCCGGGCCATCAGCTCCTCCCCCTCCGCCTCGAACCACTGGCCGTTGCGGTCCTGGGCTCGGACCCGGACCCGGTAGGGCCGGGTGACCATACCGAACTTGCCGGGGACGCTGAGACAGCCCTCCGGGCCGGTCTGCTCCCCCTCGGTGGCCACGATCTCCGGGTTGATGAGCTCCAGAATCTCCTCCCCGTCGTCGGACACCACCACCGCCCGGCGGAGAATCCCCACCTGGGGGGCGGCCAGTCCCGCGCCGTTGGCCTGCCGCAGAGTGTCGGCCATATCGTCCAGCAGGGTGTGGAGCTTCTGGTCAAAGGCCGTCACCGGCTTGCAGACCTTATTTAAAATCTCGTCCCCCTGGACGACGATCTTTCGAATCGCCATATGGATTCCTCCTATTCCAGTGCGTTGCAGTCGATGAAGAGGCTGAGCCCCTTGTTCTCCTTCTGACTGTGAAACGCTTTCAAGTAGTGTGCCAGGATCTCCCTGGTCTGGTGGTCGTTCTTCCCGATCCAAAACAGCCGGTAGCGGTAGCGGTTGTTCACCTTCAACACCGGCGCCGGTGCGGGACCCACCACCTCCACGCTCATATTGGCGGCAGTGGGATAGGAAAGGCCCATCTTCAATCCGTCCCGCAGCTTGGCGGCGGCGCGGAGCACCGCCCCCTCCTCCCCACCGGAGACAGTGAGCGTGAAGAGGTCGGCAAAGGGCGGGTAGCGGCGGAGGCGGCGCAGCCGCAGCTCCGCGCGGTAGAAGGCGTCGTAGTCCTGATGGGCGGCGTTGACGATGACGTCGTTGTCCGGGGTGTAGGTCTGGATCACTGCCCTCCCCCGCTTGTCCCCCCGGCCCGCCCGGCCCACCACCTGGGTGAGAAGGCTGAAGGTCCGCTCGGCGGCGCGATAGCTGTCCACATACAATGACAGGTCCGCCGCCAGTACCCCCACCAGGGTGACATTTTCAAAATCCAGCCCCTTGGCCACCATCTGGGTGCCAAGGAGAATGGGGATTTTCTTCTTTTCAAAGGCCCGCAGCAGCTTCTCATGGCCGCCGGCGGCGGTGTCCGCGTCCATCCGCAGCACCTCCACCCCGGGGAACAGCTGGTGGAGCTCCTCCTCCACCTTCTGGGTCCCCACCCCCACGTGCTTCATGAGACCGCCGCAGTCGTCGCAGGTCTCCTCGGCCCGCTCGGAGTGGCCGCAGTAGTGGCACATGAGGCGGCCGTTTGCGCTGTGGTAGGTCATGGGGACGCTGCAGCGGGGACACTCCGGCACTGCGCCGCACTCCCCGCACACCAACATCCGGCTGCTGCCCCGGCGGTTGAGAAAGAGAATGCTCTGCTCCCCCCGCCGGATATTTTCCTCCAGCTCCCGGCGGAGAACACCGCTGATGGCGCCGCTGTTTCCCGCTCGGACCTCCTCCCGGAGATCCGCCAGGATCACCTCGGGGAGAGGCTGGGCGTTGTATCGGTCCCGGATAGAAAAGAGATGGTAGCGGCCGCATTGGGCGGCATACATGCTCTCCACCGTAGGGGTGGCGGAACCCAGGACCAGGGTAGCCTTGGCCTCCACACAGCGATACTTCGCCACGTCCCGGGCGTGGTAACGGGGCAGCTGCTCCGACTGATAGCTGTTCTCCTGCTCCTCATCCAGGATAATCATGCCCAGGTTCCGCAGAGGTGCGAATACGGCACTGCGGGTACCCAGTACCACCTGAACCTCCCCTCGACGAATCCGCTTCCACTGGTCGTAGCGCTCGGAGAGCCGGAGGGAGCTGTGAAGCATAGCCACTTTACTGCCAAAGTAGGCAGAGAATTTTTCCATCATTTGGGGGGTGAGGGCAATCTCCGGCACCAGAATCATGCCGGTCTTCCCCGCCGCCACCACCTCCTGTAAAAGCCGAAGGTACACCTGGGTCTTGCCGCTGCCGGTAACCCCGTGGAGAAGGGCGCAGGCGGCCTCTCCGGAGCGGGTCAGGGCCAGGATGCCGTCGAAGGCCCTCTGCTGCTCCTCGTTGAGAGCAATGGGAGCGCCGGTAATCTGATCGGAGAGGCGGGGCACCCGGTACTGCTCCTCCTTCTCCATAGTCACAAGACCGGTCTTCTCCAAAGCCCGCAGCGTGGCGGCGGAGGCGCCGGTGAAGTAGCAGATATCCGGGGACAGGGCGCTGCCCACGGTGGCGAGGAGCCGAAGCACCTCATACCGCAGGGGCGCGGTCTTCCGCTTGGCCTCAGCGGCGGCCATGGCCTCCTCCGGCGGCACCGCCAGAGACACCCGGCGCACCAGCTTGTCGCTGAGACGCCGCAGGGCGGTGGTCTCGGAGGTAATGAGCCCCAAATCGGCAAGCTCCCGGAGGGCGGCGGTGACGCCGTCGCCGCATCGGTCCTTCAGCGTCTCCAGCTCCGCCTGTCCCCCCTCGGCCAGAAGGACGGCATAGACCTCCCGGGCCCGGGCCTTTCTGCCCAGCACCTCCGAGGCCTCCTCGGTAAGATCCCCCACAATATGGTAGACCTCCCGCACCCGGTACCAGAGGCCCGCGGGCAGGATGGTCTTGACGCCGTCATAAATGGTGCAGAAGTACCGCTCCCTCAGCCAGAAGGCCAGGCGCAGCTCCTCCTGGTCCAGCACCGGACCGTCGTCCAGCACCTCCAGAACGTACTTCAGCTCCTGGCGCTCCGACTCGGTGCGGACGCTGAGGATGATGGCCTCCGACCCCTTGTTGCCCCGCCCGAAGGGCACGGTGACCCGGACCCCCGGCGCCGCCTTGGCCTGAAGGGCGGCGGGCACCAGGTAGTCGTAGGGCTTGTCGAAGGCGTAGGTAGCCGCAGCCACGGCTACCCGGGCGATGACAGTCTCTTCCAATCCGGTCCTCCCCGGGAGGCTCAGGCCTCCACGTCCTTGATGGCCACATCCGCGGCGGCCACAGAGACCTTCCCGTCGGCCACCTCGTGGATGGCCAGGGTCACCGGTTTCTCCTCCAGGTGTTCGCCGATGTCCTCGGCGTGCTGGGCGATCTGGCGGGCCCGGCGGGCCACCACGTTCACCAACAGGTAGCGGTTGGGCACGTTGGCGGTGAGCTTGTTCATAGCGGGATAGAGCATCATGATACTATCATTCCTTTTCCTAAGATTTTTATCACTTCGCGGCGGTGATGCGCCGGCGGGATTCGCAAATGTTGAGAAGGGATTTCGCTTTACAATGTCTCCATCAGCTGAGGCATCCGTTGAGCGGGGCGGCAGTGCTCGGCCCGGATGATGGCCCGGATCTCCTCCGCCGCCTCCTCCACCGTGTTGTTGATGACGATGTAGTCGTAGTCAGCGGCAAAGCGGAACTCCTCCTTGGCTCTGGCCAGGCGGCTCCGTACCTTTTCCGCGCTCTCGGTGCCCCGACCGGTGAGCCGGTGCTCCAGCTCCGTCCAGCTGGGGGGCGCAATAAAGATCCGCACCGCGTCGGGCCGCTTCTGGTGGACCTGCTGGGCTCCCTGGACCTCAATGTCCAAAATGGCGTCCTCCCCCCGGTCCATGGCCTCGTCCACGAACTTCTTGGGAGTGCCGTAGCAGTTGCCTACATACTCCGCGTGCTCCAGAAAGGCGTCCTCCCGGACCCACTGGTCAAATTGTTCCCGGGAGATGAAGTGGTAATGCACGCCGTTCTCCTCCCCGGGCCGGGGGCCTCGAGTGGTGGCGGACACGGAAAAATAGAGGTGGGGCTGCCGGGCAAAGAGCTCCTGAATGATGGTGCCCTTGCCCACCCCGGAGGGTCCCGTGATGATAAAGGTCCTGCCTTTCATGTGTCTTCTTCCTCCTCCAGTTCGGCTGGATCAATCTCCAGCCGGGGCGCCAGCTTTTCCAGCGGCAGCCCCGACAACACAACATGGTCGCTGTCCATGATCAGCACCGTCCGGGTCTTGCGCCCGAAGGTGGCGTCGATGAGCATGCTGCGGTCCCGGGCCTCCGAGACCATCCGCTTGATGGGGGCGGAGTCGGGGCTCACCACCGCCACCAGCCGCTGAGCGGAAATCAGGTTGCCGTAGCCGATGTTGATGAGCTTCATACCTCTGCCCTCCCCTGTCGGATCTTATTCATTCAATGTTCTGGACCTGCTCGCGGATTTTCTCCACCTCCGCCTTCAGGTCCACCACCTTCCGGGCAATGTCCACATCACAGCACTTGGAGCCGATGGTGTTGGACTCCCGGTTCACCTCCTGGATCAAAAAGTCCAGCTTCCGGCCGATGGGCTCGCTGCCCTGGAGCATCTCTCGCAGCTGGGAGAGGTGGCTGCGCAGGCGCACCGTCTCCTCATCCACCGCCACCTTGTCGGCGTAGATGGCCGCCTCGGTGAGCAGCCGTCCCTCGTCCACGGAGGCGCTGCCCAGCACCTCCCGCATCCGCTCCAGCAGCTTCTCCCGATACTCCGTCACGGTCTGAGGGGACCGCTCCTCCACCGCCGCCGTCAGACGCTCGATGGTATCAAGCCGTCCCAGGATGTCCTCGGCCAGCTTCTGCCCCTCCCGTTCCCGCATGGCGTTGTAGGCCTCAATGGCCTTGGCCAGCACGGCGCAGAGGTCTGCGCTCACCGCCTCCAGATCCTCCTCCGCCTTGGTGACGGTAAGGACGTCCGGCAGCCGGGACAAATCCCAGGCGGTGACGTTTTCAGGAAGGTTCAGCTCCGCCGCCAGTTTTCGGATTCCCTGGAGATACTCCCCCGCCAGGGCGGTATTCACGGAGATCACCGCCTGGTCCGCACCGGTGGTGTCGATGGTGAGGAACACATCCACCTTGCCCCGGGACACGCTTTTCTGCACCATGGCCTTGATGGCGTCCTCGGCAAAAATATACATCCGAGGCATCTTCACCGTGCAGTCCAGGTACCGGTTGTTGACGCTGCGCAGCTCCACGGTGATATCCCGGCCGTGGAGCGTTTCTCTGGCCCGACCGTAGCCGGTCATGCTCTTGATCATATGGCCTTGTCCCCTTTATTTATAAACTGATTGTTACAGGCAGAAGAAGCTGCCGCCCATACAGGAATTGCACAGACAGTAGGAGCACAGCAATCCGCCGCAGAGGCTGCCGCCGCCGCAGTCGGAGGTGAACACCTCGAAGCCGGCGGGCCGATAGGCCTGGGCGCTGTTCTCCAGCCGCTCCAGCGCCTGACGGTATTCCGGATTTCCCGGGTCCATGGCGCAGGCCTGCCGGAAGTGGCGCAGTGCCTCGTCCAGCCAGCCCCGCCGCATACAGACGGCTCCCCGCAGGAAGTACCACTCCGCCGTGCGGTCGCTGATGGAGGCCAGCAGCTGCTCCGCCAGGTGGAGATCGTTGCGCTGGATGGCCAGCCGGGCCCGCTGAAGAGGCGAGCCCTGGGCGGACGCCCCGCCGTAACCGTAGCCGCCGTAGGTGCTCTGGCCGCCATATTGGCTCTGGGCGGCGCTGCCGCGCTGGCGCATCTTCTGGATGGCGGCGTAGGCCTCGTTGATCTCCTTCATCTTCTCCTGGGCCAGATCCGCCAGGGGATTATCGTGGTAATTGTCGGGGTGGTATTTTCTTGCCAGTTCCCGATAGGCCTTCTTCACCTCCTCGTCGGAGGCGGTGCTGGGGACGTTCAATACCTGATAGGGATCGTTCATATGTGCTCCTTCTCGCCGCGCCTCCACATCGCCCGGGGCGCGGCATGAAATGTTCCTTCCAACACCCCGTTCCCTACCCGGTAGAGGCCCTCGTACACTGCGGCGCGGATCACGCCGCTCCAACGTCCGAAGTCCCACAGCTCAAAGGCCGCCGCCATTTGGCGGATGGAGGCGTCCAGGGTGATGACCACATCCCGGCGGGCCTCAGGAGTGAGGACGCCGCCGGTAAGGCCGTAGCGCAGGAATATGGGGTTGTACTGGCCCTCCCCGGCGTCCCTCTCCAGGTCGTCCAGGGCGTCCACCAGATAGATCCAGCGGCCCAGATGATACAACAGCTGATGGAGAATCCTCCGCCGGACAGGCTCCTCCACTTCCCCGGCGATCCCCGCCAGGAGGCTGGCGAAGGTGTCGGCAGGCTCGTCCAAGGTGGGACAGCCCTCCCGCTCCAGCTGAAGGAGACGGTCCATCTCCCGCCGGGTACTCTCCGCAATGCGGGGCCGGGCCTGGGAGGCCCGGCGGAAAGCGCCGCCCAGCGCTGCACCGGCGGCCCGGCACCCCTGGGCCTTGAGAAAAGAGGCGTCCAGCACCTCGTCCCGGAGCTTGTATCCAGCCAGAATCACGCTGAGGTCCGCCGCCAGGTCCAGGGCCGGGTCCCTCGCCGCCGCCCGCTTGGGCCGGAAGGGGCTGGCAATGCATCGCCGCTCCTCTGTCTCCAGTCCCCCGGAGAGAAGGGCGGCGAGAAAGGTGAAATCATAGTTGAGAACCCACCGGCTCACAGGCCCGTACCGCCGGCCCAGAGTGTGGCACAACCCGCAGTACAATGCACCGTAATCCGACCGCTCCTCCTCCGTCAGCCGGTCCATGGCGGGACGCACATAGCCGAACACTACAACCGCCCCACAATCTCGAAGGCCACCACGCCGCCGGCTCTCCGGCTGCGCCGGTCCCGCACCAGGGCGGGAACGGCCCCCAGAGCGGTGACGGCTATGGTCACCAGAGTGTGGAGGGCCGGAGACAGGGAGGTCCCCAGACCGTAGCCCACCAGGAAGGCCGCCGCCGGCAGCAGATACACCAGGGCCGCCGTGGTGAGGAGGGGGCGGTTGTCGCTGCGGACCAGCACCTTCTCCCCCACCGATACACCGCCGATGCGGTCCACCGCCCGGACCTCCAGAGATCCGGCGCGGCCGCCGCAGCCGGCGCACTCGGCGCAGTTGTGGGCGCAGGCGGTCTGCCGCGCCACGGAGATCAACACCCGGCCGTCGCCGAGAAGCCGCTCCACAGTTGCTGTCTGGGTCATCCTTGCCTCCTGCTTACGATTGAATCCGAACGGTGATCTGATAGGTGCCGATGGCCCCTGCCAAATCCGTTCCGTCCAGGTAGACCTCGGCGGGAACGGCATAGTCGCCGTTGTCCGCCGTCACGTCGGACAGATCCCCCACCACCCGAATATTGAAGGGCTCCACCGCGTCCAGAATCACCGCCGGACCCCGGAGCGTCACGTCCATCTCATTGGTAACCACCGTCACCGTCTTGCCCTCTGGCTCGTTGATATAGCTGATGCTCTCCGAGTCGATGGTGAGGATCCGAGTTTCCATATTCTGGAAGGTAATGGTCACGGTGGCCTCCTCCTCCCCGGAGAGGTTGGTGGACCCGGCTGGGAGCGGAATGGGAATGGTGAAGGTGGTGTCTTGGGTCACCGTGCTCAGGTCAATCTCATCCAACAGAATATACTCCAGCTTGGAGATATTCTTGCTGGCCCCGGCCACGGTAACGCTCTCGGGCTCGATCTTGCATTTGATATTCTCCACCATGGAGCCGGGAGATTCGATGAACTTGACCTCCAGGGGCAGTTCCTTGATCCGCAGGATGGGCACCGTCACCTGGACGTTCTCCACATTGGTGCGGAAAAGGCTCTTGTCCACCACGTCGCCGTTGAAGTCGATGAGGTCAAAGTCGGCCACGGTAACGATATTCTCACTGGCGCCCTCCAGGTCCACGCTGACCCGGGCATAGCTGATGTTGCTCACCGCAAGCTGCTCGCCGCTGACCACAATGGTATCCTCGCTGAAGCTCATCTCCCCGGCCATGAAACCCTCTGCCGGAGTGCCCAGACGTTCGCCCCGGATATAGATGGTCTTGCTATAGAGCTCCACAATATCCACGGTAATGGTCTGAACGTTGGCGCCCTTCACTTCGATCATGTTCTTGGTGACGCTGTCAGGAAAATTCACGTCGTAATTCAGGGAGTGCTGACCGGTGGTGGTGATGCTGCTGAGGTTCACCTGCACCGTCAGGTCCCGGGGGTCCAGCTTGGCCAGGACGCTGGTGTTGCCGGAGAGGGTCAGGTCCACTGTGTCGTGGGAACAGTCCGCCATCATCAGGCCCCGCTCCATCAAAAGGTCCTCTCCAATGAACACCACCGGCACGTCGTCCACCGGCATCTCTCTGGGATTGGGGTCCATATTGTTGACATAAAACCAAAGGATAACGGCCACCAAAATGGAGAGAAAAATCCGGAAGGCTCTGCTGTTTTTGATCTTATTCATGGTCCTTCTCCTTCTTCGCCGGCAGCAGATCTGTCAGCCGGAAGCGCTTCTTGGACGCCTGGGTGTCGTTCTCCCGGGGCAGCAGCTCATTGGCCAGCAGCAGACGCAGCGTCTCCACAGTGAGGTGGCGCTTGAGCATCCCTCCCACCGCCACGGAGATGGTGCCCGTCTCCTCAGAAACCAGCACCACCACCGCGTCGGAGTTCTCGCTCATGCCGATACCGGCCCGGTGGCGCATGCCCAGATCCCGGCTGAGATTTACGTTCCGGCTCAGGGGAAGCATGCACCCGGCACCCAGTACCCGGCCCTCCCGCATGATCATGGCGCCGTCGTGCATGGGCGCCTTGACGAAGAAGACGTTTTTCAGAAGCTCCGCCGATGGCTCCGCGTCCAGGCGGGTGCCACTGCGGAGCACGTCGTCCAGCAGGATTTTCCGCTCGAAGACAATGAGGGCGCCGGTGCGGCTCTTGCTCATGTCGGCGCAGGCCTCGGCGGTAACCTCGATGGCCCGTTCGATAGCGCCGGTCTGCTGAGTCTTCCCAAAGACCTTCATAAAGGAGAACCGGCTGGCGCCCACCTGCTCCAGGATCCGCCGGATCTCCGGCTGGAAGAGAATGATGAGGGCCAGAACGCCCCATTCCACCATCATATTCAGGAGATAGTTGAGGCTGTTGAGTTCAAATTCCGAGCTGATGAGCAGGGCCAGAATGATAAACAGCACGCCCTTCATCAGCTTCTCGGAGCTGGTGCTCTTCACCAGGGCCAGCAGCCGGTACACCAGATAGGCCACAATCGCCATATCCAGCAGGTCCGCGATGCCGGTGGTCATGCTCATGGTCAGAATATAGCGCCTGCAAGAGTCCAGAAATTCCATCAAAAAATCCATGTGTGCGCTCCTTATTCCCCCGATTTTCCAAACCACATACTGCATCTTATTTTATAATATACGCTGGAAAATTGCAAGAAATAAGGGATAGCAACTTTTACGAAATTGTAAACTTTTCCTCCGCCGTCTTCGGCGGGCCGCCCTGCCCCAGGCGGCGGCACAAGGCCGCCGTCTCCTCCATGGTGTTGAAGGCGGAGGCGGAAAAGCGGACGGTGCCCCCCTCCAGAGTGCCGGCGGTTCGGTGGGCGAAGGGGGCGCAGTGGTAACCGCCCCGGAGGGCAAAGCCCGCCTCCGCCAGCTGAGCACAGAGGGTCTCGCAGTCGCCCTCCACCGGTGCGAAGGACAGCACCCCCGCCTGAAGGGCCTCGTCGTGGCAGCCGTAGACCCGGAAGTCCCGCCGTCTCTCCAGAAAGGTCAGGAGCCTCTCCTTGAGCCGCCACTCGTGGCGGCGGATGCGGGCGAGTCCCAGTTGCCGGACAAACCGGACTCCCGCCAGGAGCCCCGCCACTCCGGGCATGTTGTGGGTGCCGGCCTCCAGCCGGTCCGGCAGGAACTCCGGCATCTCCTGTTCTTTGGAGTTGCTGCCGGTGCCGCCCCGGAGAAGGGGCTCCGCCTCTCTCCCGCACAACAGCACTCCGGTGCCCTGGGGGCCGTAGAGTCCCTTGTGGCCGGGCATGGCCACGAAGGCGGCCCCCCAGGCGGCCAGATCCACCGGCAGAATCCCCGCCGACTGGGAGGCATCTACAATGAGGGGCACGCCTCTCTGGCGGCAGAGAGCAGCAATCTCCTCCACCGGCAGAATATAACCGAAGACGTTGGACACGTGGGTACAGACGGCGGCGTCCGCCCCGGCCTCCAGAGCCCGCCGGAACCCCCGGACCATCTCCTCCGGCCGGAAGAGAGGGGCGCTGACCACATGGAGCCGCGCTCCCGGCACAGCATGGAGGGGACGGGTGACGGCATTGTGCTCATAGCCCGACAGCGCCACCCGGCTCCCGGGCCGCACCAGGGAGCGGATGGCGATGTTCAAAGCATGGGTGGCGTTGCTGGTGAAGACCACCCGCTCAGGGTCCGGCACATGGAACAGCTCCGCCAGCTCCTCCCGGCATGTTACCAGGGTCCGGTCCGCCAGTTGGGCGCTGGGGTAGCCCCCCCGGCCCGGGGAGCTCATGGCGGCCAGGGCGCCGGACACCGCACGGCCCACGGCCGCGGGCTTTTGGAAGGTGGTGGCGGCAGAGTCGAAGTAGATCATGGCGCGTTCACCTCGGCATATCCGTCGGGGCCCTGGGCTACCACCTTCACCGGTAAAATGCCATTGCGCCGCAGAAGCTCCATAGAATAGCGCAGAGCCTCGGGACTGATGCGGATGGCGTAGCTGCATCCCCGCTCCGTCAGGCCCGCCGGAGAACGAAAGATCCGGTTGGTGATCCCTGAACGGCTCAGGAGCATGCCGCCCCGCTGGGCCTGGGTCACCGACCGGCAGAGAATCAAAACATGGTTCAAGAAAGTTACCCCCTCTCACGGCATCCTATGCAGGTCCTTCCGGGGGGTGTCTGTCTTCCCTCCGGCACCGCCGCCGGGAGACCTCCCCCCCACTCCTCAAAATACCTGCACGTTCTGCCCCGAGAGGGGAATCCGTTACTTTTTTCCGCCCAGCTCCCGCCGAACGGCTTTGGCCAGAATCTCCTGGCCCTCCGGAGAGCGCAGCACCTCCAGCACCGCCGCGGCCATGCTCTCCTGAAATTTCTTGCTGCTGAGAAAGGCCTCAAACATGGTCCCCCCCTGCTCCAGAGCGGCGGAGGGCTTCTGCTTCCGCTTTGGCTCCTGGGGCGCCTGCACCGGCTCCGGCTGGTCCAGGAAGGCCCCCGCCATCCAGTCCTCCATCCGGGTGCCGTCGCTGGTCTCCCCCCGCAGATAGAGCAGAGACACGCCGAAAAAGGCCGCCAGCTTCTCCTGCTGCTCCTGGGTGGGCGTCTGCCGCCCGGTCTCAAATTTCTCCACCGCTGTTTTCGGCAGTCCCAGCGCTGCAGAGAGAGCCGGACGGCTCATGCCCCGCTGGGTGCGGAGCTCTTCAATGCGCTGTCCAATGGTAATCATAGGGTATTCCTCCTTGTGATATTTGCATAATTCTATGATACCACGGACTGCCGTTCTAATCAATGACTGCCGAAATTTCCCGCTCAAGTTGCCAAAAACGCACGAACTGCTTGCAATACAAGAGAAAAAGCAGTACAATACATCCGATTGAGAGAAAATCTTCAGTCACTTTCATATTTCTGATTTATTTCGGGAGGAGGAATACCTATGGCAATTCGTAAGACCGTGAAGAAGGACGCCGCCGTGGAGGCCGCCAAGGTGGCGGAGACCCCTGTCGCGGTGAAGGCGGAGGCCGCCGCCCCCAAGGCGGAGAAGGCCGCCCCCGTAAAGGCTGCTGCGGCCAAGGCTGTGAAGAAGGCCGCCGCCCCCAAGGCTCCCAAGGCCGCTGCCGTCACCTCTGAGGTGTACGTCCAGTACGGCGTGATGGAGTGGAAGGTCGCCGACCTGACCGAGAAGGCCAAGGCTGCTTACGCCGCCGAGGGCAACACCGACGCTGTCGCCTCTGTGAAGTTGTACATCAAGCCGGAGGATCGCAAGGCCTACTACGTCATCAACGACGTGGCTACCGGCAGCATCGAGCTCTAAGCCGTCGATTGTCTCTGCAAAAAATGGCAGGAGAAGCAAATGCTTCTCCTGCCATTTTTTGTTGCTCTCACCGGGCCATGAATTGATAGACCATGGCCACCGCCTCCACCCGGGTGGCCGTACGGTCGGCGGCGAATCTTCCTCCGCCGTCCCCCTTCACCATCCCCAGGCCCTGGGCAATGGCGGCATAGCCGTAGAGCTCCGCCGGAATGGCGGCCTCGTCGGCAAAGGTGCAGCGGAAAATGCCGGGAATCTGCGCGGCGGCGCCGTATCCGCCGTAGTCCAGAATCACCTTCACCACCTGTCCCCGAGTTACCAGAGCGCCGTCGTCCCGCTCCGCCCGGGTGAGAAGGCCCATGCCGACGGCCCAGTCGTACACCTGGTCGGCGGCGCCCTCCTCCTCAAGATCCGGCAGATACCCCTCCAGGCTCACCAGAAGGGCCATCAGCTCCAGCTGGGTCAGCTGCTTTTTGGGCTGGAGGCTCCCTCCCAGCCAGCCCACGCCGTAGTCTGCCAGGGCCTCCGCCTGGGCTCTGCCCCAGCAGCCCTCCAGATCGTCGTAGGTGATGGTCCGGTCCAGCCGGGCCGGGTACACCGGCTTGCCGGTCTTGGCGTCGATGCCGGAGGGGTAGTTCTCCCGCTCCAGCTGGAAGCCCAGCTCCAGGCTGTAGAGGTAGGTATACCCCATATCCAGCAGATTCTGGTACTGGCTGCCGTAGTCCTTCAGATTCTGGAACACATTGACGTAGCCCAAGGTCACTGTATAGGTGCCGAACCAGGCGTCCAGGGCCGCCTCCGGGGTGATGAGGCCCTCGGCGCTGTCGAAGACGGGGGCCTCGTCAAAGCTGCCGTAGAAGCTCACGACGGTGCCGTCCACCGCGTCCACCGACACCGAGATGCAATTGATGGGGAAGAAATAGCCGTTCTCCTTCTGGGCGAAGACGAAGGTGTGGACCCGGGAGCCCTCCGCCGCCTCCATGCTTTTATAGAGGCCGCAGACTGCCCACTCCTCCGGCCGCAGGGCCTGGAGGAAGGTCTCCGCCGTGGCCTGGGCCGTCTTCACAGACACCTTCACCTTCAGGTCCTCGTCCCTCCAGGTGGGGCCGGACACCGACTGCAGTTCCCCGCTCTTGCCGTCCAGGGTAACGGTGCGCCGCCAGCCGTCTCCGTCGTTATACCTGAGGGTGGCGGTGACGGCGCCGGTCTCCTTGTCCAGCCAGTAAGTACAGGCCGCCAGGGAGCAGCCGCCAAGGCCCAGCTGGGTCCACTTCCGGGCCGCCTGATCCAATTTCTCCTTGGACCAGACCCCCTCCATTTTGGCGATGCCCTCCTGCTCCGCCTGGGAGAGACTGCCGCTCTCCGTAGCGGAGTCGTTGGCGCCGCCGGTGGCCCCGTCACCGGCTACGGCGGCATCCTGAAGCCGCTCCGTCAGATCCACCAGCTCTCCGGTGGCGGCGTCCACATAGTAAGTATGGGTGCTCTCCGGCAGGTAGCGCAGCACCGCCCGCTCCCCGCTGTCGTCCAGCACATACTCCAGGCGCAGCTGGAGAGTCCCCTTGAGAAGGGCGGCGGCCTTCTCCTGAGCGGCTGCTCGCTGGGCCTCGCCGGAAAAGACGGCGGCGGGGTCCTTCACCGTACCCACATGCATGTCATAGAGGTCGTTCCGGTTGTACCGCAGCACCTCCCCCGTCTGGCCGTCCACCGTCACGGAAATGCCGATGGGACTGGGCAGGCCGTACAACAGCAGGTCGGCACTGAAGCGGTACTGGTTGTTTCCATCAATCCGGAGAACGCTGTCGTCGGTGGAAACCACCGCACTCTCCTCTCCGGAGAGGACCCGGTCCAGGAAATCCTGGGCGGCCTTCGCCGCCTGGGCACGGCTCACCGCAGGGAAGGCGGCGGGGCCGGTGTCCTCCCGGTCCACGGTAAGGTTGTACTGGAAGATCTTCCCCTCCTCATCGGCGCTGATGCGCAGAGAGCGGTCCGCACTTTCCCACTGGAGGGACCAAATGGTCCCCGTCTCCATCTCCGCCATGTCCCCGGAAAACTCGGTGTAGGTGTCCGGAATATCCAGAGTCTCCTTCACTGCCAGGGTCACCTGGCTCAACCGCTGGTCCGCCGTGGCCGCCGCCGCGGGCAGCGCCAGGGACAGCGCCAGTATCACAGCCAAAAGGGCGCTTGCTGCTCGTCTCATCCTTCTTTCCTCCTCTTTTGTATAATTTTTTCAAGTGGGTAACCCACTCCGTCACTCAGATAGACGCAGTTGACAAATCAATATGCCGGATTTGCAGGAAAATTTTTCTTTCAGAGGAAATATGCCGTCGAACAGCCCCGTCGGCATGCCGGCAGATGGAATCCCGGGCTAAGATTCCGTTTCTCCCCGCTCCCGCCGGGCAGTCAGCTCCGCCAAAGTCTGACAGAGGACGTCAAAGTCGATGGGCTTGGAGATGTGGGCGTTCATGCCCGCCTCTGTGGTCTTGGCGATGTCCTCGGCAAAGGCGTTTGCAGTGACGGCGATGATAGGCACCAGAGCGGCATCAGGCTTGTCCAGCTGCCGGATGGCCCGGGCGGCCTGACAGCCGTCCATCACCGGCATCTGCATGTCCATCAAAACGGCGTCGATGGCGAAGGGCGCCGCCGCCTGGAAGGCGGCCACCGCCTCCGCCCCGTCCCGGGTCTGAATTACCTCCACCCCGTGCATCTGGAGAAGCTCCGTAGCAATCTCCATGTTCAGCTCGTTGTCCTCCGCCAACAGCACTCGCCGGCCGGTGAGATCCATGGGCACCGCCTTCTGGGCGGCGGGCTCCTCCTGGGCGGCGCCGTCCGCCGCCGGGGCCATGGGAATGGTGACGGTAAAGCGGCTGCCCTTCCCCAGCGTGCTCTCCACGGTGATTTCGCCGCTCATCTGCTGCACCAGGCTCTTGACGATGGGCATACCCAGTCCCGTCCCCGTCACCGCCTGGGTGGCGAAGCGGGTCTCCCGTGCGTAGGGATCAAAAATGTGCTCCAGGAAGCTCTCGGACATGCCGATACCGGTGTCCTCCACCACAAACTGGTACTTGCTGTGCTGCTGGAAGTCGTACTGGCGGACGGAGACGCTGATCTCCGCGCCCCGCTCACTATACTTGACGGCGTTGGACAGGAGATTGTTGAGAATCTGTCCCAACTTGAAGGCGTCTCCCACTACCCGCCGGTCGGTGAGATCGATCTGCACCTGCAGCCGCTTTCCCTCCCGCTCCGCCTGATCCTTGAAGATGGAGGTGGTATCCTCCACGCACTGGCGCAGGTCGAACTCCTTGTACTCCAGGGTATTCCGCCCGGACTCCAGCCGGGACAGCTCCAAGATATCGTTGACCAGGGTCAGCATCTGCTTGCCGGAGAACTCGATTTTCCGAATGTAATCCATCACTTTGGCGCCGTCCCCCTGATTTTGCTGAGCCAACTCCGACAGGCCGATGATGGCATTAAGGGGAGTCCGCAGATCGTGGGACATACTGCTGAAGAAGACGGACTTGGCCTTGGTGCTCTTTTTGGCCGTCTCCAGAGCCTCCTGAAGAATCAGGGTGTGCTGGAGCTGCTGGCGCTTTTCGATGTCCACCTCCCTAAAGCAGAGGATCACCTCATCCGGCGCCATGTCTTCGTTATAGAGCGTACGAATATTCACCCACTTGTACACGTCGCCGAAGCGCCGCTGGTAATCGCCGCCATAGTCGGGAATATGAGCGGCTACCCGCTGGCGGATACTCTCCAGAGAAAAGGCCTGCTCAAACTCCTGGTAGGTGGCCGGCTCCACCAGGGTCTTGATGGTGGAGAGCAGTCCATCATACCCGCCGTCGGTGGGCAGAAGTCTGTGAACGTCGTCGGCACATTTGATCGCCTCATAAGTGCCGGTTCGGTAGTTGACCCGGTAAATGGCATAGAAGGAATCGCCCAAAATCTGGATGGTGCTCCCCGCCCGCTCCATCCGCTTACTCTGGATCAGGTCCCGGGCCACCATGCCCGCCAAAATCATAAAAAGTATTGCGGAGATTCCTATCAAAACCATGATGGTAACGCTGCGATCCCCCATAAGAATGCTCTCAAAGGGCACCGTGAGGATGATTGTCCAACCGGTGCTCATGGTGCAATAGTACACTCCTCGTTGTACCCCGGCGGGGTCCTGGAAAGAGGCGTCGTAGGCGGAAAGCGACCCGTCTTCAATCCCCAGAAGCAATTGATCGGTATAATACTGCAGCTCCTCATGGGATACGTTCCACACATTGGTAGCATAGATCAATGTGCCGGAGGAGTCGCAAAGATAGAAGGAGGAGTCCTCCGGCATATTCTCCAGCCCATCGTCCTTGTGGAAATTCTCAGGGTACAAATCCAGTGCCAGCACGTCGTCAGAGAAGTGGAACTTCTTGGCAGCGGTGATGACCACCCGTCCGGTAATGGCGTCCTGGTAAGCCCCGGCGAAAATAATTTCCCCCTCCGCCTCCAGAGCCTTGGTGTACCACTCGGTATCTCGGTAATTGTAGCTGCCGTCCCCTTCCCAAGGATTGGCGGCCACGATCTTCCCGGCCAGCACAGCGTAGGGGTCAATGGTATCTTCCCCTACAATGGTAGTCAGTTTGCTGAAGTAATCGTGGAGCCATTGCTGAATGTCCTGAACGGAGTCGCCCCGCTGCCACATCTCCTCCACATACAGACTCCCGAGTTCCAGGAATTGCCGGAAGGTCTCAATGTGCATCTCCTCCTCGGACCCGTAGCTCTGGGCCAGGGACATCCCCATACTCTGTGTGTTCTGCAGCAGCTTTTTCCGTACCAGCGACACGCCTGTTACCAGCAGCGCCAGAAATACCACCAGCAGCAGCAGACTCAACACTGTGTTCAAGGATATGGTCTTTTTCATCTTTTTCACAGGGAAAATCCTCGCTTCCGTATGCACTCCGCCACAGAGGCGGAAAATATCTCGCACCTATCATACCCTATTTCCTCTTCCGGCGCAATCGTTTCCGCGATACCCCTGACAAAAAATAACAGAACCGGCAGCAGAATTCTGCCGCCGGTCCCTTGGTCCGACTCGTTCAATTCTTCTGGATCTCAAAGCGCACCCGCAGGCGGGGCGGCTTCATCGGACGACCCGGCATTTCCCGGGCAATGCCATCCCCCCGGAACACCGACAGGGCAAGGCCCACGAGGCCCATGACCAAAACGGTGTGGAGGTTCCCCACCACCAGGGGAAAGTCGGCGGCAAAAAAGGTGAATCCCAAATTCCAGGCCATGCTGCAGAGGGCCTCTCCCAGAAGGGTCATCCCCACCGCCAGCACCACCAGCCGCCCCAGGCGGCTCTTCTGCCGGACACAGCGGAAGAGGAGCCACGCCAGCAGCACCGCCAGAGCCAGGACCACCAGTAGGAAGGGCAGCCACCCCAGGCGGTAGATGAGGGTGGTAAGCAGGGCGCTCTGGTCGCAGTCCGGTACCATCTTCTCATAGTGTTCGATGGAACCGCCCAAATCCCCCTCCCCCAGCCACCGGGAGGCCCCCAGCGCCTGTTTCGTCACGATAGCCGTCCATCCGGCGCCCAGAGGATCCACCTCCGGGTGGAACACCACCTCCATGCGGGATTGGAAATAGCCGGAGCTCTGGATACGGCGGAGGAAAAGGGCGAGGGTCGCCGCCGCTCCGGCCGCCGGCAAAATCAGGGACTTTCGCTTTCCGATGCCAAACCAGTCCCAGGCCGCCGCCACCAGCAGCATCACAAAGCCCACCGCCGCCACCAGCAGCAGGGCGAAGAAATGGGGGGTAAGCATACAGATGACCGCCAGAGGGACGATCCCCAACATGGCCAGCGCCTGTCCCCGCCAGCTCTTTCCCCGCCAGCCGTATAGCCACAGCGCGTAGACCACGGGGAAGCACAAGGTCACATACCGGGTGTAGTAGGACGCCCCGTTGGAACCGGGGGAAATGGCCAGTGACACCGCACTCACTGCCAGCGCCCCCAGATACACCAGTCCCGGACGCCGTCCCAGCCGCCCCACATCCAGGAAGTAGCCGCCCAAAAGGGCCAGACAGCCCAGGGCAAAGCCGACGATCACACGGGCAGGCCTCTCCGCGAAATAGGCAGAGAAATCCCGGGTCAGCCAGAGGCGGAGGAATGCCCCCGCCGCCGCGAACAGAACAGTAAACAGCAGAAGCCCCCACTGGGGCCGGGGACGGTGGAGCAGGTCCAGCTCCGCCCCCACGGACACCGGGTCCCCCATCTCTGCCACCGCCAGGCCCTCCGGGTCCTCTCGACCCTCGGAGGCAAAGGCATCCCGCTGGTCCTCCAGGTGCCGCTCCAGCTCCCGGAGTACCACGGGCCTGGCCCGCTTCCAGCGGATCTGGGCCCCCACCTCGTCCAGATATCCTTGAATGGTCTTACGCTCCGGCACAGCAGGCCCCTCCTCTCAGCACAAGTCCCACCACCCGGGTATACTCGTTCCAGGCGGTCTCCTTCTCCCGCAGGGCCTCCCGGCCCCGCTCCGTCAGGTGGTAGTACCGCCGGGGCTTCCCCGCCGCGGCCTCCCCCTCGTAGGCGGTGACGAACCCCTTCTCCTCCAGGCCGTGGAGCAGCGGGTACAACGTTCCCGCCTTCAGGCGGAAGGTGTCGTCCGACCGGCGGCGCAGCTCCTCGATCATCTGATAGCCGTACAGGTCCCCCGCCTCCAGCAGCTTCATCACCAGCAGAGGAATGCTGCCGCTGACCAGGCTCTTGTCCAGTTCCATAGTACCCCTCCTTATATCGGAAATCTATATATTGGATTATAGATAGATCGCCGATATATGTCAAGAGAATTTTCTTTTTGGATTGAGTGTTTTTCTGATTTGTGGTGTACTATCAATGACCGGTCACTGAAATATGAAGGGAGGGAATGCGTTGACAGACGAAAAATTGATACAAGCCATCGCCGCCCGGGACGAGGCGGCCATGAATCGGCTGATCGACAAATATAGCAAACTCCTCTGGTCGGTGGCCGCCGCCGCCCTGCGTCCCTTTGGGACTGAGGAGGATCTGGAGGAATGCGTGGCGGACGTATTCGTGGCGCTGTGGCTGCACCCGGAGAAATATGATCCCCGGCGGGGGACGCTGAAGAGCTATCTCGCCATGGTGGCCCGGAGCCGGGCACTGAACCGCCGCCTGCGGCTATCCCGGCAGTCGGCCCTGCCTCTGGAGGAGCTGCCGCCGTCGGAGGAGCCGGAGGTCTCCATGAACCTGGAGACCCGGGAGCAAACAGAGGCCCTCCGCTCGGCCATCGACGCCATGGGGGAGCCGGACCGGGAGATTCTGCTGCGCCGGTACTACTGGGACCAGAAGCCAAAGGAGATCGCCGCCGCCCTGAATCTGCCGGTAAAGCAGATTGAGAACCGGCTCTACCGAGCCAAGCGTTCTCTTCGAGAACAACTTACCCTGTGAGAGGAGGAATTTCCATGACACAGGAACATCTCAGCCATATCAAAGACAGATTTGAGGAACAGACCGGCGTGACTCTTCCCCGCCGCTCCATCCTCCGACCCCTGCGCCGGGGGCTTCTGACCGCGGCGGCGATACTCTGCTGCCTGGGGGTCACCGCTCTGGCCGCCAACCATTTCACCGGCGGCGCATTGGTCCGTTTTTTCCAGGAGGGCGGCCTGGGCGCTTCGCCCGCGGCGCTGAGCGAGGCCCAGCTGCTGACCATTGACCGCTACACCACGGAGGTGGGTCAGACTCAAACCGTGGGCAGCACCGCCATCACCCTCCAGACCGTTACCGCCGCCGCCACCGGCCACGACGTCATCGTCTACTGCGTCTTCGATCTGGAGGCCCCGGAGGGGGACTGGACGGAGGCGGACAACAGCCTTCTCGGCTTTACCCACTACTACTGCAGGCTGGAGGGGGACACCACCCAGTCCTGTTCCACCAGCTGGCTGCGGGTGATGGACGACCCCCAGGGCAGGAAAAACGCCAAGACGGTGGTGGCCGCCTATCTGGTGAACGCCCAGGGGGACAACCGGAACCTCGATCTGCAGATCGACCTGGAGGACTTCTGGATTTGTGAGGACCGGCAGCAGGGCGGGGACCTGATCGCCGGGGGCGTCTGGACCTTTGCGGTACCCTTGGAGCTGGAGGAGGGCATTTCCCTGCTGGAGGAGCCGGTAGCTCTGGCCGGTGGAGCCAGGACCCTCTCCTCCCTGGAGCTGACGCCCCTGGGCGGCAGCGTGACCGTCTCCCTCCCCGCCCTTCCCAACGATCAGTGGGCGCCGGAGCGGGTCCTTCTGGCCGACGGCAGCACCGTGGAGATCCACCTGGAGGGCGGCATGCACGACGAGGAGGCCGGGGTGGACCATCTGGGCTTCACCTTCCCCGTCCCCACGGATCTTACCGACGCGGTGGCGGTGGAATTTGCCGGCGGCGTCCGGGTGGAGATCCCATAAATCCTGCGGTATGGATAGAAAAAGGACACGGCAGCTGCCGTGTCCTTTTTGTCCGCTTATCAGGAAATACTCACGTTTGCCACATGGTCCAGAGGGGTGAGGTCTGTAATATGATTGCCGTTTTCGCAGGTGATGGACACATTGGTCAGCTTCTCCAGATCCCGGAGGGCGGAGATATCCGTGAGGGACCGCACACTCAGGTTCAGGGTCTCCAGCTTGGTCAGCGTCTCCAGACCGTCGAGGCTGGTGAGGCGGGTGCTTCTGAGGGACAGAGAGGTGAGCTCCGTCAGGGAGGACAGGGGCTCCACAGAGGCAAATCCCTCCTCCAGATTCCCCATGTATCCATCCTCCAGGGAGAGGCTCTTCAGGTGGACCAGACCGCTGAGAGGCGTCAGGTCCGCCGCTTTGTGGTCCATACGGAGGTACTCCAACGCGGTGCAGCCCGCCAGGGGTGAGAGGTCCATGTAGCTGTCGATGTTGGGCTCCATGATGGGCAGGCGGAGTTCCTCCAGCTCCTTCAGGGTTCCCAGGGGCTCCAGGTCCGGGAACACAGCCCCCTGCCCGTCCAGATTCAGGTAGGTCAGCTTGGACAGATTCTGGATGCCCTCCAGGGTAGCCAGCCCGTAGGTCCGGATCCGGAGGGACCGGAGCTCTGTCAAGCCATACAGGGCGCTGATATCGCTATAGCCGTAGGCGCCGCTGCCTTCCATCGTGATATCCAGCTCCTCCAGCTTTGTGAGACTCGCCAGGGGCGTCAGGTCCGGGACCGAAGGAGACACTACCAGCTCCAGGGACTCTACCTCCGTAAAGGCGGTCAGAGGCGTCAAATCCTCCAGCACATGGTCGGAAAGATCCAGCTCCGTCAGGGCTGTGGAGTACGCCTCCCCGTCAATGGTGACCTTGGGGGCCAAGGCGTCGCTGACGCCTCCGCCGGTCGAATCGCCGCCCTCGCCGGGTATCTCGCCGCCTCCGCCCAGCAGCGCACCCACGCCCACCGCCGCGGCGATCACCACAGCTGCGGCCACGGCCAGCAGAGCGGGCCGCACCTTCTTCTTCGGCGGAGCCTCCGGGGCGGCGGGGGCCTTGCCGGGCACCTCCACCACCTGCTGGGTCTCGATGGCCTCCAAAAACTCCGCCGCGCTCTGGAACCGGTCCTCCGGCTGGACGGCAAGGCCCTTCAAGATGGCCTTATCCAGATATTCCGGGATGTCGATACCCTGCTGGGAGATGGGTACCAGCGTGTCCTGGTCCATCCGCTCCAGGCTCTCCGGCGGCAGAAAGCCCGTGATGGCCGCGTAGAAGCAGGCCGCGCAGGAGTACACGTCTGTAAAGGGGCCCTGGCGGCTTCGCCGGATGTACTGCTCCTTGGGGGCATAGCCCACCTTCAAAATCACATCGAGACTTTTCGACTTATCCCCGATGCTATACCGGGCGGAGCCAAAGTCCAACAGCTTCACCAAGCCGTCTTTTGTAATGTAGATGTTATCCGGCGTCACATCACGGTGGATAAAACCCTCGGCGTGAACCGCCGTCAGAGCCCGCAGCACCGGGATCATCACGTTGCAGGCATCCTCCACGCTGACCTTCCCGCCGTGACTCGCGATGTAGGTCTTGAAAGAGATACCCTCGATGTAGTCCATGACGAAGTAGGACGTATCATTTTCATCGAAGTAGCTGGATACCCCGGCGATGTTGGGGTGGCCCATGAACTTGGCCAGGGTCCTGGCCTCCTCCATGAACCGTTCCGCCCCGTAGGTGAAGTCCTCCGACCGGCTCTTCATGGCCACGGACACGGTGGTGCCTACACGGGTGGCAATGTCGTTGGGCATGAATTCCTTCACCGCCACCCGGGCGTTCAGCTGGGTATCCAACGCCAGATAGGTGATGCCGAAGCCGCCCTGCCCCAGCACCCGGCCGATGATGTACCGGCCGTTCAGCACCGTCCCCGCCGGGAGGGCGGTGGGGTAGTCCGCCTGATTCTCCGCAAGATCAAATCCGCAATGGGGGCAGGAACCCTCCCCCGCCGGAATCTCCTGAAAGCAGTTGTAGCAGCGGGTGATTTCCGTGGAATGGGCCACGCTGTTCCCTCCTTTTTGCAAAAAACGCATCAATTGGGACCATCATACCCCATTCTCCGCCCCGCCGCAATATGCCGGACGCATACCCTTTCTCGCTCCTATCCAACAGCGATCCAGGCTTCGTCGTGTCCTTGTACGGGGCCCCACAGCCTTTTTCACTCTTCACGATTCACTTTTCACTCCAAAAATCGCCCCATCAAACTTCGAAAAAGTGGAGAGAGAACTGTGCATAAACAAAAATCGACAAGCCCCTGACGGTGCTTGTCGATTTTTGGTACGCCCTGAGGGATTCGAACCCCCGGCCTTCTGGTCCGTAGCCAGACGCTCTATCCAGCTGAGCTAAGGGCGCGTACCAGCTGCATGTCTCACAGACAGCTTAGTTATAATAGCACAGCTTTTTCCAAAATGCAAGAGGATTTCTCTTATTTTTTCAAAAAATCTTGAAGGCCCAGAAAAAGTTCTTGGAATTACAGAAATTTCTTCATTTGCTGAATATTCCGTTCCTCAATCTGCAGGAGCTTTTTGGCCAGCGCGATCGTTTCCTCCTCGGCGGCTTCCCATCGGTGGAGCTCACGGGTCATCTGGACTGTGCCCATGGTGCTGCCCCGGATCATCATTTCCGCCACGTGGGAAGGGCTTTTGTCCGTCAGGGTCTGGGCTCGGATCATCATGCCGCTCATGGCCTGCTGAAAGGCCCCCGGGTCCTTGGCGGGCAGCCCCCGGCGCTGGAGCATCTCCTCCGCCGTCTTGGCCACCGTCTCATATTCACTGAGCTGGTGGCGCAAAGCCACCTGCATAGCTGGATCCTCCACGGTGTCCAGTACCTTGGGGATGGTCCCCTTTCCCATTTCCGCGTTTTTGTGGATACTGCGAAGCAGAATGTCGCCCTCGTGCATATTTCTCACCTCGAGGGCAGTATGTCCCGAACCGCGCGGGTCTATCCCTGGCGGGCCGCCTCTCTGGGACCGGGCCGGAAGGTCTCCTCCATCAAAAGGGGCTCCAGACCGCCTGCGGACAGCTCCGTGATCTTGTCGAAAAAGCCCTGGCGGTTCTCCGCAGGCAACGTCACGGTCAGGAGAATATCCGCGCCGAACTCCGTGTCCTCGATGATGCCGCCGCACTCCTCTGCCAACAATTTCATTCTTTCATATAATGGATAAGTACAAGGCACCGCCACCGTGGCCCACAGCCGCATCCGGCTGACCCCCGCCTCGTTGAGGGCCAGCTTGGCGGTGCCGCCGTAGGCCCGGGTGAGGCCCCCGGCCCCCAGGAGGATACCGCCGAAGTACCGGGTCACCACGCAGCACACGTCAAAGACCCCCTCCCGCTGAAACACGTTCAGCATGGGCTGGCCTGCGGTGCCCTGGGGCTCCCCGTCGTCGCTATAGCGCAGCACGTTCCCCTGGCGCAGCAGGTAGCACCAGCAGTTGTGCCGGGCGTCGTAGTGGCGCTTTTTCGTCTCCTCAATGCGGGCACGGGCCTCCTCCTCGCTGTCCACCCGCCAGATGTGGCCGATGAAGCGGGAGCGCTTCTCCACATATTCCGCCTCCGCTTCCCCGAAGGGGATCAGGTATTCCTCCATGTGTCCTCCTCCCCTGCCGCCGGACGCAGCAGCAGATAAAAATGGGTAAGATGGGTGCCCAGGTCGTCCTCTAAGGTCTCGGAAAAAACCCTCTGAAAGCCGCACTTCTCGATGACCCGCCGGGAGCGGCCGTTGCCGTCGTAGTGGGTACACCAGATGGCGGAGAGGTCCATCTCCTCAAAGCCGTAGCGGATGAGACGGCGGCACACCTCCGTCATGATGCCCTTTCCCCACCACTTGGGGTCAAGGGAATAGCCCAGCTCGTCGTCGGGGCCGTAGCCGCCCCGGGACCGTCCGGTGAACCCGGCGGAGCCCAGCAGGGCCCCGGTCTCCCGGTCCGTCACAGCGAAGATGTGGGGGGAGTGGAAGACGGTGCGGATCACCCGCAAGCTGTCCTCCACGCTTTTGTGGGGCGGCCACCCGGCGGCGTCCGCCACCTGATGGAGGCGGGAGAATTCATATAGCGCCGCCGCGTCCTCGTCCCGGAAGGGCCGCAGGACCGTTCTCTCTGTGGTAAGGTTCATTCCTTGTCACCTGCTGCTATCTCTCGTCTGTACGTCCTGCCAGGTAGTCCAGGGACACCTCGAAGTGGTCCGCCAGGGCACAGAGGTTGTCAAAGCCGGGCAGACTATCCCCTGCCTCAAACCGCTGATAATGTCGAAGCGTCATTCCGGTCGCTTTTGCCGTCTGCTCCTGGGTCTCCTTCCGTTCCTTCCGGAGTTCCCGCAGTCTTTCTTTAATGGACATAGCTCCTCCTTGACAATCTTCCTCGGCTGTGGTAAACTACAAGTGTTTACGACACATATGTCGTTATCGAAAGGGGGTACTATTGTACAGGACTTTGTACAATGGCTTTATGTCAACTACATACTCCCCCATCTGGAGAAGGTCCCCCAAGGGGACGACGCCCTGTGGCTCTCCTCCTGGGAAAACAGCCTCGATCCCCTCCAGCGGGAGGATTGGGAAAAGGCGCGGGCCTTCTACGCCTCCCACGCCTTTCTTTTAGGTCTCCGCACCGGTCAGGGATTGTCGCCCTGGATGGGGCCTTATAGCTCCCAGTCCTCCTTGGGCTCCACGTACCCCTCGATATAGTCCTTCACCAGCCCGATGGCCCGGGGGGTGCACACCGCCACCACGTCGATGGTCTCGCCGTACTCCACCGTCTCCACTTTGGCATCCTCGTAGAGGACATTCAGCAGGTTTCCCTTGTCATACGGGAGGTGTAAGGTGACTCTCCTTGTCCCCTTGTCCAGTGCCTTGTCGATGGCCTCCAGCAGCTGGGGCACTCCCTCGCCGGTCTTGGCGGAGATGTTGACCGTCATCTCTCCGTGGGGCCGGATGTCCCCCCAGAAGAGGTCGGACTTATTGTAGACCCGGATACAGGGAGTCTGCTCCGCTCCCAGCTCCCGGATGAGGTCGTCCACGATCCTGGCCTGCTCCTGCCACATGGGGTTGGAGATGTCGATGACGTGGAGCAGCAGGTCCGCGTACTCCAGCTCCTCCAACGTGGCCTTGAAGGCGTCCACCAGCTGGTGGGGGAGCTTCCGGATGAATCCTACCGTGTCGCTGATAACCACCTCCAAGGTGTCGCTGACCTGGAGAAGGCGGCTGGTGGTGTCCAGGGTGTCGAAGAGGCGGTTGTTGGCGGGGATGCCCGCGTCGGTGAGCTTGTTGAGGAGGGTGGATTTACCAGCGTTGGTGTAGCCCACGATGGCCACCACCGGAATCTCGTTTTTCATCCGCCGCTGGCGCTGGGTACCCCGGACCCGGCGCACCTCCTCCAGTTCCTCCTTCAGCTTGTCGATCTTCCGGTGGACATGACGGCGGTCCGTCTCCAGCTGGGTTTCGCCGGGGCCCTTGGAGCCGATGGGCCCCTTGCCGCTGGTGCCCGCCTGCCGCTCCAGGTGGGTCCACATACCGATGAGCCGGGGCAGCAGATACTGATACTGGGCCAGCTCCACCTGGAGACGGCCCTCCCGGGTCTTGGCCCGCTGGGCGAAGATGTCCAGAATCAGGGCGCTGCGGTCCAGCACCTGGACCCCCAGCTCCTCGGTGAGCACCCGCATCTGGGAGGGGCTCAGGTCGTTGTCAAAGATGACCGTGGTGGCGTGCTCGCTCATCACCAGCTCCTTCACCTCCGCCACCTTGCCCTCGCCGATGAAGCTGCGGGGGTTGGGACTGTTGAGGTTCTGCAGCACCACGCCCACGGTCTCGCCGCCGGCGGTCTCCACCAGGGCGCTCAGCTCCTCCATGGAGGCTTCGTCGGCGTTCTCCCGGGCGTCCAGCCGGGGGCTGTTCAGCCCCACCAGCACCGCCCGGTCCCGAATTTCTTTGGTCTGATTGGTTTCCATAGTACCTCGCATCTTGTTCCTGAAAAATTTGTTTTTAGTATAGCCGATTTCCGGGAAACTTGCAAGATTTCCTCTGGAAATACGGTGTTTCAGCGCTGGTCCGGAGCATAGGTCTCCACCAGCCGCCCCGCCCAGGCAAGGAACGGACCGCCCCAGGCGTCCAGGTCCTCCGCCGTCTCCCCGGCCCGGAGGGCCAGATACCGCTCCAGGATCTCCAGGTCCTTCCCGGAGAGGGCGGCCCGGAGGGTCGTGAGGTCGGGGCAGTCCTCGCCGCCATCGGCAAAGGCCTTGGCCCGGAGGACGAAGCGGGCAGACTTGTAGAGCGCACCCAGAATAGCCCCGCTGCGGTCGTAGAGGAGGTTGTGGCAGCAGGCGTGATAGAGGGCGCAGGCCCCGGCGTGGACCGCCTCTCGGGCCTCCTCCCGGCCGGTGGGAGGCGTCAGAGCCAGCAAATCCCCTTTGAGGGGCACCGTGTCCCGGATGAAGCCGAAGAGTTCCCCTCTATCCCAGGACCGCAGCACCCCCGCCGAGGACACAAAACCGCAGAGCTTCTCCCCATATGGGAGGGTCTCCGCGGCAGCGCGGAACACCGCCAGGTCCTCCGCCGTGAGGCGGTCCAGGATCACCACCGTGTCGATGTCGCTGTCCTCTTGGGCCTCGCCCCTGGCCCGGCTCCCCTGGAGGCCCAGAAACAGCAGCCGCTCCCCGAAGGTCTCCTCCATGGCGGCGGTGAACCGGGGCAGCCACAGGGTCAAATCCATACAAATCCCCTCCATTTCCCCAAAAAAGCGCAAAAAAACACCGTGCCGCAGACTACGGCACGGTGCGTTTTTTGTAATGCAATTACTTGTCCAGACCGAACTTCTTGTTGAACTTGGCCACGCGCCCGCCGGTATCGACCAGCTTCTGCTTGCCAGTGAAGAAGGGGTGACACTTCGAGCAGACTTCCACGCGAATGTCCTTCTTCGTGGAACCTGTCTCAATTACATTACCGCAGGCGCATTTAATAGTAGTCTGCTGATAATTGGGATGGATACCTTCCTTCATTGCTCTTGTTCACCTCTTTCCTCGCAAAATAGAGGGCTTTCCAAAAAGCCATGGATGATTGTACCACGGTCTTTCCAAAATTGCAAGTATTATTTTCATTTTTCCGTCATAATTCCACCGCTGTGCCGGTGTGGAAGTAGTAGAGCACCTGCCGAACCACAGGACGGCGGAAAATCCGGGTGAGGGCGGCGCTGTAGGCAGCCACCTGGGAGCGGTAGTGCTCCGTCCGCAGCTGCTGCTCCTTGCCGCTGACCCGGTCGGTTTTGAAGTCCACCACCACCAGGCCCTCCGGCGTGTCGAAGAAGCAGTCCACCACGCCCTGGAGCAGCACCTCCTCCCCTGCTGCACCGGGGCCCAGACAGTCCTCCCCGGGCATGAGGAGGGAGAAGGTATACTCCCGCCAGACTTGGGATGCGTTTCGAATCTCCTCCGCCAGAGAGGAGCGAAGGAATGCGTCGATCTCCTTGGGGGCGATGGCCGCTCCCTGCTCCGCCGTCAGCCGCTTGTCCGCCACCAGGGCGGCGATGGCCTCCGCCGCGTCGGGGGCAGAAAAGTCGATGTACTGCATCACCGCGTGGACGGCGGTGCCCCGCTGGGCGGCGGTGAGGGTCCGCTCCTCCCTCCTGAGGAACAGGGGCGCGGCAAAGTCCTCCGCCGGTTTGTAGACGTGGCCGGTGCCCTCGGCGATCTGGGCGTCCTTGTCCCGGCCCTTCAGCTGGGTGGCGGTGACCTTGGTGGGCAGGACGGTAGCCTGGGGATAGGGGTAGACGAAATCCAGGAGGGCCGGATCGAAGTCCGGCTCTTTCCTGGTGGGCGTTGGGGCGTCCTCCCGGTTTGCTCCGGCGGGGTGGGTGTAGGGCGCGCCGTCGTGGACCGCCACGGTCCAGGTGACGCCGTCGGTGACCAGCTGGGGGGCATCCATCTCCCCCAGGTCCCGGAGCACCGCTGCCTCCGGGCGGCACAGCAGGGGCAGCAGCACCCAGTCGGCAAGGCAGCCGGCCACCTCCACGGCATTGGGCTCCGCCGGGCAAGAGGCCAGGGGCAGCAGTTTCTTGAGCTTACTGCCCATCCGCTTGCCGGAGGCTACCATGATGAGCTTCTCCTTGGGCCGGGTCATGGCCACATACAACACCCGCATCTCCTCGGACCGTCCCTCCCGGCTCAGCTGCCGCTCCACGGCGGTGCGGGCCAGGGTGGGATAGGTGAGGCGGCGGGCAAGGTCGATCCGCCGGGGACCGAGACCCAGTCGGGGGTGGACCAGCACCTGGGGATTGAGGTCCGCCCGGTTGAACTCCTTGCTGAGGTCCGCCAGGATCACGATGGGAAACTCCAGGCCCTTGGACTTGTGGATGGTCATGATCTGGACCCCCTCCCCTGCCGCAGCGCCGCTGCCAGCGGGGGCGCTGCCGCTCTCCAGCAGCTGGCGGAGGTGGGAGACAAAGGCGAAAAGGCCACGGTAGCCGCCGCTCTCAAAGGACCGGGCCCACTCTCCCAAGGTCACCAGATTCTCCCGGCGGGCGGCGCCGTTCTCCATAGCCCCGAAGACCCCCGGCAGGTTCAGCTCGTTGTAGATGTGCCAGAGGAGCCGCTGGACGCTCATGTCCTTGGCGGCGGACCGGAGATTTGCCAGGGCGTCCTCCACGGCGGCGGCGTCCTCCTCCCCCCGCTCCGCCGCCCGCTCTAAGGCGGTACAGTAATCCCCGGTGGGGCAGTTGCCCCGGATCTCCGCCAGCCGGTCCGGCGTGAAGCCGAACACCGGGGACCGAAGAACGGAGATGAGAGGCACGTCCTGGTGGGGGTTGTCCACCACTGCCAGGAGGTTGATGGCCACCGCCACCTCCATGGCGGCGAAAAAGTCCTCATTCTCCTGGACGGCACAGGGGATGTTCCGCTCCCGGAGGGCGGCGATGTACTGGTAGAGGTGCTGGCTGGGGCTTCGCATGAGGATGGCAAAGTCGCTGCTGCGGCAGGGCCGCATGTCTCCCCCCTCATCCAGCACCGGGTAGCCCTCCCGGAGCATGTGGGTAATTTTCTCCGCCACGAACCGGGCCTCCGCCCAGTGGGTGTCGCCCCCCTCCTCCCCGGCGGGGACCTGGAGGAGGTGGAACTCCGGCTGCCGGTCCTCCGCTGCCGGGTAGTACTCCGCCCCGAAGTAGAGGGCCTCGTCGGGGCCGTAGTCCATCTCCCCCATCTCCTGGGAGAGGATGTTGGAGAAGACGAAGTTGGCCGCGTCCAGCACCTCCGAGCGGGAACGGAAGTTCTTGGAGAGGAGGATCTTCCGGTCCTCCCCCTTTTCCGCCTCGCCCTTGGGTCGGAAGCGGCGATATTTCTCTAAGAAGATGGTGGGGTCAGCCAGACGGAAGCGGTAGATGCTCTGCTTCACGTCCCCCACACAGAAGAGGTTGTTTCGTCCGGCGGCCAGGGCCTCGAAGATGCAGTTTTGCACCTCGTTGGTGTCCTGATACTCGTCCACCATGATCTCCGCGTACCGGGCCCTCACCTGGCGGCAGAGGTCCGTGGGGGTGCCGTCCTCCCCCAGCAGCAGCTGAATGGCGCAGTGCTCCTGGTCGGAGAAGTCCGCCGCGTTCCGCCGCCGCTTCTCCAGCTGGTAAGCCTGCTCGTAGTCCTCCGTCAGCTTGAGAAGGGCGGACATGGCCGGAGCCACCGCATGAAGGTCCTCCATGGCCTCCCGGTCGGAGACGGCGAACACCTCCGCCGCCTTTTTCATCTCCTCTTTGCAGGCCTTCCACACCGCCGCCATACGGTTTTTCAGCAGCTCGTCGGAGACGTTCCGGGTGGGCTTCAGCCGCTCCGCCGCCGGGACGGACCGGGCCATCTGGTCCCAGGGGATGTCCTTCGCCTCTGCCAGGGCCTCCAGGCCCTCGGCGTAGTGGAGAAAGCCGGGGCAGTAGGCCTTCTCCAGCACCGTCTCCCCCGCCATCTCCGTGACGCACTGGCGCAGCTGCCGCTGCCAGTGGTCCGCCTTCCGCCCCAGGGCCTCCTTCAGCACCGCGGCGTAGGGGGTGTCGTCAATGGAATCGGGGAGATTTTGCCACATGGCCTCCATCTCCCGGAGCCACTTGTCCGGGTATGCGTGGCTCTGGAGCTTCTCGCTCATGCGGAGCACCAGCTCCTCCAGGGCCCGGTCGTCCCGGCCAAAGCCGTAGGCGTCCGCCAGCTGACTGCCACCGTCTCCCTCCTTCATGGTCTCGTAAAATTGCTCCAGGGTCCGGGCCAGCACCCGCTGGCGGAGGAGGTCTGCCTCCCCCTCCTCCAGCACCCGGAAGTCCGCCGTCAGGGCGGGACCGTCCCCGGTCTGGAGCAGGTGGATATTCTCCCGGAGGAGGGCGGAGCAGAAGCTGTCCACCGTCTTGATATCGGCCCGGTAGATGCGGTAGAGCTGCTGCTGGAGGTGGTAGTCCCCGGGGCGCTGGGCCAGCTGCTTGCCCAGGTCCCCGGCAATGCGGCTCCGCAGTTCCGCCGCCGCGGCTCGGGTGTAGGTAATGATGAGGAACTCGTCGATGTTGCGGCCCTCCTCCAGCACATAGCGGAACAGCCGTTCCACCAGCACCTTGGTCTTGCCGCTGCCGGCGGCGGCGGACACCAGGAGGTTGCCTCCCCGGTCCTTTATCGCCCCCAACTGCTGGTCGGTCAGCTTCACTGCCATCTCGTCTCCTCCTCTCCCTGGGTCTTCTCCTCCACCGCCTGCCAGAACTCCTCCGTGGTGACGGACCGGATGGGCTGGGCGTGGTCCCCCCGCTGGCCGTCGGCAAAGTGGCAGGCGGCGGCAAATTCACAGTAGGTACAGGCGCTGTCCTGCTCGCTGCGGGTGTAGGGGTCGGCGTCGATGTTGCCCTCCCCGATCTCCCGGGCAATCTCCTCCAGCACCCGGTCCACATACCGGCTGAGACTGCCAAGCTGGGCCGCCGTGGCCACTCCCTTGGTGATGTCCCCGTCCTTGTTCACCGCCAGCGGCAGGAACCGGGGAGACTCGGTGGCGCCGTGCTCCATGGCCTCCAGCACCTCCCGGTCCCCCAAGAGGAGACCGCTTCGCCGGAGGGTCTTCTCCATGGCGGACTTCAATTCCCCGTCGCTCATGCCCCGTTTTCCGCTCAAAAGCTCATCCCGGGCAGGGAGATACAGCACCCCCGCCCCCACCACGTCGCGGCCGAAGAGGGGCCGTCCCTCCTTCTCCAGGGTGAAGAGGTACAGGAGCATCTGGAGCCCCAGGCCGTGGACGATATCCGCCAGGTCAAAGCTCTTTTTTCCCGTCTTGTAGTCCACCACCCGGAGGTACAGTTTTCCATCCCGGAGCCAGCCGTCCACCCGGTCCACATAGCCGGTGACCTGGAGGCGGGTGTCTCCTCGGGTGACGGAGATGGCGGGCATCTCCGCCCCCTGGCCGCCGAACTGCAGCTCAAAGCGCATGGGCACAAAGTCGGAGGACCTCAGCTCCTCCCCTACGTTGTCCACCACCGCCCGCACCGACTGGCGGAGGCGGCGTAGGAGGTACCGGAGCCGGGCGCTCCGCTCCTGGAGGTCGCCTACCGCCTCCTGGAGATATTCGTCCATATACCGGTCCGTGAGGGCCCGGAGCTCCTCCGGCCTCGTGCCCGCAAAGCCTCCGGCAGCGGTGACGGCGGCGGTGACCTTCTCCAGCACATAGTGGAGGAGATTGCCCACCTGAATGGCGTCGAAGGCAGCGCTCTGCCGCCGCCGGGCCCGGAGGCCGTACTGCATGAAGTAGGCAAAGTGGCAGCTTTTGATCTTGTCGATGCGGCTGGCGGACATCCGCACCTCGTCGCCGTAGAGGGCTCGCACCGCGGCGGGGCTCAGGCGGCCCCGAGTCATGGCCGCGCCCCGTTCCATGCCCCCCAGGGCCTCCTGCCAGACCTCCCGGCTCTGGAAATATTTCCACAGCTTCCCATCCCGGAAATCCCCCGCCGCCTCCAGAGCCGGAATCGGAGCCGTAAGGCGAAATTCCTTGTCAACTCTTTCCCGGGTAGTGCTTACCTTGGGAAAGAGTGCCTGAATGCGTGAGAAAAGAAAGGAGGGCCGCTGCTCCGCCCCGGCAGCCCCGGCGGCGGGGTAGGACACCCACAGCCCCTCCGTGGGCTTGGCCAGGGCGGCGTAAAGATGGGTCAGCTCCATGCCCAGCTTCTCCATACCGTGGGGGGCAAGGCGCAGCCCCCCCTGAAGCAGCAGCTCCCGCTCATCCTCGGTGAGAATGCCGTCTCCCCGGTCCACCGCCGGAACAGCGTCGTCAGTGGCCCCCAGAAGGTAGAGCCACCTGACGCTGTGGCGGTCGTTGAGGGTCAACTCTGAAAAGGCCACCTGGTCCAAAGCCGCCGGGATGGTGCCCACGCTATACTGGCTCACCATCTGCTTTATTAACTGGAGAAATTCATCATTACTGAGAGGAGCATCCCCCAAAATCTCCACAAACTGGTCCATGATGCCGCAGAGGATCTCCCACAGCTGCCGGTACTCTTCCGCCAGCTGCAGCTCCCCCGTCTCCGTCATCCGGTCCGACCGCTCCTTCAGCCGCCGGGGCAGATGGATGTCCTCCAAAAAGCGGTACAGGACCTCCATCTTTCCCCGGGCGGTGTCCGCCGCCCGGAGTCCGGCCTGCAGGGCCGCCAGCTGGGGGCGTACCAGCTCCCGGCAGCGGTTCACCTCCTGAAGCTGCCACTGCCGCTCCGGGGTCAGCTCCGCTCCGTAGCCCTCCGGGTTCCCCGTCCAGGGCTCCTCCCGGACCCAGGCTTTCCCCCGAAGGTCCCACTTGAGAACGTAGTTCTCCAGAAGATCGCACTGGCGATCGCTGACCCCGGCGAGACCGGTCTTGAGAAAACGGAACACATCCTCATACTCAAAGCCTCCGGTCACGGCCTCCAGGGCGGAGAGGACCAGGGCTACTATGGGCTTATCGGTAAGGTCGCTCCTCCGGCTCAGGTACACCGGCACGCCGTAGCGCTCAAAGACGTTCTCCACCGCCCCCTCGTAGTCCTCCATCCGCCGTACCACTACGCCGAAATCACGGAACCGGCAGCCCTCCCGGGCCACCTTGGTCCGAATGGAGGCGGCAACGGCCTCCACCTCCGTGTAAAGGTTTTTCCCTTGATAGAGCTGAATTTCCGGGCATTCCCCTGAAAATACCTTCCCCTCCCCAAAGAACTGCTCCTCCAGATGGCGCAGCGCACCGGCCTCCCCCTCCCGCTCCGGTGGCGGCAGCACGGTAACCGGGCAGCCGCAGCCTGCGGCCAGCTCCCGGAGAGCGTCGTAGGTCCGGTTTCCCGCCTGGAAGATTTCCTGGCGGCTGCCCGCCTCCCCCAAAAGGACCACCGTCACCGAGTGGGCACAGCGGAGGAGAATATCGACGGCCTGCAGCTCCTGGGCGGTAAAGCGGGCGAAGCCGTCGAAATAGAGATCCTTGCCGTCGGCGTAGTGAGACTGGGCCAGCTTGGCGATGAGCTTGTCCATATCGTCGGAGAGATTCACCCCGTCCCGGCATAGCCGGGAGCGGTAGGCCCCATAGAGAAGCGCGACGTCGTGGAGCTTCAGGGCGGTGTTCCCCTCTGCCCGCTCCGCCTGCTCTTCCATCTGCTCCATGGTCACCCGGCAGCGCTGCAGTTCATCCATCAGATCCAGAAGGGCTTGGAGAAAGGCCGCCTTCCGGGAGGGACGACGGTACACCGTCAGACGGCTGGACACGTCCATCATGGCCCGCTCCATCATGAGGAGCTTCCCGCCCCCGTCCAGGGACACGGTCTCCAGTCCCCCGGTCTCTGCCAGCACCCGGCGGGTCAGCCGGGAGAAGGTGAGCACCTGGGCGTATCGGGATGCCTCATCCCCCAAAAAACGGCAGAGGTCCACCTCCGCCGCGTAGGAGGCCTGGTCCGGCACCAGGAGAATCTGCTCCCGTGCCGGACCGTTCTCCGCCATCAGATCCAGCACCATCCTGGATTTTCCTGTGTTGGCCCGGCCTCGGATCAGCCGCAGCATGGCCGTCACCGTCCTTTCTCTTGCAAATTCGTTTCCCCAGTATCATACCACATGGGTGGAGCCTTGCCAATAAAAAAGCACCCCCGCCAACGCAGGGGCGCCCGTCAGGAAAAGGAGGCCAGGAGATTTTCCACCCACTCCATGGACTTGAAGCGGACGGCGTAGCCCCGGCTCTCGCCGGAGATGAGGGACACCTCCTCCTCGGTGAGTCCCGCCTCCTCCGCCGCACCGGTGAAGTCCTCCTGAGAAACGGATTGGCACAGGGGCGGATACACCACGCACCACCAGTTGTGCCCCTTCCCTTCGCCGATGATCAGCCGCAGGGACAGATACTCCCCCGCGGGAAGGGCGAAGGTGTCGTAGACCCGGGTGGGGTAGGATTCCCAGGTGAGGGAGGCAGCTACCGGATAGGCGTATCCCGCTGCCTGCACCGCAGCCTCCGCCAACGCCTCCAGCTCCGGCAGCGCCGCTTCCAAATCCCCCTTGGCCGCCTTCAGGTCCTCCGCTCCTCGGAGGATCTCCTCCGCCCGGTGGAGAATGCTGTCTCGCACCTGGAGTTTCAGCGCCTGATCCTCCTCGCTGTCGCTGTTGGCCAATACGTGGAGCCGGATCAGCTTATCTGCCAGCTGGCGCTGATCCTGGTGGGCCTCTGAGGCCCAGACGCCGGTGCAGATCATAGCAAACAGCAGAGAGAGGAGAAAAATCTTCCGTATGTACATAGAAAAAACCGTCCTATCCTTGAAAGTACTTCAAGGATAGACGGCTTTTCTTAGATTTAATCCTCTTGGACCAATTTTTCATTCCAGGGCGCCGTCACATACACCTGACGGTACTCCCGCTCCAGAACCCGGGCCGCCTCTCGGGCGGCAGCCTCGTCTGCAAAGATGCCGAAGACGGTGGGACCGCTGCCGGTCATGGCGGCGGTGAGGGCGTCCAGCTCCAGCATCTGCCGTTTGATCTCCCACACCCGTTGATATTTCCGGGGCAGCACGTCCTCAAAGACGTTGTAGACATAGCGGCAGATCTCCTCCAGGTCCCCCCTCTCCAAAGCGCGAAGCATCCCCGCCGTGTCCGGGTGGAAGCGGAGCTTCTTTACCCGCACCAGCCCGAAGAGCTCCGGGGTGGAGATGGGAAAATCCGGCTTGCAGAGGAGGACGGTGCAGTCGGGCAGACCCGGCAGGTCCCGCAGGCGCTCCCCTCTTCCCTCTGCCAGAGCCGCACCGCCCCGGACGCAGAAGGGCACGTCGCTGCCCACCAGGGCAGCAATCCGCTCCAGCTCCTCCCGACCCATGTCCGGCCGGTACCGACGGCGGAGCATCCGCAGCACGGCGGCTCCATCGCTGCTGCCCCCGGCCATCCCGGCGCACACCGGCAGCCGCTTGTGGATGGTCAGGTCCAGCCCCGGCAGGCTGAGCCCCGTCTCCCGGGCGAAGACCTTGGCCGCCTTCACGGCGATGTTGTTCTCGTCGGTGGGGAGGTAAGCCGCCCTGGTGTGAAGCGTCATTCCTTCCCTGTCCCGCTCCTCCAGGGAAATTTCGTCGCAGAGAGCCACATTCTGCATCACCATCCGGAGATCGTGGAATCCGTCCTCCCTCTTGCGGAGGATATCCAGGGTCAAATTCAGCTTGGCAAAGGCCCGCTCCTCCATACCGGTCCCTCCTCTCTTACAACCGCTTGCCGCACCGGGGACAGACGCCGCTGCGGTCGGTGCGCAGGAGGCTCTGGCCGCAGTGGGGGCAGCGGACATACCGGTAGCTCACCAGAGCGGCGGCGATCCAGAAGAGGAAGGCCAGCGCCACCATAGCCCACCCGGCGGCCCCGGTGAACTCCGCCCGGAGGAAGAGCATCAAAACCCCCAGCACCACCAGTACATAGTACATCAGCTTTGCGCGAATATAGTTCATCCTTCTCTCCTTCTCCCGTCCTCGCCCCAGGCGGCCCGGTCCCGCTGAATCTGCTTTTGGTACCGGTCCTCCTCGGAAAAGACGCAGCCGCAGTATTTTTGCATGTAGAGGCCCAATGCCCGGGCCTCCGCCTGGCCCTGCCGGAACCCAACGCTGAAATCCCGGTAGAGAAACTCCACCCCGTGGCGCTTGGCGGCGGCCTCCCCCGCTTTCCGGATGCCCTCGTGGTCCTGGTAGGGACTCACCAGGAGAGTGGTGCCGATGTGGGTGAAGCCGTGTTCGGCGGCGAACCTCGCCGTCTCCTCCATCCGCACCGCGTAGCAGTAGCCGCAGCGGTGGTCGATGTCCCCCGCCACCGCCCGGACAAAGGGCCGGAGACCGTACTCCTCCTTCACAAAGAGGGGCAGGTCCACGGTGGGAGCATAGGAGAGCAGCGTGTCCCGCCGGGCCTTGTACTCCTGATAGGGGTGGATATTGGGGTTATACCAGAAGCCGGTGGGATGGATGCCCTCCGCCCGGAGGCTTTGGATGCAGTAGACGCTGCAGGGGGCGCAGCAGATGTGCAGCAGCAGCTTCATCCCCTCATGCCTCCTCCGGATTGTAGTCCATCTTCATGCCCCGGCGGTAATAGAGGCGGTCCTCCTCCGTGATCCCCCGCAGCACCCGGCAGGGACTGCCCACCGCCACCACGTTGGCGGGAACGTCGTGGGTCACCACGCTGCCTGCGCCGATGACGCTGTTCTCCCCGATGGTGATGCCCGGCAGCACGATGGAGCCGCCGCCGATCCACACACCCTTGCCGATATGGATGGGCAGGTTGTACTGCACCTGGGAACGACGCAGGTCGGCGTGGACAGGGTGAGTGGCGGTGCAGAGCATCACGTTGGGACCCATCATCACGTCATCCCCCACAAAAATCTCCCCGTCGTCCACCAGCATCAGATTATAGTTGGCATACACCCGGTCCCCGAAGTGGACGAAGCGGCCCGCCCAGTTGGCGTGGAAGGGGGTCTCAATGTAGCAGCCCTCTCCGATCTCCGCAAACATCTCCTTCAGCATGGCCTGCTTCTCCGCCTGATGGGAGGGGGGCAGCCGGTTATAGGCAAAGGTCTTGTCCAGATAGGGCAGCTGCTCCGCCACCAGTCGCTCATCGCCGCAGGGGTAGGGCCTGCCGTCTCCCATCCGGGCAAACAATTCCGTACGATCCAATTCCGGTCATCCTCTCTTTTTGGATTGGCCGGCAGGAAACAATACTCCCGTGGGTCCGGCCCACGGGAGTATTGTAGCACAAGGAATTCCTGTTTACCAGCTTTACTTGATCTTCCGGCTCTCCACATAGTAGCGCTTGTCCTCGGCGTGACCCATGGAGAAGGTCTTCCGGGGCAGCACGCCGTCGGCCATGACGGTCTTGAACAGCTGATCCTTCCCCATGGCGGGCAGGAGGAAGCCCATGTTGCCGCTCTTGCTGCCCAGTTCCTTGGTGACGGCATCGCCGTGGATGTAGTCCACCTCGCCGCCGTGCTCCTTCAGATAGCCGTCCAGGAAGCCCTGGAGGGTGCCTACCGCCAGCTGGACCTTGGGATCGGGGACGGTGATGAAGCCGTCGTGACCCTCCCACACCACCTCGATGGTGTGGCCCTCGCCCTTGCCCTCGTAGGCGTTGGGGTAGGCGGCCTTGAAGGCTGCCATAAAGTCCTCCGGCTTTACACCGAAGACCACCCGGTGGATAGCCTCAAACTGGAGGGCGTCGTCGTGGAGGTTCACAATCTCTGCCAGGGCGTACCGGGCGGGCAGATCGGCCCATTGGTCCTCGGGGGTGACCTTCTTCAAATTTTCATAGCAGGTCTTGGCAGTAGCCAAGGAGTGGTTGCCGTCGCCCACGGCGAAGAGCAGGGGCGCCACGCCGGTGAGGCCGTACTTCTCCTCCATAGCCGCCGGGGAGGCCAGGGCCTCCAAAGCGTCGGCCAAGGCGTCCATCTGGGCGTCGGTCAGCTTCCAGCCCTTCAAATGGCCGCCCTTCATCATCAGTTCAAAGTCGTACACCTGCTCCATGGAACCGGAGGCGGCGGTGATGGGCTCGATGCAGGTGCCCTTGGGATCGTCGATGAGAACCATAACGTGGGGCAGCTCGATGGGGGCGTCCTTCCGCACCCGGACACGGGGCGGGATACGCTCCAGGACGGTGCCCTCGGTGGCCCGGATCAGGGAGCCGGAGCCGGGGGTATAGTCGTACTGCTCCAGATCCACCGCCATCACCAGGCCGTGGCGGATGGTGCCGTCGGACTGACTGCGCTCGATGTAGATGACGCTGTCGCCGTAGGTCTGGAAGATATCCCGTGCCATATAGTCCGCCATGGCGGCGTTGATGGCGGCAATGTGTTCCTCCACGTTCTCGTCGTTCAGCTTGGACTCCGGCAGGATCAGCCGCAGGGTGGAGGGGGCGTCCCCGGCGATGCGATCCACCTCCTCCCAGTACTCCGGCTGGGAGGTGAACTGGTCGCAGGCCACCACGGCCCACTTGGTCATGTCACACGCGCGGGGCAGCAGGATGTCGGCGGGCTTGCAGCCCAGTTTGAGAAATTTGGGATTCATATCGTCTCTCCTCCAAAATATATTGTTCGATCCCCTACTTTTGAAACAGGAGATCCAGCAATTTCGATCCGTCCTCCATAAGAGGGGTCCTCTCCCCCGCCGCCTCGTCGTAGACGCCGCCCCGTCCGGTGGGGGCGGTGCTGTCGTAGAGGAGGTAGGGCACCGGGTCGCCGTCGTGGCCCCGGGTGGCGGTGAGCGTCTTGTGGTCGCTGAGGAGCAGAAGGCGGAAATCCTCTCCTGCCGCCCGCAGCCGCTCCACCAAGGGGGTCACCAGGCGGCTGTCCAGCCACTCGATGGCCTGGACCTTGCCGGTGAGGTCCCCGTTGTGGGTGCACTCGTCGGGGGCCTCCAGATGGAGGCAGACAAAGTCGTACTCCTGGAGCTTCTCCCAGGTTGCCTCCAGCTTGCCCTCGAAGTTGGTGTCGATCTCGCCGGTGGCGCCCTCCACTTCCACCATTTCAAGGCCCCGGAGAACCCCGATGCCGTGGCAGAGGGGCACGGCGCTGATCACCGCGCCGCCGCAGCCGTACTGGCCCTGGAAGTCGGGCAGCTCCACCGCCGTCCCCTGGGCCCAGAACCAGATGCCGTTGGCGGGCAGCTTCCCTGCCGCCCTGCGCTTCTCCGTCACCGGGTGGTGGTCCAAAATCTCGTGGGCCAGACGCATCAGGTCTGCAAAGACCTCCGCCCGCTCGTTTCCGCTGGGGAACAGGGGCCCACAGGCCTGTCCCAGATGGTCATGGGGCGGGATGAAGGTGATGCCGGAGATGTCGCTTTTGTGCTGGACGGCAATCTGCCGGAAGGCTGGGAAGCGGTGGATCTCCATACGGGCTTCCGAGAGAGCCTTGGCAAACCGGGGATCGCTGAGGAGCACCTCCACCGTCGCCAGGGCGTCCTCCCCCTCGATGGACCCGGCGCTGTGGGAGAGGATCTTCTTCTCCCCGAGGGGCATGTCGCCGTCCTCCAGGGTGACCAAGTTGCAGCGGAAAGCGGCGTCCCCCGCCACCAGCTCGATGCCGAAGGCGGCGGCCTCCATGGGGGAGCGGCCGGTGAAATAGACGCTGGGATCACAGCCGAAGATGGCCAGAATGGCAGTCTCACTGCCGGCGGGGAGACCGATGGGCACGGTGCGGACCTGACCCACAAATCCGTCGGCGGCCAGGGCGTCGATGCCGGGGATGTTGGCAACCTCAAGGGGAGTCTTGCCCCCCAGCGCCGGCACAGGGTTGTCGGCCATGCCGTCGCCGATGACTAAGAGATGCTTCATAGATACCCTTCCTGCTTATTTCATCGAGGAGATCAAAATTTGGGAGGTTGCCCGGCACGACGGGACCTCGCCTCTCCTCACTGGTAGAATCGTTCCCCTACAGTATACAGAAAACTTTCCCTCTTTTCAATGGGCCTTGGAAATTTCCTACAAAATTTTCTCATTCTTCCTAAAAAATATTTAGTTCACCCCATACAGGCATAAGGCGGCGGCAGCGGGACAGACTATGGGAGAATCCCACAATGGAACTGGAGGTTGAGACGACATGATCGCAGATAGAATTGCACTGATCCTGGTGATCGTCGGTGCGCTGAACTGGGGCGCCATCGGCCTTTTCGGCTTCGATCTGGTAGCCTTCCTGTGCGGCGGGCAGATGGCCACGGTGAGCCGGGTGATCTACACTCTGGTGGGTCTGGCCGGTCTGTGGTGCATTACCCTGCTGTTTCGGGAGCGCGCTTCCGGCCAGCAGTCCGCCTGACCGCCTCCGGGGAGGCGGACTGTCCGTCTCCCCGAGGCTATACATCCTTTCTCCTACGTGGTATACTGTGACCATAAGGAGGAAACACTATGGATTTCAAACAGCTCTTCACCAGCACCCAGGAGGTGCTGATTTTGCCGGGAGCGGCCGTCAACGGAGATGTGACCCTGGGCCGGGGGTGCTCGGTGTGGTATAATGCGGTGATCCGCGGGGATGTATCCCCTATCCGCATTGATGAGGACACCAACATTCAGGACAATGCTGTCCTCCACACCTCTTATCAATTCCCCCTTGTGCTGGGCCGGGGAGTCACTGTGGGCCACGGGGCCATCCTCCACGGCTGCACCGTGGAGGACAATGTGCTCATCGGCATGGGGGCCATCGTCCTGGACGGCGCGGTGATCGGTCGGGACTCCATCGTGGGGGCCGGCGCCCTGGTGACCAAAAACACCCGGATCCCCCCGGGGTCCATGGTCCTGGGGAGCCCCGCCAAGGTGAAGCGGGCCTTGACGGAGGAGGAGATCGCCGCCATCCGGGAAAACGCCCGGGAATACGTCGCCATCCAGAGCCGATACCGATAATCGTCTGATCATTGCCCCCGCGGAGAGAGTTTCTCCGCGGGGGCAATCTTGTTTTTATGCGTTTTGACGGACATCTCCTGCCGCCGGATGGCCCCATTTTTTGGAAAAACATGGGTTTTTTCTATACGATGCCGCTGGAAAGTTTTTTCTTTTTGCAAAGGCGTTGTTTATAATAACAAGTTTAGCTTGTATAATAATTTGTTAAATTATCTGCTTTTCACAAAAAACTTGTCTGTCAATGAATTATACGGTATAATCTCTAAGACTGGAGCCGGTGAGAACGCCGGCACGGAAGTGAGAAACGATCAACGGACGGAGGAGGCAAACGACGATGTTGGACCAGTCGTACTACCGCAAAGCGGATGAGATCATCGAGCACTACGGTCGAAAGGCCAGCTCCCTGATCCCCATCATGCAGGATATCCAGGGCGAATACCGCTATCTGCCCGGTGAGCTGCTGACCTATGTGGCCGGAGAGATCGGCATCAAGGAGGCCAAGGCCTTCAGTGTGGCGACCTTCTACGAAAACTTTTCCTTTGAGGCAAAGGGGAAATATATCATCAAGGTCTGCGACGGCACCGCCTGCCATGTGAAGAAATCCGCTCCCATCCTGGAGGCCCTCCACAAAACTCTGGGCCTCAGCAAGAAAAAGCACACCACCGACGATATGATGTTCACTGTAGAGACCGTGTCCTGCCTTGGCGCCTGCGGTCTCGCCCCCACGGTGATGGTCAATGAGGATGTGTACCCCCGGATGACCCCGGAGTCTGTTGTGGCCCTAGTGGAGAAACTGCGAGGTGAAGGAAAATGAAGATCGAGACAAGAGAGGCTCTTCAGAGCCTGCGCGCCGCTGCTCGGGCGGAGATCGATTCCTGCAAATGCCGCATCCTGGTCTGCTCCGGCACCGGGTGCATCGCCACCGGCTCCAACAAGATCTATGAGCAGTTTTTGGAGATCGCCAAGGACGCCCCCGGCGTCACCCTGGAATTCAAGCCCTGCGGCGGAGGTCACGACGAAGCCTACATGGGTGTGAAGAAGACCGGCTGCCAAGGCATCTGTGAGCTGGGTCCCCTGGTTCGCATCCAGAAGGGAGACCGAACCATTCAGTACATCAAGGTCCAGCCCGAGGACTGCGAGGAGATCTTCCAGCGGTCCGTCCTGGGGGATGAGGTGCTGGAGCACCTCCTGTACCAGCAAAAGGGCAAAACCTACCAGACCCCCGACGACATTCCCTTTATCGCCAAGCAGACCCGCATTGCCCTGGCCAACTGCGGTAAGCTGGATGCCGAGTCCCTGGAGGAGTACATCGCCGCCGGCGGCTTTACCGCCCTGGAGAAGGCTCTCTTTGAGATGACCCCCGAGGACGTGGCGGACGTGGTGGACCGCTCCGGTCTCCGTGGCCGCGGCGGCGGCGGCTTCCCTGCCGGACGGAAGTGGAAGCAGGTGGCCCGCCAGAGCGAGAAGACCCGCTACGTGGTCTGCAACGGCGACGAGGGCGACCCCGGCGCCTTTATGGACGGCTCCGTCATGGAGGGCGACCCCTTCCGCCTTATCGAGGGCATGATGCTGGGCGCCTACGCCGTCACCTCCCAGGAGGGTTACATCTACGTCCGGGCCGAGTATCCCATGTCCGTGGCCCGGCTGACCCATGCCATCCACGAGCTGGAGGAGGCGGGCCTTCTGGGCGACAACATCCTGGGCACAGACTTCTCCTTCCACCTCCACATCAACCGGGGCGCCGGCGCCTTCGTCTGCGGCGAGGGCTCCGCCCTCACCGCCTCCATCGAAGGCAACCGCGGCATGCCCCGGGTCAAGCCTCCCCGCACCGTGGAAAAGGGCTTGTGGGAGAAGCCCACGGTCCTCAACAACGTGGAGACCTTCGCCAACGTCCCCCGCATCGTTCTGGACGGGGCGGAGTGGTACCGCTCCATCGGCACCGCCGGAAGCCCCGGCACCAAGACCTTCTCCCTCACCGGCTCCATTGAGAACACGGGCCTTATCGAGGTGCCCATGGGCACCACCCTCCGGGAGATCATCTTCGACATCGGCGGCGGCGTGAAGAACGGCGAGAAGTTCAAGGCGGTGCAGATCGGCGGCCCCTCCGGCGGCTGTCTCACCGAGGAGCACCTGGACGTGCCCCTGGACTTCGACTCCGTCAAGCGCTTCGGGGCCATCGTGGGCTCCGGCGGCCTGGTGGTCATGGACGAGCACACCTGCATGGTGGAGGTGGCCCGCTTCTTCATGTCCTTCACCCAGCGGGAGTCCTGCGGCAAGTGTGTTCCCTGCCGGGAGGGCACCAAGCGGATGCTGGAGATTCTGGAGAAGATCGTGGCCGGAAAGGGCGAGCTGGAGGATCTGGACCGGCTGGAGGAGCTGGCGGAGATGGTGAAGAACATGGCGTTGTGCGGCCTCGGCAAGAGCGCCCCGCTGCCGGTGCTCAGCACCCTCAAGACCTTCCGGGACGAGTATGTGGAGCACATCGTGGACCACAAGTGCCGGGCCAAGGTCTGCGAGGCCATGCGCCGCTACGTCATCAACCCCGCCTTCTGCAAGGGCTGCAGCAAGTGCGCCAAGAACTGCCCCGTGGGGGCCATCACCGGCAAGATCAAGCAGTGCTATCACATCAACAACGACCTCTGCATCAAGTGCGGCGCCTGCCGGGAGAACTGCGCCTTTGATGCCATCTACGTGGAAGCATAGGAGGAACGACAATGGGAACGATGATCATCGACGGCAGAAAGGTCGAGTTTACCGATGAAAAGAACGTACTGTCCGTGATCCGGAAGGCGGGCATCGACATACCGACCCTGTGCTACCACTCCGAGGTGTCCACCTTCGGCGCCTGCCGCCTGTGCACCGTGGAGGACGACCGGGGCCACACCTTCGCCTCCTGCTCCGAGGAGCCGCGGGACGGCATGGTGGTCTACACCAACACCGGCCGGATCAAGCGCCACCGGAAGCTCATCTTAGAGCTTCTTCTGGCGGCCCACTGCCGGGACTGCACCACCTGCGTCAAAAGCGGCGAGTGCAATTTGCAGATGCTGGCCCACCGCCTGGGGGTGACCCAGGTCCGCTTTGAGAACACCCGGGAGATCCGGGAGATCGACGACAGCTCCCCCGCCATCATCCGGGACCCCAACAAGTGCATTCTCTGCGGCGACTGCATCCGGGCCTGTGAGGAGCTCCAGGGCGTCGGCGTGCTGGGCTTCGCCTACCGGGGTACCGACGCCATGGCCATGCCCGCCTTTGACAAGCGCATCGCCGAAACCGACTGCGTCAACTGCGGCCAGTGCCGGGTGTTCTGCCCCACCGGCGCCATCAGCATCCACACCAACATGGACGAGGTGTGGGACGCTCTGGCGGACCCGGAGCTGCGGGTGGTGGCCCAGGTGGCCCCTGCCGTCCGGGTGGCGGTGGGCGACGCCTTCGGCCTGGACAAGGGCCGCAGCGTCATGGGCAAGATCGTCAATGTCCTCCACCGCATGGGCTTTGACGAGGTCTACGACACCACCTTCAGCGCCGACCTCACCGTCATGGAGGAGTCTGCGGAGTTCGTCAACCGGGTTCAGGCGGGGATCAAACTGCCCCTCCTCACCTCCTGCTGCCCCTCCTGGGTGAAGTTTGTCACTGACCACTACCCCGAGTTCAAGGAGAACCTCTCCACCTGCCGCTCCCCCCAGGGGATGATGTCGGCGGTGATCAAGGAGTATTACCGGGATCCCAAGCACGCGGCCGGGAAGAAGACGGTGGTGGTGTCCATCATGCCCTGCACCGCCAAGAAGATGGAGGCCAAGCGGCCCAACAGCTTCACCAAGGGCGAGCAGGACACGGATATTGTCATCACCACCACGGAGCTGATCCGCATGATCAAAAACTCCGGCATCGACTTTGCCGAGCTGGACCCGGAGGCCAGCGACGTGCCCTTCGGCTTCGGCTCCGGCGGCGGCGTGATCTTCGGCGTCACCGGCGGCGTCACGGAGGCGGTGCTGCGTCGTCTCATTCCGGAGCACGACAAGCGGGCTTTGGATGAAATCGCCGAGTGCGGCGTCCGCGGCGACGACGCTATCAAGGAGTTCAGCTTTGACTACCAGGGCACCAAGCTGAACATCTGCGTGGTCAGCGGCCTGGTCAATGCCAAGAATATCATGGAAAAGGTGAAGCGGGGCGAAGCCAACTACCACCTCATCGAGGTGATGGCCTGCCGCCGGGGCTGCATCATGGGCGGCGGCCAGCCGCCGCGAGCCGGCGTCCGCACCAAGGCTGCCCGGTCCAAGGGTATCTACAGTGCCGACAACGTGTCCATCATCAAAAAACCCGATGAGAACCCCATGGTGATGGCTCTGTATGAGGGCCTTCTCAAGGGCAAAACCCACGAGCTGCTCCACAACCAGGAGTATTGATCCCCCCTCCGCCCGGCCAAAACGGCCGGGCGGAGTTTTCGTTGACCCCGGCGGTGAGCCGTGGTAAGATATTATTGTGAGAAATTGCCCGTTTTGTACCAAAATCGGGCTCTGACAGGAGGATATGCTATGGCACAGGTCACTTTGGGCCGGACGGGGATTACCGTCAACAAGAACGGCTTCGGGGCGCTGCCCATCCAGCGCATTACCAAGGAGGAGGCTGCGGCCCTGCTGCGCCGGGCCTTCGACGGCGGTATCGGCTTTTTCGACACCGCCCGAGTCTACTCCGACAGCGAGGAGAAGATCGGCTGTGGGCTCAGCGATGTGCGGCAGCAGCTCTACATTGCCACCAAGACCCCGGCGAAGACGGCGGAGGACTTCTGGAAGGACCTCCACACCAGCCTCACTCTGATGAAGACGGACTATGTGGACCTCTACCAGTTCCACAACCCCGCCTTCTGCCCCAAGCCCGGGGACGGCTCCGGATTGTATGAGGCCATGGAGGAGGCCAGGCGCCAGGGGAAGATCCGCTTTCTCGGCCTCACCAACCACCGCCTGAGCGTGGCCCGGGAGGCCATCGACTCCGGCCTCTACGATACCCTGCAGTTCCCCTTCAACTACCTCTCCGGCCCTCAGGAGACGGAGCTGGTAACCCTGTGCAAAGAGAAGAATATGGGCTTTCTGTCCATGAAGGCCCTCTCCGGCGGCCTCATTACCAACTCCGCCGCGGCCTACGCCTTCCAGGCGAGGTACGACACCCTGCCCATCTGGGGGGTCCAGCGGCCGTCGGAGCTGGAGGAGTTTCTCCGCTATGTGGACAATCCCCCGGAGATGACGGCGGAGCTGGAGGCGGTGATTGAGAAGGACCGGAAGGAGCTGGCGGGCAGCTTCTGCCGGGGCTGCGGCTACTGTATGCCCACCTGCCCGGCCAAGATCGACATTGCCACCGCCGCCCGCATGTCCCTGCTGCTGCGTCGGTCCCCCAGCGCCGGGCACCTCAGCCCGGAGGGCCAGGCCATTATGAAGAAGGTGGAGGACTGCATCCACTGCGGCCAGTGCTCCGCCCACTGCCCCTATGAGCTGGACACCCCCAAGCTTCTGGAGGAGAACTATCGGGATTACCTGGAGGTCCTGGCGGGAAAGCCCCTGTAAGATTTGAGAATTTTACATAGGTTTAACATAGAGACTGTGGAATTTTGCCGGCGGATGGAGTAAACTGTCAGAGAATGACCGCCCCGCCGGCAGGACGGGGGGACCTGCGGCCTCAGGCCGCGGGAAAAAAGAGGAGGGAAAGCGCTGTGAATGATCAGGCGTTTACACAAAATCGGGAGCTGTCCTGGCTGGCGTTCAATGACCGGGTGCTGACGGAGGCCACCGACGAGACGGTGCCGCTGCTGGAGCGGCTGAAGTTTGTCTCCATTTTTACCAGCAATCTGGATGAATTTTTCATGATCCGGGTAGGAAGCCTGTTTGACCTGGCCAATGTAAACGCCGACGCCAAGGACAAGCGCTCGGGATGGACGCCTGAGGAGCAGCTCCAGGCCATCTACACCGCCGTGCAGCCTCTCTACCGCAAGCGGGAGGCCATCTGCGCCGCGTTGGAGAAGCAGCTGCGGCTCCATGGGGTCTGCCGCCTCCACTACAATGAGCTGGAGGGGCCGGAGCAGAAATTCTGCAATCAGTACTTCAAAAACTCCATCGCCCCCATCATCTCCCCCCAGATTGTGGACACCCACCACCCCTTCCCCCACCTGCGCAACAAGGTGATCCATGTGGGGGCCTGGCTGAAGTACAAGAACCGGGACGTGTTCGCGGTGATTCCCCTGCCCGACGCCCTGCCGCCGGTGCTGTTCCTGCCCGGCGGGGACCTGCGGTACATCCACATGGAGGAGGTGCTGCTGGCCTTTGTGGAGCAGATCTTCTCCAACTACGCCGTACGGGAGAAGGTGGCCTTCTGCGTCACCCGCAATGCCGACATCAACCCGGAGGACGACGCCTACGACTTCGACAGCGACGACTTCCGCAAGAAGATGAAGAAGGCTCTGAAGCAGCGGATGCGCCTTGCGCCGGTGCGGCTGGAGCTGTCCCGGTCCATCAGCGCCGACTTTGCCGGTTACCTGAAGGCCCGGCTGCCGGTGACGGACCGGCAGATCTTCGTCACCTCCGCCCCCTTGAAGCTGAGCTACGCTTTCTCCCTGGCGGCGAAGCTCCCCGAGGTGAAGCGGCGGGCCCTGACCTACGCCCCCTTCACCCCCTGCCTCTACGGAGAGCTGAATCCCAATGAGAGCATCATCCGCCAGGTGATGCGGAAGGACCGGCTGCTGAGCTATCCCTTCGAGAGTATGACCCCCTTCCTGAGCCTCATCCGGGAGGCCTCGGAGGACCCGGCGGTGATCTCCATCAAGATCACCATCTACCGTCTGGCCAGTAAGGCCAAGCTGGTGGACTACCTCTGCGCCGCGGCGGAGCGGGGCAAGGATGTGACGGTGCTCATCGAACTGCGGGCCCGGTTTGACGAACAGAACAACATCGACTGGTCCGAGCGGCTGGAGGAGGCGGGCTGCACCGTTCTCTACGGCTTTGAGGAGTACAAGGTCCACTCCAAGATCTGCCTCATCACCCGCCGGGAGCACGGGGAGATCCGCACCATCACCCAGGTGGGCACCGGCAACTACAACGAGAAGACGGCGGAGCAGTACACCGACGTGGCTCTTCTCACCGCAGACCGCCGGATCGGCGAGGACGCCACGGAGTTCTTCAAGAACATGTCCATCGGCAACTTAGAGGGCAGCTATCAGCAGCTGCTGGTGGCCCCGGTGTCCCTGAAGAGCACCATTATGGAGCGTATCGACGCGGAGATCGCCAAGCGGGATCAGGGCCGCATCCGCATCAAGATCAACTCCATCACCGATGTGGATATCATTGAGAAGCTGAAGCAGGCCTCCTGCGCCGGGGTGAAGATCGACATGATCGTCCGGGGCATCTGCTGCATTCTGCCTGGGGTTCCTGAAAAGACGGAAAACCTGCGGATCATCAGCATCGTGGGGCGGTACCTGGAGCATAGCCGGATCTACTGCTTCGGAGAGGGGGCCAGCGAGCAGATGTATATCTCCTCGGCGGATTTCATGACCCGCAACACCACCCGCCGGGTGGAGGTGGCCTGTCCCATCTACGACAAGGAGGTGCGAGCCAAGCTCCACCGGATCATGGACGCCTGCTTTGCAGACAATGTGAAGGCCCGGGTACTCCAGAGCGACGGTACCTATGCCCTCTGCCCCAAGGAGGGAGCTCCTGTGGACAGCCAGCAGCTGATGATGGATCAGGCGCTGCGCCGCCAGGCGGAGGGCCCCGCCCCGGAGCCGGAGGAACGCCGGAGCGTCTTCCGTAGACTACGGGGGCTTTTCTCCAAATAAAATATGGCGTAGCACCTCCGCGGAAGCGTCTGCTTCTGCGGAGGTGCTTTTCGCTTACAATCATAACCACCGGCCGTGCCGGTGGTTTGCACAAGCCCCCCTTGGGGCATGTCCCGGGCAGAGCCTATAGGCTC
>CALXDC010000001.1 GCA_944386975.1 uncultured Oscillospiraceae bacterium | reverse complement strand
CCGCATTTGATTTCATGGCAATTGGGATTGTTCCTTTCGAAGTCTGCGAAAATCCTCAATCATGGACTGTAGCGTAGTCTGTTCCATCGTCTCTCTGACTGCGTCCTCAATTTTATTATATGGAGTCTGCAGCACTTTGCGGATATTTTGCGCCACCGGACATGGCCGCCCCTGGCAGGAATGAATTCCAATCAAGGAGGTCACGCCATTCGGCTCCAACGCAGTATAGATCTGGTATAGCGTAATCTGGGACGGATCGGCGCACAACGCTGCACCGCCCGTTCCACGGGGTGCTGTGATGAGCCCCGCCTTTTTCAAGGCACTGAGAATATTGCGGATCACAACGGGATTGCTGCCGGTGCTTTCCGCAAGAAGACTACTGGTTACCTTTACAATTCCCTTCGCCTCATGAATAAATATCAGGCAGTGAACCGCAATGGAGCATTTCATACTGATTTGCATAGTAAGATTCAGCCCCCTTCCAAAACGTCTGCCCCCTGATAGAAGCATGTTGTAAACATTGACATTACATCTCATGAGTGATACACTATACAAATGTAATGGTATTGATTACATCTATTATTTTATCGGTTCTTTTAAAAAAAAGCAAGAGCATCTCTACAGAGCAACACTCTGTAGAAACGGCCCTATAGGAAGGCAGACTCGACCAGGCGGTTATTCCAAACAAATCCATCCGGTTTTTTTGAGAAATTTTCCATTGATGGTAAGGAGGAATTGTGCATGAAACTCTATAGCATTGTATTCAGTCCCACAGGCGGAACCCAAAAAGCAGCCTCGCTTTTGGCAGGCGCGCTGGAAGGCGAAGCAGTCCAGGTAGATCTGACCGACAGCAAACAGGACTTTCACACAGTCCATCTGATGCGGGACGATGTGGCGGTGATTGCTGTGCCTTCCTATGCAGGCCGTGTCCCCGCCGTGGCCGTAGAGCGGCTGGCCATGCTGAACGGCTGCGGCGCACGGGCAGTCCTTGTCTGTGTCTACGGTAACCGCGCCTATGAAGATACGCTGGTGGAGCTGGAGGACACCGCAAAGCAGTCAGGATTCCGCGTAATTGCCGCTGTTGCCGCTATAGCGGAGCACTCGATTGCCAGGCAGTTTGCCTCCGGCAGACCGGATGAGCAGGATGCGCAGCAGCTTACCGAGTTCGTCAGGCAGATTCAGGGCAAGCTCGCCGCAGGAGATTACTCGGAGCCCGCGATCCCCGGTAACCGTCCATACAAAAAGGCTGGAGGGGTCGGCATGGTGCCCAAGCCTTCGAAAGAATGTACCAAGTGCCGGGTATGTGCAGAGGGATGTCCTGTTCAGGCCATTGATCCGGAGGATCCGGCAAAAGTCAATGAAAAAGCCTGCATCTCCTGTATGCGCTGCGTCCGCAGATGCCCTCACTCCGCCCGCAAGATCAATCCCGTCACGCTCTCCGCCGTTGGCCTGGCGCTGAAGAAAGCTTGCTCCCAGCGGAAAGATTGCGAGCTGTTTCTTTGATCACGAAACTCTCCCCTTTTTCTGTCTGAAGAAAGCTGGTGATGGAATCATGCTGAAAGAGAGCGAGCTGAAGGAGATCGGTATTCATGAATATGGGCTGATCTCGCCATCCGAGATTGCGTTTGAACAGGACATTCGGACGATTTGTGAAGAAAATGCCTGCCGGTTATACCGAAAAAGCTGGGCTTGTCCTCCGGCTGTGGGAACTGTTGATGAATGCCGGGCGCGATGCCTCCAGTATACATCGGCCATGGTGTTCAACGCCGTATATCCCTTGGAAGATTCCTTCGACTATGAGGGGATGCGCAGAGGTCATCGCGCATTCAAAGCGCTGTGCGACAGGTTGTATGTGCTGGTAAAGTCTCGACTGTCTTCCTTCCTCATCTTGTCAAATGAAGGATGCACCCGTTGCAGGGACTGCACCTATCCTTCCGCCTCATGCAGAAAGCCGGAACTTCTGTTCCCTTCCCTGGAAGGCTTCGGAATCAATGTAGCAAAGCTGGCTGCCGGCGGAAACATCCAGTATACAAATGGGGAAAATACCGTTACTTATTTTGGAATGCTGTTATATTGACCTCTCGGGAAAGTGAGAACAAGACATGAAAACAGGTGTAGTAGATGTAGGCGGCGGGCTGAGAGGAATTTATGCCGTCGGCGTATTGGATTACTGCATGGACCACAACATCCGGTTTGATTTGGGGATCGGCGTCTCCGCAGGCAGCGCCAATTTGGCCTCCTACGCAGCAGACCAAAGGGGGCGCAATTATCAATTCTACCTGGAATATTCCTTTCGCAAGCAGTACATGAGCATGCGGAACTTTATCCTTAAAAGATCCTTCATTGATATGGATTATGTCTATGGGACATTGAGCCGGGCAGATGGGGAAAATCCTCTGGACTACTGCGCCCTGCGGGATAACCCAATGGAATTCTATGTGGTGGCGGCAGACGCACAAACCGGGCAAGCACGCTATTTCGACAAATGCGACATCAGCCAGGATAATTACAATATTTTTAAGGCTTCCTGTTCCATTCCTTTTGTCTGCAGGCCCTATGAGATACAGGGGATTCCTTATTATGACGGAGCACTGGGCGATCCGGTTCCGGTGGAAAAAGCTTTTCAACTGGGTTGTGATTATGTTGTTGTAATTCTCACAAAGCCGGAGGGCGAGCTGAGAACCTCCGAGAAGGATGAAAAACTGGCGGCGCGCATCCGGAAAAAGTATCCCATTGCTGCAGAAAAGCTGTGTCGAAGGGCCGAAACCTATAACAAGAGTGTCGCAATCGCCCAGAAATACGTCTGCCAGGGCAAAGCGCTTATCCTCTCGCCGGACAATACCTGCGGCGTCAGCACCTTGAAGAAGGACAGGATTTCCCTGCAACACCTCTACGATAAAGGCTATGGAGACGGGAAAAAGCTTTCCAACTTTCTACGCTCCATAAATCAGAGGCAATAACTTCACCGCCACCCGTATCCCTCATCGGGAATGTGGGTGGCGATGCTGCGTTCCAATAGCAGGACAACCGCATCTTGTTTATGTACCACCGCTTTATCAAGCGGTGGTATACTGGCTAAAGCATGACAACAGACTCGCAGCAGCGGTAATCCGTATCAATGTGATTGGCGAGAAAGCGAGCTTTCAGCTTGCGGGGACTGCACATGGCTCCGCCGGACACGTTCAAATCCTCCGGCACTACAAATTGAATACATTTTACCCGTACATCCCGGCACATAGAGGAATTGTGGGCTGGAATGGTCATCGCCTTCATGCCCCGCTGGTGTTCCATACCATCCTGGTCTACCTCAGTGAGAATCGCCGCCAAAGCTACCCGCTTTCCGGGGCAGACATTTTTGATGGTCACGTCCATCTGAATGATCCGGCCTTGAGACTTCAAAGAAACATCCCCCAGATCCACCAGAACCGAATCCTGACAACCTTCCACATTCAGTTCCACCGGCTCAGGGCATTTTTCCGGATGAACCACAATGTCGCACTCTACAGATACTGTAGGCTTCGGAAAAATAACCGCATTTCCCTCTTTGTCTGAATACGTGATGGACTGATTGACCAGCTTGATTCCAGGCTGTTGGCCCACATGATGGATAAAGAAATCCAGCGACGCACTTTCGCTGGAGGTTACCCCCAATTGTGAGATATTCCACCGCAGGGAATGGGCGTCCAGCATAGCCGCGGCCCCCTTGGTAGGCGACGAAATACTGGTAATCACAAAGTCCGGGTTGACAACTTCATTGATGACAATGTCCGTGGCGCCCGGCTTGGAAATATTCGCGGCCAGCTCTGCAAAGAGCTCTTCCAAATCGGCAGCGTCCGGCGTCACCGCCACGTGGGAAGCGTCCGGATCGGTGGCCCAGTCGTTTAATGCATTGACATCGAAACCATCGGATCCGATCAGTCCGATACAGTAAATGATGATCCCCTGAGCTCTGGCCGCAGCGGCCACCGGGGCAGGAGGCGCGCCGGCGGTGGTATTGCCGTCTGTGAACATGACCATGACCTTGGCGTTGGCCGAAGTTGGGTCAAATAGCTGGACAGCTTTGGTAAAGGCATCCGCGTGGTTGGTGCTGCCGCCGGCATTCAAGCTGTCTACCGCTGTTTTCAATGCGTCCACGGAGGTAATCAGCTGCGTGTCCGCCACGGCGCTATTGGAAAAACTGACAACGCCCATTCGGCTGCCCGAACCGATCTGACCGTCTTTGCTGCTGTCGGTGGCCTCGTCAATGAGATCGATGAAGGTCTTCGCTCCCAGTTTCATATCAGACAGGGGTGCGCCCGTCATACTGCCGGAGCGATCCAGAATCAGTACAATATCGGTCGGATTGGATACAATATCCGGCGCGGCCGTCAGAGCCAATGTCACTCGCAGAGCACCATCGCAGGCGATGCGGTCGGTGCTGATCACTTTGTTGGAATTTGTAACACCCATGTTGTTACCTCCTTCTGGGAAATGATCCCACCTCATTCTATGAGCGCATCCATAAGACTGCCTCTGCCACATGGTACAGGAACATGGTTTCGTCTGAGAGGAAGAACCATTTTTTATCCCGCGCATAGTATGAGAACGGCTGTTGCCAGAAAGGAGTTTCTCTTATGGCCAATTTGAATCCCGAGATCCTTAACGAATCCCAGACCTGCCCCGCTGTAGGCTACCAATCCGCGTCCATCTGCGTTCCCGTAACCGTGACTCCCTTTGCCCAGGCCGGCATTACCACCACCAAATGCTGTGGCAATCCTGTCGTCACTCCGGGCCGCGAGATTTGCAGCGGCGTGAAGAACGGCTCCTGCTTTTTTACCATCACCCAGGATATCTGTGTGGCGGTCCCTGTGGAGTTCGGCGCGGTGGCCACAGTGGGGGACAGCTATATCAACTGCAACGGGGCGTCAGAGCAGGATATCTGCACGGATTGCGGAAACGTTCCCCCTCTGCCCCCCCTTGCAAAACCGGAAGTCTAACCCAGTTTTTCTGGCACAGGCATTTGCATGCAACACAGCGCAGTTTTGAAACGGGCTGCACCTGTTTCCTCTGCGTTTTCTCGGCCTCCCGCCCGGTGCGGGAGGTCTTTTTTGTGCAATCTCCGCTGACGGTCACCTCCGAGTCCCTGGCGGCCGTTCTTACGCCTGGCATGCGATAGATCCGGCGCACATAAGACATGCTTTGCCCGCTAAAAATAGAGAGAGCATACAAAACACAATTTGGAGGAGACGTATGGACTCTATTTGGTCTCAAAGTTGCAGCATTCGAAAGCGAGAGACCCTACCTGGCAATCTGGAGGTTGAAGTCGCCGTTATCGGCGCAGGCATGGCGGGTATTCTGACCGCCTTTGCCTTACAGGAAGCCGGATATCAGGTAGTGGTTCTGGAAGCCGGTCAAACCGGCAGCGGCCAAACCCGGAACACCACGGCAAAAATTACCTCACAACACGGGATGATCTATCAGGACCTGATTCAAACCATGGGGATGGATGCAGCCCGGCAATACGCCCAAGTCAACCAGTGGGCTATCCAGGCCTATGAAGCCATTATAAAAGCCAATCACATTGATTGTGATTTTGAAGTATGCAGCGCCTATGTCTACGGAAATGACACACAATTACTTCAGAAAGAAACGCAAGCAGCCGTCGAACTGGGTCTCCCCGCCTCATATGTCACGGACTTAAAAATCCCGGTTCCGGCTGTGGGCGCAGTACAATTTGACCATCAGGCGCAATTTCATCCGCTGAAATTTCTCAAGCATATCTCCGATGGACTGACCATCTACGAGCACACGCCTGTCCAAGCTGTGGAGAACAACCTGCTGTCTACGCCCTGTGGGACCGTAAAAGCCAGGCACATCGTCTTTGCCTGTCACTTCCCCTTTCTCAACGTGCCGGGAATGTACTTTGCCCGACTGCATCAGGAGCGGTCCTACGTCCTGGCGCTGGCCAATGCTCCACAGGTGAAGGGCATGTATATCGGTGCAGAGGAAGGAGGCTGGTCCTTCCGAAACTACGGAGAGCTTCTGCTGATGGGGGGCGAAAATCATCGCACGGGGGATAACAGGCAGGGCGGCCGGTATGAACGGCTGCGTGAGAAGGCCAGAGAGTGGTTTCCCGACAGTCGGGAGGTTTCCCACTGGTCGGCGCAGGACTGTATCACGCCGGACAGAGTGCCCTATATTGGCCGTTATGCCGCCAGCCGGCCCAACTGGTATGTAGCCACCGGGTTTCAGAAATGGGGGATGACCACCTCCATGGTCTCAGCAAGGATCCTCCGGGACATCATCTGCGGAAAAGAAACTCCGTATGCCCAGATCTTTGATCCGGGCCGGTTTGAGGCGGCAGCCCTTCCAGGCATGGCGGCGGAGGGCGGACAGGCCGTCAAAGGACTTGTCAAACGCTTTTTTCAAATTCCCTCTGAGGCGGCATCGGAAATCCCCGCAGGTCACGGAGGAATCGTCTTCTTGCATGGAGAAAAGGTCGGCGTTTACAAGGAAAAGGACGGCACCCTCCATGCGGTGGACATTCGATGCCCCCATCTTGGCTGTCAGCTGGAGTGGAATCCCGATGAGCTCAGCTGGGACTGCCCCTGTCACGGTTCACGCTTTGACTGCTATGGACGGCTGATTTCAGGGCCGGCCCAGGAGGAAATTTCTCTGCAATAAGCCCAGCGCTTCTTTTTATCATCGGTACCGTGTTCCATCTACTTCGCCCCCACTGCGTAAATGGCATAAAATACACCGTACACCCTGATGCATGTCCACTGACATTCCGGTCAGACTATAGAGAAAGGGGGCGTGTCATATTCAAGTTTTCGTTCTTTGTCTCACTGCTCTGGGTTCCTTTGCCGCACTCTTTATCTCGGCCAAGCTTATCGGGCACAAGCAGATTGCACAACTGGATTTTTTGACTATATTACCGGGATTACCATTGGCTCCATTGCTGCGGAAATGGCCACAGAGCTGGAGGAGCCCTGGAAACCCCTCACTGCAATCCTGATTTATGCGGGAGTTACGCTTTTGCTCAGCGTTGTAACCAACAAACTTCCCAGAATACGAAGATACCTCTATGGTTCGCCCATCATTCTCATGGACCAGGGGAAGCTCTATCGAAAAAATCTGAAAAAAGCCAAGCTCGACTTAGGGGAATTTCTCATTATGTGCAGGCAGCAGGGATATTTTGACCTTACCGGCATTGAGACTGCAATTTTTGAATGCAACGGAAGGCTGACGATTCTTCCGGTGAGCGCCCAGCGCCCTGCAACTCCCAGCGATTTGGGTCTTTCTCCGGAGCAGGAGCTGTTGTTTACCGAATTCATTATGGATGGCCGGATTCTGGAGACCAATCTCCAACATATGGGGTTGGATTTGACCTGGCTGGACAGGCAGCTCAAGCAGCGCGGTATTCATTGCGCTCAGGATGTTTTTCTGGCGGTCTGCGACAGGAATCGGAAACTTCTTATTTATAAAAATGACGATCACGAGATACAAACAGCAAGTCACACAAAATAAGCCCATGATATGTTATTCTTAACTGACTGATGGAGGTATTCAGATGGCAAAAAAAGGAATGGCCCGTCCCGACTGGACCCATGTGCAACCGCGAAATGAAGTCCCGCCTGTTCCGCAAATCCAGGGAAAGGCTAAGCAGGGAAAAGAGCGGGCAAAGCCTATTGTCGACGGAACTTCCGGCCCAGACCAGAAGGTTTTCCATGTGAAATAGCGCTTTTCCGTGGGGCTCATTGTGAAAATTCAGGAAAGAGATTGCCTGTCATGCACTCTTGCCGCTTTATGGCGCGTTCATTTTTTATGAGAAGTCAAAAGCAGTGGGATCACCGGCTTTTTGCGGTGATCCCACTGCTTTGCTTTGTGAAACCAGCAGTATAACTCCGCTCCGGCAATGCCGGTGGAGTCTTTGTTTGTTACATGTCCTCCGGATAAAGCCGAATTTCACCGGCCGCCTGGGTAAACGGCCCGCTAAGGGGGCTGAGGGCACGACGGACATCAAAATAGTCAACATCAAAGAGAATTGCCGATCCATCCGGATTTTCAAACCGCTGCTCGGGCTCAAACGCCTCCCCCAGAACCGCAGAAGAAATGGGACGGTTCTCCATCGAAGGCAGATGGTCGTAGAGGTCCGTCACCAGCGTTCCATCCTCCCGCAGCATCAGCTCCACCGTGCGGTCCGTGACCACCACCGCGTCTTTCTCGCTGTCGCAGGGCTGGGCGCCGTTGAAATAGACGTTGCCGCCGGTGGCCACTGGGAGATGGTCGTAATAAATGTCCCGGTTGTTGCCGTCCATCGCATTGGCCGGTGAGAATGCGCCGAAATAGGCCTCCGGCGTGGGATAGCCGTCGTAGGGCTTGGTGCCGCAGATGAACTGCACCAGATCCAGCCGGTAGGTCCCCCACTTCTGGGCCCAGGCCGCCAGATCCGTCCGCACCGGCTGCTGGACGAAGATGTTGTTATAAAACCGGGCGTCGCCGTGGAGAATGGTCATAAACCCTGCCACCTCCGTGCGGTGGGGTACATGGTAGGGGGTGTACCGGGGCGTCGGAAACTTCTTGCCGCTGTTGTCCGTCCCCTGGCCCACATAGGTGAAAGAACCGGCAATCAGATTGTGGACAAAGGCGATGCCCTGGGTGCTGATGCGGCCGGCACAGCTTGAAAGGAGAAGATTGTTATCAATCAAGGTAGGTCCGTGGGATACCTCCACAAAGATATCCTCCCCCAGACTCAACCCGTTGGTGATCTCCGTCCCCTCCGGAGGCGTGTTGTCGTGAAACAGGTTCTGGGTCACCCGGGTACCCTGGGCCTGCCAGTCCAGCCACAGGCCACGGGTGCAGTGGTGGATGTGGTTGCGGCGGTAGATTACATCGATGGCAGCGTGCATCTTGATGCCGCCGATCTCCGCCCCCGCCAAATCCTGCTTGTTGTTGATATGGTGGATGTGGTTGTCCTCAATGATGGAAAACACGCCGCCCAAGTGGCCTACGATGCCGGTCTGGCCGCAGTCGTGGATGTTGCAGCGGCGGATGATGTGGGAACCGATGTTCTCCTTGGTCCAGCCCTCCAGCTGAGCCTGACAGATGGCGTCCCGCTCCGTCTGGGTGCCGTCCTTATAGTACTTGGTGCTCCATTTGTTGTCGTTGTTGGGCTGGAGGTATTTTCCCAGGGAAATACCGCTGCAGCGGGCGTGAGAGACGTCGCAGTCCTCAATGATCCAGCCCTTGGCCCAATGGGGACCGATCATGCCCTCCTGATAGGCAGTGGGCGGCGCCCACTGGGTGGCCGCCTTGGTCACCGTAAAGCCGGAGAGGGTAATATAGTTGATGCCGGTCTGAGAGGGATAGAAGCAATTGGGACGAACGGTGATCTCCACCGTCTCCTCATTGGGATCCTTCCCCTGGAAGTTGGCATAGATCACAGTATCCCCGCCCTCCTGGCAGGTGTACCACTTGTGCCTGGTAAAATCCGGATCCCAGGAAGGGCGGTAAATTTGAGGCTTGAGCACTCCCTCCAGCGTCGTACTCTCATACATGGCCTTGTCGTTGAGAAAGACCTCCCCGGTGTGGACAGGGGAAGCGGCAAAGTACCAGTCTCCCCGCACATAGGTGGTGTAGGGATTGTACTCTCCAAAAAAGCTGTTGGGAATTCGGACCATCCACACATCCTTCTGATAGCGCGTCCAGCTCTTCACCAGCTCCGCGCCGGTAATCACCGCGGCCCCTTTCACCTGGGAACGATAGACAATTCTGCCGTCCTCCGTTCCGCCGCAGTGAGGATCCACTGCTTCCCGGTAAATTCCGGGGGCCACAATCACCTCATCTCCGGCTTTTGCCAGAACCGCTGCCTCGCGGATGGTACGAAAAGGGCGCTCCTCCGAGCCGTCGCCGGAACGGAGAGCCTTTGCGGATACATAATACTTCATAAACTGCTCCTTCTTCCCATCTCAGATATGGGTGGTTTGGGTCTGCCTCTCCTGCTCAAATTGCCGGAAAAACAGCTTGTTGACAATTTTTGCGTTCCAATAGACGCACAGGGCGGGCCAAAGGATAAACAGCAGCGCCGCCATAGCGGCCAGGACCCTTGCAGGGAGCCCCGGCAGGAAAATCAGCGCCGGAGACAGGGCGATGCCTGCCATCAGCAGCGTATGGGGCAGGCGGCACAACGCGAAAATGGCGCTGTTGCGGAGTGTTCCCCCCAGGGTGTTCTCATAACGTGCCTGCAGGGGAAAGGCGTAGACGGCGAGAAAGACCACCGCCGCCAGCTGCACCCCCGCCGCCACACGGCCGATCTGCGCCAGGGCGGGATAGCGCTCGCCTATGGCCACATCCCCCCAGCAGACCGCCAGAACAAAGAGCCCCAGCAGCCACAGCCGGAAGGAACCTCGGAAGTTTCCGCGAAACGCCCGGAAAAACCCTCGGACCACCGACGGCTCCTCCCCCCTGGCCATCCGGAGGCATACGTCATAGGCCGCCGTGACCGATGTGCCCAGGGTAATCACCGGCAGGGCGCAAACCAGCATCAGAAGATTCAGAAGGATCAGGTCCCCCGCCCGGCTCATCCAGCCCATCACCTTCTCATTGATCCCCGGCGCTCTTTCCATAGGTCCCCTCCTGCTCCCGGTACTCCGCCGGCGACATGCCGGTGTACTTCTTAAAGGCCAACGAAAAATAATTGATGTCCTTATATCCCACCTGGTCCGCTACCAGCCCCACCTTCAGGTCTCCCGAGCGCAGCAGGCTCTTGGCCCGCTCCATCCGCTGACAGACGATGTAATAGTTGCAGCCCACGCCGGTGTTCTTCTTGAACCGCTTGGAGAAGTAGGCCACCGAGAGGTAGAACTGGTTGGCCAGCTGGGTCACAGACAGAGACTGGTCCAGATGGTTGGCGATATACCGCTTGGCCCGCTCGATCACGTCGTCGTTTTTCTTCTGTCCCTCCTCCAGCATCTGCTCCAAAAAGGAGCGGCCCACCTCGTATACCTCCTCCTGCCCGGCGGACTGCAGCCGTACCAGGAGATCGGTGAGCGCCTGATCCGCGGTGTTGCCTGTCTCCTCCAGCCAGTGGTAATAGACGGCACTGAGCATCTGAAAGCAGCTTTGCCGCAGCTGGCCGGCGGAGTAACCGCAGCCCAGCAGTTCATCCCAGCAGACGGCAAAGGCCTGCATGGCCTGCTCCCGGTTGCCAAGGCTCTCCTCCAGCTCCTTCTGAACACGGAGCAGGCTGTCCTTCCGCTCAGCCTGGGACAGGCCGCCGCTCCGGCGGCCGTGGCAGCGCAGCAGCACTGCGTCCCGGTAGGAGTCCTGCAGCTCCGGCACCGTATCCACCACCCGGCCCAGATAGGCCCGGCGCGTCCCGTTGTACTCGTTTTGCAAAATGGTCTGCAGCCGCTTGGTCAGCTCCGTCCCCTCCGGATGACCGATCCCCTGGAAGAGCAGAAGAATCAGCATTCCCTTCTCATCCATGATGGTGAGGCCGTCCCGGTTGGAGTCGATAAGCTCCATGCACACACTCTTCATCGACAGCCCCAGAAGATCCTGGCGGCTGCTCCACTCGTTTTCCACAGCAGGTTCCGGCGGCAGCACGGCAATCTGCAGCCGCTCCCCCCGCTCAAATCCGCAGCCCCGCAGCAGGCCCTCCACCGCCTCCGCCGGAGCCTCCCCGGTGAAAAAGCGATGGAGAAGGCGCTCCACCTGCATCTGCTCGGCAAAGCTGCTGACCCGGTCGGCAATTCTCTGCTGCGCCAACCGCTCCAGAGCCTCCACCTGGGTGCGGATCGCATTCACCAGCTTGTCCATCTCCACCGGCTTGAGCAGATAGTCGTGAACCTCCATGCGGCAGCATTCCTGTACATAGGAGAAGTCGTCATGACCGCTGAGCACAATAATCCGCAGCGCCGGATTCCGCCGGTTCATCTCCCTGATCAGTGCCAGGCCATCCATGTTCTTCATCTCGATATCCGTCAGAACAATGTCCGGCATGTGGGCCTCCATCTTTTTCAGCGCCCTGGTGCCGGACTCCGCCGTATCCACCCAGTCGATTTCCAGACTGGCCCAGGGCAGCATCTTGGAGATTCCCTCCCGCATATACCGCTCATCATCCACGATCAGGATGCTATACATCCGGCGTTTCCTCCTCTCTCTTCTCCGGGAGGGGCAGGCGGATTTCCGCCGTCACGCCGCCCATCCCGTTGCGCCGGTAGGTCAGACCATACCCCTTGCCATAGCGAATTTCGATTCGCTGGTGAACGTTTTTCACCCCATAGCTGCCGTCGTTGATCACTTGCCCAATGGTGTTGTTCAGATGGCGAAGCTCCGCCTCCGGCATCCCCACACCGTCGTCCTCCACCAGCAGCAAGACGCAGTCCTTCTCCTCCCGGGCCCGCAGCCATACGGTGCCCCGCCCCTCTTCCTTGCGCTTCATGCCGTGGTAGATGGCGTTTTCCACCAGAGGCTGCAGGGTAATCTTGGGCAGCTCCAACCCCATGAGCTCCTGGGGGATCTCCTCCTGCAGAGCCACCACGTTGTCAAAGCGCATGTTCTGGATGACCACATAGTTCTCCGTGTGGGCCAGCTCCTGGGACAGGGGCACAATGTCCTGCCCCTTGCTCAGACAGAGCCGGTAAAATTTACTCAGGGCCATCACCAGCCGGGCGATTTCCTCGTTGTGAGAGATCAGGGCCTGCCAGTGGATACACTCCAGGGTGTTATAGAGGAAATGGGGCTTGATCTGACTCTGGAGAGCGTTGAGACGGATCTCCGTCATCTTTACCTCCTGACGCTGGACCTCCGCAATCAGGTTTTGCACGCTGCCGGTCATGGTGTTGAAGCCCTCCGACAGCTCCCGGAAGTCCTCCTCGGCATAGGCGGGCATTTGGGTGTCCAGCTTTCCTCCCGTCACCTCCCGCATGTGGAGGACAATCTCCCGCATGGGGGCATAGAACCGGCGGCAGAAGAAAACACTGACCGCAATGGCAAGACCGGTGCACAAAACGATTACCAGGGCAATCAGCAGCACAGTGGGGGCAAAACCTGCGTAGATGACGGACTGGGCAATCATGCCGTCGGCAACCCAGAATCCGCCGTCATCCCGGCAGTAGGTCAGCAGCTGCTCTTCTGTGGACAGATAGCCGTATTTCTCCCCATACTGATCGAACCACGGTGCTCTGGTGCCAATCTCCTCCTCCCGGGCGGATACCAGCACCGTACCTTCCTTTGTCAGAAGGCGGATTTCGAAGTTCTCCCGCTCCGTGGCCAGATAACGGGCCATCTTTCCTGTGTCAAAGCCGATTACCAAAATAGCCGCCGGATCCTCTCCAGAGACTGAGTACCGCTCGTACACCGGACAGAACAGGTTCCATTTGGCCTGAGAATATACGCCCTGAAAGAGCGCGCCGCGCAGTCCGCTGGAATCGAAGGGCTCTGAGGCGGCATAGTTCTCCAGCAGCAGCTGAGGCACCTCCCGACAAGGCAGAGTCGCACCGTTGTAGAGGTACTCCCCGCCTCCCACCGGAATCAGCGCCGCGTAGTCCACCAGATTGTTGGCCCGCAGCAGGACCTGTAAGGACTCATGAATTTCGTTGACCGACTGCAGGTATGCCTCCGGCGTGAGGCGGCCGCCGCTGACAAAGTCCTGGATGGCGGCCGTTCCCGCCAGATTGGACATCAGCTTCCCCATATCCTCCGCTCCGCCGGCCACTGCCGAAAGGGCCAGCTCCAGCTGCCCCCGCAGCTGCTCGTAGCTCTCCCGCTTGAGGGCCCGCACCGCCATGGCGGTGACGGAACACAGTACGATCAGGTTGGAGCAAAGGAGCAGCAGCGCCACTGCCGCCGCCATCTTCTGTGACAGCCGCCACGTTTTGAACGAGGTGCGCCGGCATATTCTCCTCCGCTCCATTTTGATCGCTTCCTCCTCTCTTGCTTATCCCTTCACCGCGCCGGCCATCATGCCCTTGATGAGCTTATCCTGTCCGAAGATGAAGACCACGATCATAGGCAGGATGGAGATGAACAGCACGGTCATAATCATGGGGATGTTCATGGTATACTGGCCCTGGAACTCCTGCACCGCCAGGGGAAGGGTCCGGTTGGCGGCGGTCTGGGTCAGCGTCAGGGCGAAGCTGAACTCATTCCAGATGTTCACGCCGTCATAGATCACCAGGGTCGCCAAACCGGGCTTGGCCAGCGGCAGCATAATCCGCCAGAAGATGCCGTACTTGCCGCAGCCGTCAATTTCCGCCGCCTCTTCCATATCCTTGGGCACACCGGCCATAAAGGTGGTGAGAATGAAGACGGAGATGGGCAGGTTGAAGGCCACATAAGGACCGATCAGCGCCCAGATGCTGTCGTACATGCCCAGATTTACCGTCATCATGAAGATGGGCAGCAGCGTCACATGGATGGGCACCGACATGCACGCGATGATCAGGGAGTACACCGGCTTGTTCATCCGGAATTTCCAGCGGGACAGGGGATATGCCGCGAAGGCGCTGAACATTAGAAGAATCACCAGGGTCACTACCAATACTATAGCGGAATTTGCGAGATACCGCCAGATTGTACCGGTAAATATTTCCACGTAGTTATTCAGATATAGCCGCTCCGGCAGAGAGAACACACCGTTGGTCAACAGCTCAAACTGCTCCTTCAGCGTACACATCAGCATGAAGAAGAAGGGTACCAGGCAAACCAAGAACCAGAAGACCACCAGCACCGCCACAATGATTTGAGAGGGCTTGAAGCCCTTCTTTGCTCCCGCCATGACTCAATCCTCCTTTCGATTCAGCAGCCGCATGGTCACAATGGCGATCACCGAGATCAGAATGAACATTCCCGCGGCGATGGCGGAGGCGTAACCCATGCGGTAGGACGAGAACGCGTTGGTATACATGTAGGTAGCCATCAACTCCGACGCGTGGCTGGGACCGCCGCTGGTCATAACATAGACCAGGTCGAAATACTTCAGGGAACCCACCATGGACAGCACGATGGCGCTTTTGATAGAGGGCTTCAGCAGCGGCAGGGAGATCCGCCAGAAGTATTGGCTCTCGGTGGCGCCGTCCACCAGAGCGGCCTCATGGATGTCCATGGGCAGGCTGCTATAGCCCGCCATATAGTACACCATGTAGAAGGGGATGAACTGCCAGGCGATGATGATAATCACCGTGTACAGCACCGTGTCGGGATTGCCCAGCAGGTCCACCTTTCCCCCGCCGAAGAGCTGGGAGATGGCGGAGACAAAGCCGGTGTTGGCATCCAGGGCGTAGCGGAACAGATAGCCGATGGCCACCGAGGACATGAGCATGGGGATGAACCAGATCACCTTGCAGATATTTCCCTTCTTCCCCACCCGATCCAAAAAGGTGGCCAGGGCCAGGCCGATGGGCATCTGGATGACGATGGACAGCACCATCACCACCAGGTTGTTCCGGAAAGCGTACCAGAACGTCTTGTCCTTCATCAGCTCCACCCAGTTGCCAAGGCCGATGAAAACTTTGTTGCTGGAGTAGCCGTTCCATTCATAGCCGCTGGTCACAAAGGACTGGACAATGGGGTAGAGCACAAAAATGGCAATCACCAGCAGGGCCGGCGCCAGAAACACCGTGGCAGCGATGGCGGTTTCCCGCCGCCGCCGTTGGCTCATGGTTATGCTTTTCAAAAGATTCCCTCCTGTCTCTCCATACGTTGTTTGTCATAGAACTGTGCCGGGCGCAGCGCGGCGCCCGGCACAAATTGATAGGAGCATCCGGCGTATCAGGAATTTTTTGCCAGATAGGATTCCATCGCAGCCTGCAGCTGGGCGTTGGCCTCCTCCGGCGACATGGTCAGTCCAAAAATCTCCTGGCTGGTCTGCTTATGTACTTCGGCCACCTCGGCGGGGAGGTACTGATCGTACCACAGCTGGATGCCGGCGGCGCCGTTCACCGCGTCGAGGATCTCGGTGATAACGGGATCGTCAGAGGTGAAATTCTTCAGGGGGATGATCTTGCTCTGGGCCTTCCGCTCCACCTGGGCCTCGTCGTCCAGCAGATACTGGATCATCTCAAAGGCGGCCTCAGGGGCCTTGCTGGAGGCGGATACCGCGTAGAGGTTGTCGCCGATGGTGCCCAGGCACAGGCTGGGATCGGCGTCGGAGGTCTCCAGGGTGGGGAAGGGGAAGAAGCCCAGCTTGCCGTCGTCCAGGAACTGCTGGTTCTCACCGGCGATGGTACCCACGAACCAGGAGCCCATCAGATCCATGGCGGCATCGCCGCTATAGAAGAGCATGCGGGCCTGACCGGCGTCGTCATCCATACCGTTGAACCCCTCGCAGAAGTAGCCCTTTTCCACCCACTCCTGGATCTTCTCTCCGGCGTAGACAAAGGCGTCGTTCTCAAAGGTGCCGGTGCCGGCAGCCGCATCAGCAAAGGGCTCCAGACCGCCGTAGCGGGTGGCCAGGTACTGGAAGTACATGGAGCCGGTCCACTGGGTGGCGTTGGCCAGGGCGAAGGGTGCCACACCGTTGGCTACCAGCGTGTCGCACAGAGCCTCCAGCTCGGCAATGGTGGAGGGCTCCTCCAGGCCGTACTGGTCAAAGACATCCTTGTTGTAGAAAATTCCGGCTACGGAGATGTTCTCCACCGGCACGGAGTAAATTCTTCCGTTGTAGCTGCACTGGGCGATACCGGCGTCCACAAAGGTGTCGGCATAGCCGTCGGCGTTCATCAGGTCGGTCAGATCGTAGAGCAGGCCCTCGTCCACATAGTCGTACATGGTCTGGCCGCCCCAGGTAATGAAGATGTCCGGCATGGTATTGGCGTTGATGGCCATGGACAGATCGGACTTATAGGTGTCGTTGACCTTGTCCACCACCTCCACCTCATACTCGGGATGGTCGGCGTTGAATCGGGCAGCCGCATCCTTGATGATATCGGCGGCGGTGCCGGTCTGGATGTGCCACAGGGTCAGCTTGGTCTTCCCGCTGCTGTCTCCGTCGCCGCCGCTATTGCCGGTGTTACCTGCGCAGCCTGCCAGCAGAAGCATTGCCAGTGCCAGCGTACAGGCCGCCGTGCGTTTCAAAAATCGTGAGATCGTTCTTCTTTCCATGGGGTTCTCCTCCTTTTTGTTGATGTCTCATTTTAACATATTCTTTTTTTTGCCTATATAGAATAATTTGTCTATTGATTCCAATTTTTAGTCCTCTTTCCAAGCAAATATGGTAATTGTGTATAAAAGCAACTTGCTTTTTTGCCACTTTTTACATAGGCCGCCCACTGCCCCACTCTACCGTTTGTCTTCTCTCCCGCCCCGGAGACATCCTTTTCCGGCGGAGGCAGCGTTCCTCCCTGCTCTCTGTATTTCTCTATAAAACCGAGCGCCGGCTCCGGTATTCCCGGAAGCCGGCGCCTCTGGTCCTCCCGCTTGAAGCAGGCCGTGGGATTCTTCTCTCTGCGGCGGCAAGCTGAACTCCGTATTTTCCGCCCCTCAGATACCCCTCGCCGCCTTCCCGGCAGCGCAACTATTCACCGGCGCCGCTTCATCCGCCAGATACTCAAAGAAATCAAAGTCTGCATACTTCTGATGCTGAAGCCGGTCGGCGCAGGTGATGCCCACTATGGCGCCGGTAAACTCCCCGAACTTACAGTATTCGTCGGAGTATTTCGTGGCGTCAAAAACCGGACCGATGGGCCGGTAGTCCTCCCCATCGGCCGACCAGGAAAACTGCACTGCCCGGCCGTCAATGGTCATGCGCAGCCAGAGGGGTCCCTCCTCTACCGGGATGCGGGTATCCAGCAGCACCTCCCGCTCCCCGTTTTCCAGCCGGGTGATCCCCAGGGCGGAGCAGCCCAAAGTGTCGCTGTGGTACTTGCGCAGATTGACATAGTTCATATTGTCGTAGTACAAAATGAGTCCGGCGCTGTGCTGGTAGGTCTCGGGCTGAAACTCCATCTTGGTGGTAATCCGGGCATGGACACTGGTGAGCTTCCGGGCCAGAATACTCACCTTGTTCAAGGAGGTTCTGGATTCCTGCCCCCGCATGCGCAGCCAGCCGGGCCGGGCGGTAAGATCCACAAAGCGCTGGGGCATGATCCGCGGGGCGTAGTAGAAATTCCCCAGCGTCGTACTGTCAAAGCCGTCAAAGGCCGGGGGCTGGGGCAGGGGAACTTCCGGCAGACATGGCTCCGGCGTTTCCTCCTTGGCCAGGCGAGAGCCGTCGGCCATTCGCAGCCATCCCTCCTCCGTCCAGGTCATCTTCTGGAGGGCAGTTTCCCGGCCCAGGGTACACCGCAGCTCCGGCACAAAGGGGCGGGCGCACAGGTGCGCCAGATAGACCTCTCCGTCCGGCAGGTCCACATAGCTGCCGTGACCGCTTTTCTGTAGTACCGAGTCAGGATTGAAATATTGAGGCTTCAGATGGTCCGGATCATGGCGCTCGTTGGAGGCCATGGGCTGAGAGGTGACGATAGGATTCTCCGGGTCCCCCTCGTAGGGGCCCCAGACGCTGCGGGAACGGCTCATGGTGACACAGTGGTTGTAGCCGGTGCCTCCCTCGGCGCACATGAGATAGTACCAGCCTCCCCGCTTGGTGAGGTGGGGGGCTTCGATGCAGCCCCGGTCGGTTCCTCCCCGCCAGATGCATTTTGGATAGCCTACAATCTCCCTGCGCTCGGGGTCGTACTCCACCAGACAGATCACCCCGGGCTTTTCATAATTGACCCGGGTCTCCCACTGTAGGGACACCACATATTTCCTCCCGTCATCGTCGTGGAGGAGAGAGGCGTCGAAGCCGGCGGAGTGGAGATACACAGGCTTTGACCAGGGCCCCCGCAGGTCGGAGGCGGTGATGAGGAAGTTATCCACATCAAAGTACCGGGCGTTCATGGAATTCATCACGCCGTAGACCAGATAGAACCGGTCCTCCTGCCGGCAGTAGGTGAGGCAGGGGGCCCAGATTCCCTTGGCGCTGGGCAGCTTCTTCAGATCCACCGTCTCGTCGTCGGTGAGGATGTGGGTGTAGAGCTCCCAGTGCTTCAGATCCCGGGAGTGGTAGATGGGGACGCCGGGGAACCACTCAAAGGTGGATACCGCCAGATAGTAGTCCTCCCCCTTGCGGCAGAGGCAGGGATCCGGATTGAATCCTGGCAAAATGGGGTTGTGAATCATGGTGTTCTCCTTCCTGTATTCGCCCTCTTTTTCCGGGCATCATACGGCGCGCTTGCTTCAGCCGCCAACCGGAAACCAGCCCAGATCCGCGCACTTGCCCAGGTCCCAGCTGTCCCAGCCCATCCATTCCGGCTCGTTAACGGTGTCGAGCAGCAGCTTGTAGCTCCAATAAAAATAGCCGGCTCCCTCCCTCCAGGCGGCCAGCTGCGCATGGGCCAGCTGTTGGTAGAAATGCCGCTTTGCCTCAACGGACATTTTTTCCTCATTGCCGGAGAAGTCCATACCGTTGAACACGTTCTGTCCCCCTTTGGTATCCACTCCCGCGGCGCAGGAATTGAACAGGCTCCACTCTCCACATACCACGGGAATGTAGGACTGAACCTCGGCAATTTCCCGGGCAAAGTTCTCCCGGATGTACCGGAGGTAGCCCTCCAGGGTCTGCTCACAGCCCAGAACCTCCGCTATCATCAGATACTGGTGGGTATCCAGCATGACACCTCGGAAGTGGGGACGGGTGAGAAACGCTTTCCATGCCTTCAGCTGGAAGGCGTCGTGGAAGACCACATACTTGTCCTCGCCCATGTGCCGGCGAAGCCGTTGGTAGGCCTCCTCGTAGAATTGGTACAGGAATTCCATGGTGTTGGGAGCGCTGCCGGCAGCCATTGCCGGGTCTGCGGCCCGGTAGCGGTTTGGCACATCCATAAAATCCCACATAGACTGAGTGATAGGCTCGTTGATGGGGGTGATGCCGAGCAGCGCCTGGCGGCCGCCGTACCGGACGGCCAGCCGCTCCAGCACATCCAGCACAAACGCCACCTCCTCCGGCGTCCGGCTCCACCGGCACACGCCGCAGATGCCGCCGTTGTCAAAGCCGTTCTGACTGAGGGGAGCGGTGTGGAGGTCTATGAGAATCTTCAGTCCGTACTTCTCCGCCCAGGCAAAGGCCTTGTCCAGCTCCTCCACGCAGCCCAGAAAGGGGGGACGGTCTCCAAAAATAAAGTAAGGGACGGGAATGCGGACCGCATTCAATCCCATCCGCCGGATGGCGGCAAAGTCCCGCTCGGAGATATATTCGCTGCGGTGAATTCTGATTCGCGCCTCATATACCTCCGGTGGAAGCTGCAGGGGGAGATGGTACTCATCCTCCGCCGTGGTGCCCGCAAAGAGAGCGGGACTCATCCACTTCTCCAACACAAGCCAGTTGCCCAGATTGACGCCTTTTATCTCCATATCTCCTCTTCCCTTCCATCTAATTTCTGCAATGCTGATGAGAGCATGATACAAAAAAAGCGGCGCTGAAATATATCACATATTTCAGCGCCGTATCACTTTTCTATATTTCTTTGTCAATTTCTCCAAGCTTCACAAAAAAGCCGGCATTTTTTGTGTGTTTTGCCGCATTGGCTAACGGTCCTCCTCCCCGGCGGCACGGCAATACCGGGCGCGGTACTGCCCCGGTGTCATTCCGGTCCACTTTTTGAACACCCGCCCGTAGTGACTCTGAGACGCAAAGGCAAAGGTGGCGGCGATATCGTCGAAGGAATCTGCTGTATAGATCAGACGATGCTTGGAGGCGTTCACCTTCTCCCGGGAGATGTAATCCCGCAAAGTAATGCCCTCCTCCCGATTGAACAGCTGGGAGAGAGAGCCGGCACGGACGCCCAGCTGCTCCGCCAGGGTCTGAATCTCAATCTTGGTATGCAGCTTCTGAAACACCAGTTCCTTACAATGGACCACCAGGGGATTGCGGCTGCCGCCGCCCGCCAGCGCCGCCACCCGTCTGCAATATTCCACCTCCGCCTGCCGCGCCAGGGCAATCACCTCCCCCTCGCTTTCCAGCTCCTCCGCCTGCTGGATGAAGGCGTCTGAGAGGGAGTAGGCAACCTCCGGCAGCAGCCCCCCGGCAATGGCGGAGCGGCTGGCCAGCGTGATCAGCACGATGGCCAGATTTCTGGCGTGGCGAAGCGGGGTGCGGGCCAGGGTTCCCACCCTTCCCCCGTATTCCTCCCGGAAGCTCTCCTCCAGAGCGGCCAGATCGCCGGTTTGGATGGCGTTTTGCTCCCGCCGCTCCTGTCGATAGGGGTTGTGCGGGCGTTCCTCCTCCCGGTTGGCAAACAGAATCGTATGGCTCCTGCGGTCCACGTGCTGGAGCAGATCGCCGCTGCGAAAGCTGTCACGCCAGAGACTGCCGGGGTCCACGGTCTGTCCGGTAGCGCTCTCATAGAGCATCAGCACCCCGTTGGTGAACTGCTCCAGAGAGATCTCCGGCACATACCGGAAATCCGCTTCCCGTCCCCCCTCCTCCCCGGAGGCGGGCGGCAAATCTCGAAGGCGGCAGGGCCCCACCAGGTATGCCTCCCGGTGCGCCTTGACCACCCCGTACAGGATTCCCTTCCCCTCCACATGCAGCGCCGGCTGGAGCGGCTGGGCCAGCGTCAAAAGCGCCGTGCAGAGTTCCGGCTCCAATTGTGCCGGATTCTGCTGCGCCCCGCCATCCCAATAGACCTCCGTCTGGTTCCCCTCCAAGTCAAGCACCCGTATGGGCGCGTAGAGAAAGCCGGTTACATAATGGCAAACTCGTTGGATCTCCATAGGTTCCGCTCTCCTCCCCACGCTGCTGGGGCCCTCTCGGCCCTCCGCCTGTGTTTTTCTCCATTATAGCCGGAGGAATATCCCTTTGTCCAGATTTCCTCCCAACGGCTTACAAACGCAAGCCCCTGCTTTTCACCGCCGCAGGTGAAAAACAGGGGTCTTCTCCTCCGATATTCTGCTCCCCTGCCTGAAAGGCTCAGGGGACGTTGGTCTGAAACTGGCCCGGGTTTATCACAGAGATCACGCCGCCCCAGGCGCACATCAGCTTGGAGCTGTTGTTGAGAGCCGGATATCCCCCCAGCAGCACCGTGGGAGAGCCCGGGGTCCAGGGGGCCGTGATTACCGGCACGCAGGGGGCCGGGGCGAACATCACCGGCGGCGGCTTCACCGTGGCCGGGTTGGACGGGCAGCTGCACATGCCGAAGGGCGGGATATTCCCCATGGGCTTGAAATCCATGATGGTAGCCGCCGGCTTGGAGGCCACCAGCACCGTAGTCTGAGAGTTGACCACAAGCGCCGAAGGGGCCGCCCCGAAGGTACACTGAAGGTTGGCTCCCATACACACGCAGATCCCCATACAATTTCCTCCTAAATGGTCACCACCGTGCACCCCGCGCCGATGGCGTGTTGGAAACACAGCACGTCCAGATTGAATTGAGCAATCCCGGCGGCGAGGCTGGCCCGGGCACTCTCAATTTCTGCCCATTGCTCCATCAGCTGGGACAGATTGGAGCTCCATGCCGCCCCCTCCTCCCCGCCTGACAGGACATAGTCGGCCTCCGGGGCCGCAGTCCCCGTCTTCTCCAGAGAGGCGGATAACAACGCCAGCTCCTGATCCTGAATGTTCAGCCGGGTCAGGCGATCCCGCACGTCGGCCTCCACCTGGCCGCTCACCCTGGCGCAGGCGGCCTGGGCCTCCTGGACAGCCGACTGCTGCTCCAGCACCTCCGGGGCGTCGGGGGCATAGGTGTAGCGCAGCTGGGTGAGGGCCTGCCGGGCCCGCTCCGCCTCGTAGACCGCCCCCTTGATTTCGTTGCGGGCCGCCAGAGCCTGGGCCGCGGCGGCATCTCCGGTGAGGGTGGGAAGCTCTGCTTTCACCAGGGCGTCCGTCACGGAGATCTCGGTGCCGTAGGGGTTGCCCAGGGCGGCGTTCAGATCGTCCCGGGCCGACTGAAGGTCCGCCTGGGCCTCTTCCAGTGCAAGCTCCGCCGCCGCCAGGGCCCCCTCCACTGTCTGGAGATCGGCCTGGACCTGGTCCGCCGCCTCCGTCCCGGTCTGGGCGCTGATTGCCGCCGCCAGGGCCTCATAAAAGGCCACGCTCTCCTCCCGCAGAGCTGCCAGATCCCGGCATCGGAGATAGGCCAGCCCCAGGGAGGCGGCCTCCTCCGCCAGCTGGCTGCGCCGGGCCTCATCGTTCTGCCCGGCCTGACTCTGGGCGAAGGTGCGGCGCAGAGCGTCGTCAGCGGTCCCCACCCCGGCGGCCAGAGCCTCCTCTGCCGCCAGCATGCTCTGGGCGGACAACGCCCCGCTGCTCTCATTCTCCATCCACTGGGACAGCTCCGCCAGGGTCATCTCCCCGCCTCCGGCCGAGGGGGACTCGGCAGCCAGGCCGGTAGCGGTCCCGCCGGTCTGGGCGGAGGACGATCCTGTCCCGCCGCCCTCCTGGGCGGCTTCGCCGCCGGACGCCGCACCATCCTCGCCGTCCGCCCCGCCGCCGGAGGCTGCATCATCCTCCTCCGAAGCTCCACCGCCTCCGTCAGCCTGCCCGGGTACCGCCCCGGAGCCTTCCTGGACGGCGGTGTCGCTGCCGCCGTTTTCCCCGGTCCCGGCAGCGCCGTTGAACTGGGCGGAGGCCAGGCTGTCCGCCTGGGCCTGGGCGTCCCGCTCCAAGGCGCGGCGCACCAGCACCAACCCCACGACAAGGGCCGCCGCCAGGATCACCGCCACGATCGCCCGATCCCGTTTCTTCATTCCGGCCGCCGCCTCCTTCCTGTTACTGTGTGAGCTGGGCAAAGGCCTCATCCACGGTTTTGCCCGTCCGCAGAGCGCCCAGCACAAAGTCCGCAATCTGGCAGCTGGTCTCCAGAAGGAACAGGTCCTCAGTGAAGGTTCCCTGGTCCAAAGGCTGGTCCAGGGGGAACCCCTGCACGGCCCGCACCGCCGCCATCAGCGGCAGCCCCAGCTCCGGCCGGGGCTCCACCAGCAGCACCGCGCCAAAGGGCAGCGCCTGGTTGAGCCGGCTGATTCCCCTGAGAAGGATCGACGGCTCCACCTCCCCCAGATCGCCGGACAGCTCGCAGTAGAACTGGAGGTACTTGGTGAATTCCGCCGTCTCCCGGTCCAGCGGCATGAAGCTGTGGGTAAGCACCCAGGGCCGGTCCGCCTCCCCGGAGTCCAGCATGGCCACCAGCGTGGGCAGCGGCGCCTGGGCTGTGGCCGGGACCACCTTGCAGGGAATCTGCATATCCTCGCAGTAGAGGCCCATGGTCTCCACATCCTGCAGCATCATCTGCTCCGTCAGCGGCGTGTCCTGGAGCAATTCATCTGTATAAGACATGTCGTTCTCCTTTTCTTTTCCTGCGTCAGTCGTTGTCCCGATAGAAGCCCTGGCGCATGATCTTGACCATATCCACGGGGTTGTCCGCCCGGATCAGGGGCCCGCCCACGCCCATGGCGGAGACCCGCTCCTCCATGGTCTTGAAGGGTACGAGACCCTGACGCACATTGTCCGCCTCCTGCGCCGTCATGGGCGTTCCTCCGGCCTGACCGGATTGCTCCACCTTGCTGACGGGGATCATGTCGTAGTTGTACTGGGCCAGCTCCTTGATCCGGTCGAACATGACGACCGCCAGGTTGTGCCGGCGCTGCTTCTTGTTCGCGTCGGATTTGTTGATGTTGAAGCCGGACCGGCCCTCGTTGCGGCCCTTTTGCCGGACGGAGGTCACAATCTTCTTGGTAAGAAATCCGGCGCCTACCAGGGCGTTGACGGAGGCGCCGATACCCGCACCCAGGCCTGTGGGATCCAGCGTGGCCAGAGAAGTACCGAAGCCCACCGCATCCTTCAAAATCAGGTTGACGATGCCCTCGTTGCGGCGCTTGATGTTGGCCTGGGTCAGCTCCTTGGTCACATCGTAGTCCTCCAGGGCGCGGACGGCGGTCTCCTGGGAGCTGGTCAGGGGGTCCTGACCGCTGCGCAGCTGCTGGGTCTTTTCATCCAGCCGCATATCCCGCTCTTTCCCCGTGCCCGCGTCCCGGACCTTTTCAAAGGTGCGGTTCACCTTCTGCTTCTGCTCGTTGGGGTGGAATCGGTGCGTTCTTGTCACCGTTTGGCCAAAGGCCAGGTCTCTGGTGGTCTGCTGACCGTTTCTGCCTAACTCCGTCGTTGTGGTGCCGTTCAGGCCCGCCAGATCGCCTCGGGTCCTGACGGCGGCATCCTTGGCGGTTTTCTTCTGGACCCGCATCTGCTCAATGGCGACTCTGGCCTTGTGCAGCTGGATGCAGTCCATCACGAAGGACATGCCTGCCCCCACGGCTCCGAATACGGCGCCCACAATGGGCAGCCGTCCCATGACGGTGGTGAAGGCGCCGGACCAGGAGAGGGCCGTATCCAGCAGCGTCAGCGCCATGTCCGCCGTCTCCTGGAACACCTGCCATTTCTCCTCGCTGGTGGTCTCCTCCGCGTTCTTGTTGGCCTTGGCGAACTCCACCATGGACTTGATATATTCTGCGGCCTTGAAAATACAGTCGATACTCTTGGCCACGGCGCTGAAGATGGGGATGCCCTCGCTCTGCATTTCGCCGTCGCCCCATTTTTCACTCTCTTTGCTGACCAGATCCCAGCCCCGGCTTTTTCCTCCCGTGGCGTAGTCCACATAGGAAGCGGCAGCATCCACACCCTGGACGCCGGTGTCCATCATGGAGGCGCCAAACCAGCTGTGGAACGTGTCGAACCGGTCGGCATGGGTGGTGGCCTCCGCATCGGGATTGTCCCGCTGGTCCTGGGTGAGCGTCCAGTTTTTCACCTGTCCGATCTTTCTGGCCACCACGCCCCGCTTGAGCAGGAGGTACTCCCGCTTCTGCTCCGCCGTCAGGGGGACCACCGGCTGGGACGCCGGCTGAGACGGGGCGTTCCGGTTCCGGGGCGGCGGAGGCGGAGGCGGCGTCCTGTTGGGCGGGGTGGGCTGCTGGGACGGCCCGTTCCCGGAGGACAGCGCCGGACGTCCTGCCCGTGAGGGGACCGGCGGCGGTGAAGACGCCCTGTTGGACGGTGGAGGCGGAGGCCTCCTCGTTGGCGGCGGAGGCGAAGGCGGTGTGTAATTAGGCGGTCTTCTGGACGTCACATTTTCTCCAGGCATTCCAATCCCTCCTGTTCTAATGTTCTCCTGAGATGGGCCTGCACCTGGGAGTGGTACTCCCCCAGGTCCTCGCTGCTCAGATGCTTTCCGGTCTTGTTCTGCTCGGCCTGGGTGGCCAGCAGCAGATGTACCATTCCCATGGGCACGCCCTCCTCCGCAGCCAGGAAGGCGGCGGAGACGGCGATGTTCTTGATGCTGCTGCCCGAAAGCTCAAAGCTCCGGGCCAGAAAGTCGAAGTCGATGTCCTCACTTCGGGGCAGGTCCGTGGGAAGCACGGACCGCCAGATCTTCTCCCGTCGATCCCGATCGGGAAGGGTGAAATCAATGATAAATTTGATGCGGCGCTTGAAGGCCTCGTCAAAGTTCTGCAGAAAGTTGCTGGCCAGGATGACAATGCCGTCGTACTCCTCCATCTTCTGGAGGAGATAGGAGGTCTGGACGTTGGCGTAGCGGTCGTGAGAATCCTTGGTTTCCGACCGCTTGCCGAAGAGGGCGTCGGCCTCGTCGAAGAAGAGGATACTCTGACTCTTCTTCACCTCGTCAAAAACGGCCCCCAGCTGCTTTTCCGTCTCCCCCACATACTTGGACATGACGCCGGACAGGTCCACCTTGTAGAGCTCCAGCCCCAGGCGATTGGCGATGACCTGGGCGGCCATGGTCTTGCCGGTGCCGGGCGGCCCGGTGAACAGCATGGACAGTCCTCGGCCGTAGGCCACCTTTTTTCCGAAGCCCCACTGGTCGTAGACCCGGTGGCGGTATTCCACCTGAGCGCAGGCGTTTTTGAGCCGCCGCTTCTGCTCCGGCGGGAGGATCAGGTCCTCCCAGGTGTAGGCGGCGTTGACCCGGCTGGCCTTCTGCCCCAGGCTGTGGGACAGCTGGGCCCGGCAGGCCCGGTGGAGAAGCCCCTCGTCCATCGTCTCCGCCCCCTCCCAGCGGGCCAATCCCACCGCCTCTCCAGCGGCGGCGGCAATCTGGCCGGGGGTAAGGGCAAACTTGATGGCCAGCGTCTCCAGGTCCACCGACGGGTCCAGGGAGACCTCCGCCAGATAGTGCCGCCACAACCGCAGCCGTCCTGCCGTGTCCGGCACATCCAGCGCCAGCTCCACCCGCCGCCAGGGGGCGCAGGAGATCTCCGGCTGCCAGGGGGCGGCGGACAGGAGGAAAAGCCGGTCGCAGATCCTCGCCGCCCGCTCCAGCAGCATGCGGATGTGAAGAGTGCTGGCCGCGGTTTTTTTCACAGTGGTCTGCTCGCCGTCGGAGAGAACCTCCTCCCGGCTCAGCAGCAGCTCGAAGCCCTCGATGGCCAGGGCCGCACCCCGGATGGCCGCCTCCCGACAGACGTGGAGCAAAATCTCCTCCCAGCTCATACCCTGCTGAAAGAGGGCGGAGAGGTCCGCCAGCAGCAGGGGACGGCCCTCTCTCCGGCAAAAGTGCCGGGCCAGGGTCCGCCGCCCCGTCCCCGGCTGTCCCCGCAGGTAAAAGAGCAGCGGCTCCCTTTCCGGCAGGGCGGCGGCGTAGGCGGTCATCCGCTCCTTTAGGTCCTCATATAGCACCAGTGGGGGCGGCTCCTCCCCCGGCCAGTAAATCTGCGCCATTCCCTGCAGGGCGGGGTCCTCGCTCATGTAGTCAAAGAGGAAGTGGACCACGCGGCGGTCCAGCTTCAGCCCGGAGGCCAGGTCGCTCTGCTCCTCCGCCCCCCGGTGTCCGGCCCGGAAGAAACAGGAGAGGATCTCCTCTCTCCCCCGCCACCGGCCCAGCAGCTCCTCCCGGCGGGCCATACCCCCGGCAAAGGTGCGAAGGCACAGGTCCAGGCCGGGCAGCTGCCCGCCGCCGGACTGAAGAGCGGCGTACCGCTCCCCGTAGGCGGCGTCCAATTCCGGCGCCAGGGCCAGATAGACGCAGTGGCGTTCAAAGGGGGAGAGGCCGAAGATTCGGAAGAGATAGTCCAGCGGAGCTGCTCCTCCGGCCTCCACCGTGGCTGCACAGCGGCGGCGGACCCGTTCCTCCACCCGGTCAGCCAGTACCAGGGCCTTCTCCGGGTCTCCGCTCTCCAGGGCGGACAGCCGCCGGTCCGTCAGACGCAGGATGTCCTGGACATATTCGGAAAGGGACGCAAAGGGCTCCACCATCTCTTCACCTTCTCTCGTCAGATTTTGCCGCACTTACAGGCTGCTGAGCAGGTTGGCCACGATCCGGGCCATCTCCCCCCGATTGAGGGTAGCCTTGGGATTGAACTTGTAGTTGTCCGGCATCTCCAGGATACCGGCGGCCCGCAGGCGAATCACCGCCGAGCGGGCATAGGACGCCACATCGTCGAGGTCGGTGTAGCCGGTGTCCAGCCCCTTGGAGCGAAGGCGCAGCCCCACGCCGGAGGCCACGTTCCCCACCAGAGCGGCCATGTCCTCCCGTGTGATGGCCTCATTGGGCCGCAGCTTCCCGTCGCTGGCGATGGACCCGGTCAAGTTATTGTAGTAGGCCCAGCTGGCCGCTCGGGCCACTGAGGAGGATGCCGGCACGTCGGAGTAGACCTGTACCGCCCGGCTGGGCAGGTTGGCTGCGGACAGTGCCTCCGCCAGCAGCTCCAGCAGCTCCCCCCGGGTGGCCTTGTCGTCGGGCCGGAAGGTGCTGCCCTGACCCAAAAGGCCCCGGGCTGCCAGGAAGGTCACATAGGGACTGGCCCAGTGATCCGCCCCTACGTCGGAATACACCGCCGGACGGTAGGCCACGCCGAACTTGGACAGATGGTCGGTAAAGACGTAGACGCCCCCGGCAGTCTCGTCATAGAAGCTCTCGGTGACTCGCTCCACCGTGCCGTCCTCGTGGATGTAGTCCATCAGCAGGGCGTTCACGTCCTCCTCCTGGGCGGGAACATAGGGCACAAAGGCCCGGATACCGTAGACCTCGGAGAACGTGGTCACCGGCTTGCCGTCCACCGTGAGGGTCACGTCCGCTCCCGGGCGGCCCTCATACTCCAGGCGGGCAATGGTGAAGTCCACCGCCCCCTCCAGCCCGGCCACCTCCCGGATGGTGTTCCCATAGAGGCTCAGGGAGCCCGCCGGGGTCTGGACCGTAAACCGGTCCCACTCCTCCTCTGAAATGCGTTCAAACTGGGACTCGGTGAGCTTCAGAATGTAGGTGTGAATGTTGCTGTTGGGGCGCAGGTCCTCGATGACGATGATGCCCTCCTTGTACCCGTCCCCCTCCAGCTCCTGGATGTCCTCTATATGCTGTTGGGCAAGGTCGATAAGGGCCTCCAGCTCCTTGTCGGTGACGGTGGTGATGCTCACCCCGTTGTTCTCCTTGGTGCCGTTGGGCCAGAGCATGGTGTCGCTGCTGGCCCCCTCCTGGTTCAGCTCATTCTCCACCCGGATCTCCTCTTCCTTGGAGCCTCCCCAGGAGCCGCCGCCTCCGCCGCCGGAGGGGTTGGCCACAATGCCGGAGACAGAAACCGTGAGGTCCATGGGGGCGGCGGGGACCGGCTGGGTGCCGTCGCCATACGCCATGATGATATAGTACTCCATGGAGCCGTCTTCCAGGAGACCGCCCTCCATGTTTTCGTTGATGACCCAACCCTCCGGCGCCGTCAGCACCGGCACAGACTGGTTATAGGCCGCGTCAATCTTCAAATGCAGGCTGATATAGCCGGGCTCACCGGAGGCCGTCCCCGACAGACAGGTCAGGGTATATCCCGGTCCGCTGGCGTCCGTCACAGTGACGAGGCGGGTGAAGGCATCGGGAACCACGGTGAAAGTAACGGTGCACTCATCTATATATCTGAACTCATCGGCTCCGATCGTTGCGTCTCCGTATTCTGAGAGGCTGAAGCTATCTACCGGATAGGCTGTCTCGTCCCATGGCCCTTGAATCGTACATCCGGTAATGGCCGTCAGCCAATCCTCTACCGAGTACATGGCGGAGTTCACCTGAAAGGTGAATGTCAGATCCGTCCCCTCCAGCACCGTGGTGCTGGTAACCTCCTCATAGTCCACCAAAACAGAGGCATAGCCGCTCTCCGTAAAGGCAAAATTGACTGTGATGGGCGAGAGAATGTCCATCATCAGAACCACTTGGCATCTTTCCTCCTCCCATACACCGTCGTCTTCCTGCTGGATGGTCTCCGCCGTGCGGATCGTAATGGTCTGGTCGTCTTCCTGCACAAACTCTATACCCGAATAGGTGTGATTCCAATGCGTGGTATCGCCAAACCGATAGTCTCCCACTGTTTTCAGCGTGATTTCCGTGCCGGGAAGAAAGTACCCGTAGGCGTATTCCCCGTCTATCTGAGTGAAATAGAAATCGTAAAGTCCTTCCGCCGAGATGCTCTCCATGGGCACGTACTCCATGCGGAGCTCCAACGCCCATTGAAAGACGACGCCGTCAAAGCTCAGGTAGCACTCCGGCACATATGCGCCTGGCATATACACCGTGGCCTCATAGCAGCCCTCATCAAATTCCTGCGGCCGGTATTCCGCCTGGATAGTGGGCGGAATGAGTGAAAGGAAATAGGAGCCGTTCTCTGTTATCGGCACATTGGAAAACGTATAGGTCAGAGTGGTTTCGTCGGTATAATCGAACTGGACGGCAACCGGTTTCTGCTCATCCGTCTCCAGAGGGAGCCAGTACCCGGCCCGGCGAATACTGATGCGGAAGGTCGTGGAGTTGTCCGGGGCGTAGTACCCCCCTTCCGCGTCCCGGTAGACATTTTCATCCACCGTAACACCTTCCACTGTCCAGCCGTCGGCCTCCGGCCCCAGCTCCACCGGATAAACCTGGGTGTCGGCGTCTACCCAGTAGGTGCCGTCCCGCTCCGTCACCAGATAGTCGGCTGCCCTGGCCGGGGTGGACAGCAACGCTCTTGCGGCCAGAAAAACGGCCAGCACAGTCAGCAGCGCTCCAAACAGCACTGCCGCCTGCCTGTTTTTCTTCATTACAGACGCACCTCCCTGGGAATTGGTCAATAGGTCTCCAGCCACACCGGATGCTCCTCGCCGTTCTCCTGGCGGTAGTAGGTGTCGCAGAGATAGAGATAATTCTTGGCCGCCTTGTCCCGGCGGTGCTTCTTCAGCACCTCGATGAACAAAAGCCTTGCCTCATAATACTGATGGGTACAGAAGAGGGACACGCCCTTTTCAAACTGCTCCCGGGTCTCCTCCTTCAGCCGGCGGGTGGTCTCCTCGTCCCCGTCGTACACGTCGTAAAGCCGCTCCAGCCGGTCCAGAGTCTTCATGCGCACAAAGCCGATGGTCCGGGCGTGATAGCGCTTCTCAAAATCGGGGATAAGCCCCGCCGCGCTGCCCGTCAGCAGCACCGCCGCCCCGTACTCCGCCGCCAGAGGCTGGAGAAAGCGGGTAAAGCTGGTGTGCTCGGAGATGGTCATGGCCTCCAGCCGCCGCTCCGCCCCCACGATGCCGATCATGGCCGGGCCGGCGCTGAGGGACACATGGAAGTCCAGCTCCTGGCCCTCCGCCTCCTCCAGCTGGCCGGACCGGAGGGTCTGGCACAGGGAGATGGCAGCGTCCAGAGCCCGGTCGGGCTGCTCAGTGTAGATGGCCAGCAGGCCCGCCCGGTCGAACCGGTCCACCAGGCCGCCGCTGCGGTCCACCACCGGCACCAGCCGGGCCAGCACCTGATTGATGAGCCGGAACATCTCCTTGGACCTGAGGCTCCGTGCGATGTGGTCAAAGGCCCCCACGGAGCAGTTGAGCACCGTGGCCTCCACGCTGGTCTGGTCCTCCAGGCGCACGTCGATGACGCTGGACTTCTCCAGAAGCCCGAACACCCGGGCGGGGACGAATCGGGCATAGCCCTCGCTGGTCTGGCGGATCTCCTTGTCCCGGAAGGCCACGTTGGTGCTCATGGCGTTGAAGGTGCGGGTGATCTCGCTGACCTCGTCGTTGCCCCGGACCGGGGCCTGGACCCCCAGCTTGCCGTCGCTGATCTCCTGGACCCGCTGGCGGAGAATCCCCAGGGGGTGGAGGGAGTAGGCGATGACGGCGGAGAGAAGCACCGCCAGCACCGCCAGCACCGAGAGGTTCAAAACGGTAAGCTGCCGGGCCCCCTGCTCCACGGCGTAGTCCAGGGACTGGCGGGTATCGCCGGTCTCAATGACCGCCACCACATCGCCCCGGTCGTCCATCACGGGGGTGAGGAGGATGGTCCAGTCCCCCAAGCTGTCGGAAAAGCCGGTGCGGATGACCTGACCCGTTTCGGCCGCCTCATAGAATTGCTCCGCCACGGCGGCGCTGTGCCGGTCCTCCACCGGCACGTTTACATAGTCCTGCTCGCAGATGAGGGACACCAGCTGACCGTCCACCAGCTTGTAGAGCCAGAAGTAGTTGGCGTTGTAGACCTCCTGAACCTCCTCCGCCTCCGGATTCTGAATGGTCCCCTGATCGGGGAGCACGTTCAGGGCGGAGCGAATCTCATAGAAGTACACGTTGCCGTAGGGATCGGCGGGGTCCACGTCTTTGATGTAATTGGCGTTGAGGGTGGCGGTCTGCTGGCTGGTGAGAAGGTAGAGCCGCTCATACTGGCTGTCCACCAGCTCCCGTTCAAAGATCCGTGTCACCAGCAGGTTCATCAGCACCAGGCTCACGATTAAAATGGGCAGGAAGGCCGCCAGCAGTTTGGTGACGATGGGCACCTTCCCCCGGGTGAGGAAGAGGAAGAACCGGCGCAGGAAATAGAGGACAATGGCCGCGGCCCACACCGCCAGGAACCCCAGAAAGGCCCGCAGGGCGACATGCCCCGGCCGGGCGGTGAGCTTCTCCAGCACCACGTCCCCCGCCTCCCGCACAAGGCCCAGGGCGGCGCCGTCGGAGAGGGCCAGGGCAAAACGGCCCGACTCCCCCATGCTGACGGCGGTCACGCTCCGAAGGGGATCCTCCCGCTGGAGGCAGTCCAGCAGCACCTCCGCCCGGCTCTCACCGGACAGGTCCAGGCCGTAGACCTTCCCATCGGTGCCCAGGGCCAGGAGGGTATCCCCGCCGTCGCTGCTCAGGAGGACCAGGGGGAAGCTGTCCCCCACGGTGGGGAAGCGCCGCTGGGCCTCCCCCTCCTCGTCCAGCACATAGATCTCCCCGGCGGGCGTGGTGAAGGCCACCGCCCCCGAAGCGGAGTAGTAGAAATCCGTAAAGCCCACGCCGATGTCATAAGGAAAGGAGGTCAGCTCCTCCGCCTGGCCGTCGGCCCCCATGGTCATGAGAGAGCCGGTGGCCCGACGGCCGGTATAGTCCGCCTGAAAGAAGGTGAGGACCCCGTTTCGCACCTGGACGGCGAAATTACTGTCCATGGAGGGGTCCGCAATGGGCAGCTCCCAGGCTGTCTCCAGCCGCCCCCTCTCAAAATCGCAGCGGTACACCGTCTCCGACAAGATGAGGTCGCTCTGGATATCCGCCAGCCGCTCCAGAACGTAGACGGTATCTCCGTCCGCCGTCAGGCAGTCGTAGCTGCGGTAGGCGTCCCCATCCCGCACATCCCGGCGGATCTCCGAGAGGATGGCCCCCGTCTCGTCAGTCTCAAAAAAACGGTAGATCTCCTCTCTCTGGTCGATGCCGTACACGTGTGCTCCGGCCTGAAGAACCTCCGTCACGTGCCTGAGGGGCAGGGAGGACCCCCGCCAGCCCCAGAGCACCGCCGCCGCCAGGGACAGCACCGCGATGGCGATGAGAATTTGCTTGGTTCGTTTTGCCAGCATGGCCGCCGCCTCCTTTCGTCAGTCTGTCTCCAGATCCAGCCGCTGCACCCGCCCGGGCTCCAGCTCCAGGGTCTGCTCCCGCCAGTCCCCGCCGGGGACCTGCCACAGCACCCGGCAGAGGTAGGTTTTCACTGCCAGGCTCCGCAGGGGGAGAAAATACCGGCCGCTCTCATCTGCCGTAGCCGTGGAGATGGGCAGCACGGTGGCCCCCGCCTTTTTGCAGCTGCGCGCCAGGGGCGCCGCCAGCAGGCAGCCTCCCTCCACGTCCTCCATCCGGTCCAGAACGGAGAAGCACTCGGCCTCCGCCTCCCCCTTGCGCAGCAGGGCAAAGCGCCGGCCCTCCAGGTCCGAGGCGGTGGGGTCGTAGAGCTGCAGAAGGCGGCCGCCCTCCGCCCCGTCCGCCGCGTAGTCATAGAGAAGGCGCAGGGGCCTGGGGTCGTTTTCGCAGAAGATCTGAATCGTTGTGCCCGGCCGGGCCCTCCCCTCCAGGCAGGTGGTCTGGGTGGGGATACTATAGTTGCGGTTGGGGGTGAGGCGCAGCTTCACCACCGGCCGCAGGGGGGACAGGTCCGCCAGCTCCACCGTCACCGAGGCCGGGTGGTAGGCCCAGGCCCGGGCGGTGATCTCCAGCCGGGGGACGGGACTGTCCAAAAAGAGGAAGAAGCCGTCGGCCTTCCGCACCGGCCGCTCCAGCAGCCCCGCCGCTGTGACCTGCAGGTCCGCCGCGGTGATGGGACGGCCGGTAAAGTCGTCCAGTACCAGCACCGCCGCCGATACCTTCCGCCGGATACGGGCGCGGGTCACAGCCTCCGCGTTCCACTCTCTGCCCATGGTCCACTACTCCTTTATCGTGAGATCCAGATCCACCACACGCTGAACCTGGCGGGTCCGGGAGGACTCCAGGGCCACCGGCCCCACCCGGTAGAAAAGGGAAGTGCGATAGGCCTGGTTGGGGACGTTCCAGATGCGCTGCTGGGCCTCCAGCTCCAGGGCCAGCATCTTGATGCGCAGATCCATCCCCGTGGCTCTGGGCACCGGCACCAGCGTGTCGGCGCTGAGGGCGGCGTTGTCCTCCAGGGTCTGGATCACCTTGCCCAGAATTCGCTGGTCCTCGCTGGAGCGGTGCTTCACATCCGCCTTGGAGTAGGCGGTAATCATGTAGGACAAGGTGAGGTAGGTGCCGGGGAAGCGCTGGCGGCCGGGACCTAAGTTCACCATGTCGGTGGCCCGCATCTCCTGGCTCTCCCGCACGTCGTAGAGGTGCAGCCCCAGCACCATGTCCCCCTTGTCCGCCGGGGAGCACAGGCCGATGTCGTCGGGGGTAAGGATCACCTCAGGACACAGATTGTCCCGCAGCAGCTTCACCAGCGCCGCCCCCACGTCGGCAATAATCGTATATTTTCCCATGGCTCACACCTCCGTCATGGCAAAACTTCCAGCAGCAGGCACTGGTCCGTGCCGGCGGCAAACACCGCCCGGACCGTGCCGGAATCGGTTTCATAAGTATAGACCGTCACCCGGCTCTCCGGGGAGAGGTTGGTAAGGCGGCCGAAGTAGCGGTTGGACTGGCTGATGGAGATCATCCGGCCCTCCCCTATGGTCTCCTGACCGCTGGAGGCCGCGTCCCCCAAAACGGCGGTCAGCGCCGCCTGGGTCATGCCCACCTGGGCCCCACCGGCCACCGGAGCGTCGTTCCACACGTCCACGCTGACCATGTTCCCGGCGCTGTCGGAGCGGATGGCGAGGCCGATGCCCTCGGTCTGGTCGCTATAGACCAGCACGCCGCCGTCGGAGAGCGTCCAGCTGCCGGGCTGGCCGCTGAACTGCCCGCTGGCCTCACCGGGGGTCATATCCGCCAGGGCGCTGAAATCCACGCCGCCGTCGGCGGTGACCGGCCCCCGGTAAACCACGGCGCCCTCCGGCTCCGTGCCGCCGCCCTCCGGCGTGCCGGGATTGGTCCCCGTCTGACTGCCGCCGTCGGGGGTGGTAGTCCCCGTCTGGCCGCCGCCCTCCGGGATCGTCCCCTCCTCCGTTCCTGCCAGAGAGCCGTTTCGGTACTGGCCCGCGGCGGTAACGAAGCCGGTGGCAGGATCGTACTGGGTGCCTTCGCCGTGGTAAGCCCCCAGGAGGAACTGACCACGATAGATCACAGCCCCCGTATTCTCGTCGTACTCCACCCCTTCTCCGTCGTACCGTCCGGCTCGGAAGGAGCCCTGGTACAGGGGAAGTCCGGTGGCCGGATCGTAGAGAGCGCCTTCGCCCTCATAAACTCCGTTGTAGAAACCGCCCTCGTAGATGAGCTCGCCGGTGTCGGCGTCAAAGAGCTTGCCCTGGCCCTGGTACTTCCCGGCGGCATACTCGCCATCGTAGATCAGCCGGCCGCCCACCGGGTCGTATTCCCGGCCGGCCCCTTCGAAGGCATCGCCCGAGAAGCTTCCCTCATAGACCACCAGATCCCCGGCGTAGAGCCTGCCCTGGCCCTCCATCCGGCCCGCCTTGAAGGCTCCCTGATAGAGCACCGCCCCATTCTGGTACAGAGTCCCCTCCCCTTCGTAGAGACCGTTTACGAAGTCCCCCTCATAGAGAAGGGTACCGTCCTCGGCGTAGAGAACGCCCCTGCCCTCGTAGCGGTTGGCAGAGAAGCCGCCCACATACTGGAGATTCCCGTTGGGCCAGAAGCTCTGGCCGGTACCCTCGTACTGCTCCATGAGGAAGCCCCCCTGGTAGACCAGGTGGCCCTCATAGTCATAGAGCTTCCCCTCCCCGGTGATCCGCCCCTCGGAGAGAGGACCCCGGTAGAGCACCGTTCCGCTCTCTGCGGACAACAGCTCCACCTTGCCGGTGTAGCCCGTCATCTCCGCGCTGTTGACCACCATGGGCACGGTGAGAAAGTTGGCGCGGATAACAGGGTGGAGAAACTTCAGATAGAGGACAGGCAGCACAAAGGCCAGCACCGCCAGAATGAACACCAGCTTTTTTGCCACATAGTAGTTCCCCACGGACAGATAGTCCGCCAGGGACTGGGGCTTGCCGGTGAGCAGGTCCTTCCCGCCCTTGCGGACGTCGGACATGACCCGGGTGGTGAAGCCGTTGGGGTTCAGGACCCGGCGCAGCTTTCGGTAGCCGTTGGTCACCGGCACCGTCAGGATGCGGGCCAGCCGCTGGCTGCTATATTTCAGGACCTGCATCAGGCCCGTCTCCTTGGTAAAGCGCATGTCCGCCCCTCCTCTTCCCTGGTTTGCTCGTTGAAAAAAACGCTATGTCTGTCCTGTGCCGCTCTGCTGAATCTCCACGGTGCCGATGGCGTCATAGAGCACCGGCGTGCCGGTGGGCTGGGCCGGCTGCAGCAGGGTGTACACCAGATAGCAGAAGGCGGCGATCAGCACCACCCCCACCAGAATAGGCCGCACAAACCGGGCCAACCCCTTGATTCTGGCCCACAGCCGGAACAGCCAAGTCTGGGGTTCCGCCGGGCCGGAGGGGGTCCGCTCCAACAGGGCCCTCCGCACCCGGTCGTAACCGGCGTAGAGGTCCACATAGGTGGAAAATTTCCCCTCCTCCAGCTCCTTTCGGTAGGCCTCCAGCTCCGGCACCGCCAGGGCGGCCCGCTCCGGATCGAACAGCCGCCCCAGAAGGTCGGACAGCCGGGTACAGACAAAGCCCATGTCCACATTTTCCACGTTGTCCAAATGGGAGAGCACGTAGTTGAACCGCACCCGCAGCGCGTCGTCCACCGTCACATTTTCCTCCCCCAGAGCCTCCAGCTGGAGGACGGGGGGCATGTTGAGGAGGGCCATGCGCTCCAGCAGGTTCCCTCCGATCTCCAGCCGCTCCCGGAAGCCGAAGTCCCCTCGCTCCAGCCGCTGAGACAGAAGCGGGGCGTCGGTGTACCGGAACCGGGCATACACGTCCCCGTCCCGGGAGAAAACCCCCAGGTAGTCCTCAAAGGCGGCGTTCAGCCGCTGGCGGGTCAGCAGGGGCAGGAGACTGCGGTTGAGGGCCGGGTCCCGGAACCGGGCCAGAAGGCAGCGCTCCGCTCCCTGGTCCTCCAGATCCTGACAGACGCAGATCTCTCCCCGCTCATCGCTGCGGAGCACCTGCAGCACCGCATAGCGGCGGTCCAGCGTCCGGACGATCATTTCCACACCTCCTGCCCGAATTGATCCATGTTACGCCTGCTCCTGGAGGGGGTCCCGCACCACCACATAGGTGGAGGCCCGCAGCTCCGGGTGGGCCGCGCTTTCGGCCACAATCTCGTACACGCCTACTGTGTTGGGGGCGGTGTACATGCCGTTGGGGTCGATCTCGCCCCCCTGGGGCTCCTTCACGCTCCAGCGGACCCGCTGGTCGGATACGTTCTCAAACACCGCCTGGAAGTAGCGGGTCTCCCTTACCTCCAGCTCGCACACGTCGGGCCGGATGAAGAGCCGCCTCTGCTGGCGGTCGTGGACCGACTCCCGGCTGTCCCGGACGGCGGTCCAGTGGATGCGGACGTGGCGGGCGGCGGTAGGCTCGATGAGCCTCAGGCCGATGACAAAGGTCCCCTTTGTCACGTCCACCTTGGCGGCCAGCTCCGCGTGGACCTCGCCCCCCTCCTCGTCGAAGATCTCCGGGGAGCCGCAGATCACTGGGGCGTCGTCGTTGATGTTCCACGCGGTGCCAAGGCCGATGTACACGTTGCCAAGGCCCAGGCCGTGGGACAGCTCCGGAGAGAAGAACCGCTGGCCGTCCATGCCGCCGATGCCCAGGTCGATGACCACCGATCCGGAGGCCACGTTCTTCACCGGCGGCGGGGCGCTGGGGGCGGCGGGAACCGCCGGGCCCTCTCCCCGCTCCCCCCGCAGCCGCTCCAGCTCCGCCAGAACCATATCGTTCATGGCGGCGGAGAGAGAGCCGTTGAACACATACTGCCGGAAGGGCATGTTCTCCACGTTCTCGATGTAGTAGGTGGGTCCCGCCTTGATGAGGGCAATCTTGGCCAGATAGATGCTCTGCTGATAGGTGTTGCGGACGATGTCCTCCATGGCGGTGCGGTAATACTGGTCCATCACCGCCCGGTCGGCGCTGCCGGCGGTAATCCGGCAGAGATTGCCTCCCGCCGCCTGGGCGGCCACCGCCTTGCTTCCCACCAGAAGCTCCATGGACCCGGATACCACCTGGGCCCCACCCTCGGCGTCCCGCACATCCATGGCGGTAAGGGGGAAATCCAGGCGGTAGCGCCCCGCCTTGGGGTGGTCCTTCTCGTCGAAGTGAATCTTCAGCCGGTCGCCGCCCTCATGCTGCAGCCCCGTGAGGGCCAGCTCGTAGTCGAAGGCCACGGACTGCTGCTGGCCCATGTTCTCCACCAGCACCGTGAGGGTGGCGGGACTCCCCGCCGTGAGGAAGCGGCGTAGGCACTGCTTGATGCGGATACCGTTGCCCCAGTAGATGGTCTTGGTGTCCTGGTAGTAGTTTGCGATGGTGAAGCCCTCGTGCTCCGGCTCCTGGGTGGTGAAGAAGATGCGGTACCCCTCGGAGATCTTGTTGTACTCCACCTCCCCGGTGCCCCGGGCCCCGGCGCCGGTGATGCTGTGGACCGGCTCCGTCTCCTTCTCGGCGTACTCGATGCAGAGATAGAGGTAGCCGTCCTCCCCGGCGGTGTCGTCGTAGCCATCGATCATGTCCAGCTTCCGGATCACCGGAGCGTCCACCACGATCTCCCGGCCGGCAAAGTCCAATGCCAGGCCCATCTCCACGGAGATGGTCCGGTCGTCCACCCGCACCACGTTCATGCCGCACACCACGCCGCTGCCGTGGAGGAAGCGGTTGACCATGCGGCGCTTGTCGTTCATGTACTTCTGCTCGGTCTCGAAGTCGTCCACCGTCAGCAGCTTGCCGTAGAAATAGCGGCTGCGCGCAAAGGGAAAGTATTTCAGATTTTTCAATGTTCTCTCCGCCCCTTCTTTATGAAATTCCCTGCTCGGACTCCCCACCCAGCCGGGTGAAGGGCAGAGCCGAACTGCCGTCCAGGTCCAGCGGCCTGTACCGGTCCAGGGTACTGTTGATGCCGAGATAGCTATATTGATCCAGGAAGAGGTAGGGGGTCAGCACCACCAGATTCACCTCCACCCAGGCGGGCTTGGCGTTGTCGATGATCCGGAGAAGGGCCTTGTAGGCCTCATTGCTCTCCAGAGCGTCCCCCTCCAGAATCATGGTGACCATGTAGGGGCTCTCGCCGTAGAGCTCCCCCAGCAGGGCGGAGCGCCCCACGTCGGTGAGAAAGGGCTCCACCTCGCTGTGCTCCACCACCCAGGGCTCCCGGCCGGTGTAGAGCTTCACCATCTCCACCACGTAGCGCCTTGTTCCCCGGATGCGATAGAGCTCCATTCCTCGGCGCACCAGGGTCCGCAGCTTCTCCTCCGGCCAGAGGTAGCCGTCCTCCACGTCCAGCCACCCCGCCAGCCATTCCAGGTACTCGCCCCCCACCACATCGGGGTCGAAGTACCGGGCCACCTGGCGGATGTCCCGGTCCAGATCGTCGTAGAGGGACTGAAAGATGCCCAGAAACCGCTCGGTGAAGGAGCGGCCCGCCGCCTCGGCCTGATAGACCTCCGGCAGATACTGCAGCCACGTCTCCTTGGGGAAGCGGAGCATCAACCGCCCCACCTCCGGGGACTGGCCCCCCTGAGGCAGCAGCTCCGCCCGGAACCACAGGTACCGCCCCGTCAGGTCGTGGAGCAGGATATCCCGGGGGGACAGGGCCGTCCGCGCCAGGAAGGGGGCGAAGGCCTCCCGCCGGTCCTCGTCGGTGAGATCGGGGCTCCGCAGAAGCTCCTCCAGGTCCCAGGTCTCCCCTCGGAAGGGGAGGGTCCGGCTCTCGGCGCAGTAGAAGGCAAAGCGGATGGAGGCCTCCCCCAGACTGCAGCAGTCCATGGTCAGGCGGTGCCACACCGTCTCCTTCTCCCGGCTGTCCAGCAGCCGGGACCAGAGGATCCCCGGCCGGGCGGGGTCCTCCGCCCGGATGGAACTCCCCAGGCACTGGATGTTGTCTCCCCAGCCCCGGCGGTAGTCCGCCGGCTTATTAAATACAAAGTAGTTCTGCCGCTGCCGCACCGCGTCTCATCTCCTTACTCCGCCGGCCGCACCTGATAGCTGGCGTGCTTGAGCACCGCCAGAGCGTTGTAGGGCAAAATCACATCCCCGTTGGTCCCCCGGGTGATGCCCTTGCCCTGGGCGTCGATGGTCAGTGATTCGATGCCCTGAACGCAGTCCAGGGTATCGATGATGCCGTAGAGGGTACTGTAGCGCACCGGGGCGCCGAACTCCCAGCCCTTTTGGAAGAAGTCCGCCACCGCCGCCTGAATCCGCTCCCTGGCGTCCACATAGTGGGGCTGGGACAGGATTTCGGCGTACACGGTGATGCCCACATAGGCCGGGGCCAGCAGGGCCACCTTGGTGCCCAGCATCCGCCGCCCCTCCAGATAGCGCAGGATATTCTCCCGATAGGCGGGGGACAGGGTCCGCTCCTGGCGGAGGGAGTAGGGTTCCACCACCACGGTGACGCAGTTTTCCTCCAGGCTGCCATCCTGCCGGGGCAGCCGGGTCACCGGCACCGCCTTGCAGTTGGAGATCATGAGCCCCGGTGTTTTGCGCACCAGGCGCTCATAGTCCTCGTAGGTCACCGCCCGGTCGGTCCGCCGCAGCAGCCGCCGGCACCGCTGGAACCCCTCTTCCAGGCTCTCCCGCTCCCGGCCTCCCGCTGCGTCGTGGGGGTTCCAGACCCGCAGGTCCTCCCCCCTGAGCCCCAGCAGGGCCAGGTCCTCCGGATGGACCCCCTGAATGCGGCCCGCCTTCACGTTTCCGCCGGGGCCCAGGGTCACCGCCTGGGCGGCGATCAGGATTTCCCCCTCCGGGGCGAGACCGTGGATACAGTCGCCGAAGGTAACCGTGCCCGTCTCCTCGTCCAAAACATAGTGGCGGTCCTCCGGGGAGGAGGCGTCAAAGTCCTCCACCCGCTCCCAGAGGCTCCAGGCTCCGCCGTCGGGCTCCGCCGCCAGAAGCTGGAAGCTCCTGTAGATCTGGCCCCGCTGGGCCAGCTGGTAGCGCTGGTTGGGGAAGCCGTTCCCCTCCCCCAGACGGCGGGGAAAATCTCTCCGCCAGGTGAGCAGCAGCTTCTCGCCGCCCTCCGGCAGGGAGAAGCGCACCCCCTCCGGTCCGTCCTCCCGGCCGACCTCCCCGGCGTACCAGAAGCCGTCCTCTCTTCTCTGGAAGAGGGTGCAGTCACCGGTACGGGCCAGAAGGCTCCCATCCACTGCGGTCCGCTCCTCCGGGGAAAGCCGGGCGCAGGCCGCCATAGTCTCCCGCTGGACGGCGGGGACCAGCTCGTCGCTGAGGCCCACCACCACCGGGGGCACATCGTACTCACCCTCCTCCAGCCGGACCCGGAGCCAGAAGCCGTCTTTCAAAAAGGTCCGGTCCTCCTCCGCCGCCTTCTCCGCGGGACAGGGGTCCGCCGGCATGTCCAGCGCCACGTCCCCACTGAAGAGAAGGCCGCAGGTCTCGTCCTCCAAAACCGCCGCTCTCTGCCAGCCCGCCCGGCCCAGGGCCTCCCAGGACAGCCGGACCAGAGGGGTCACACCCTCCTCCGCCCCGTTGCGGCGCACCGGCCAGTCCTGCTTCATCCACAGGTGGAGGCGGAGGGGTACGCTCCGGGACCAGGGTCTGTCAAAGCGGAGGTACCAGGCCGCCCCCGGTACAGGCTCCCGGCCGAAAACCTCCAGGCGGACCTTCCCCGCCGCAGCCTCGGTCCCGGCGGAGAAGGCGCTCCGCCCCTTTCCGTCCCAGGCAAAGCCCCCGGTGAGCCTGCCCCGGGACAGGTCCTCCGCCCGCAGAGTCTCAAAGGGAATCTCCCCCGCCATGAGCCGGGTCCCGGCGGGAAGGGTCCCCTGCCCGCCGGAAACCACCGCGCCTACCCGGGCGGGGGTCCGGTGCTGCCGGGCCATGCCCAGCAGCTTCAGATACTTCTGCAAATTTCTGGGCCCGATCTGGTCCAGGTGGTACTGCTGGCTCTCCTTCAAAAAGGCAAACAGCTCCAGGAAGGTGATGCCCGGATCGTGGTGGTTGAAATCCGTCCAGTCCGGGGCCAGCCGGGGGATCATGCTTCTGGCTTCCGCCGCGATCTCCTCAAAGCGCTGGTCATCCAAGATGGGGATGGGCAGCATGTGGTTCACCTCCTGGTCTGTGTTTCTCTCATTCCACTGTGATCAAAATGTTGTGCTTGCCGCTTCTGGGCAGGGCGTAGACCCTGTCCTTCATGTCCTCCAGGTGAATCTCCGTGCGGCCGAAGCCGGTCTCCCGGAATACCGCGGAGGTCACCTGCCGCAGGAACTTCACCCCCCGCACCCCGCTGAGGCAGTTGCGCAGCTGGGTGTCGTTGGGGATGCGGCCCACCGCCCAGCCCTTGCCGTCGAAGTTGCCGGTGAGGGGGTCCAGGAAGGCCTCCAGCCGGCGGGAGACCTCCTCCCGCACCGCGAAGACCTGATTGAAGTCCCCCACCGTCAGCTCCACCTTCACGCACAGCTCCAGAAACTGGGGGCCTACCACATGGAAGTGGTTCAACGCCGCCAGATTGCCGCCGCAGCGGCGGAGAATGTAGTCCAAAATCTGCGTGCGGACTGTGGGGAGCAGTTCGCCCCCCGCCTGATAGTCCCGCAGCAGCACCACCAGGGTCACCCAGCCGGGCCGGGGGGTCCCCTGGTCGTCCCGATTGGAGAAGCACTTGGCACGGACAATATTCCGGGTGGCCTCCAGGGCCAGGGCCTCAAAGTCCCGGGCGGTCACCGCCCGGTCCCCGTGTCGCAGGGCCGCGCCGCCCCGCTCCACCGCCTGGGCGAAGGTTTCCTGGTCGCAGCCCCCGGCGGTGGGCCGGGGATTTTCCACCAGACTCACAAACCCAAGAGCCCGGCTGGAGCGGTTGATGGCCCCCGCCGCCACATTGCCGACGAGGCCGCCGCCGGTGACGTAACGCACCTCGATGGTCTCCTGCCGCCCGTGGGGCGGGATGCGGCCGCTGACGCCGTCGGAGAAGCGGATAACCCCCTCATTGCGGTCCAGGGTGTAGTGCCGGTCTGTCGGACCGGAAAGGGCGAAGTCCTCCCGCTCCTCCCAGAGGACCCAGGCCTCCCGCAGAATCCCCGCGCTGTCCCGTACCGGCCGGAAGCCCTCTCCCCGTTCCAGCTCCTGAAGCTGGGCGGGCAGCAGGGTCTCCATCTCGTTGACCCAGACCTCCGCCTTTGTGACCCGGCCCTGGAGCAGCCGACAGGTGAGATACTTCTGCTCCGGCTCAATGAAGAACCGCTCCGGGGGCTGTGTGTCCACGTTGCGCACCCGGGTGGCGTTCATGTACAGTCCCGCGACACGGGGCAGCTGCACCGGGTCCTCCCGGCCGAAGTACCGCCCCTCCTCGTCCACCGCCCGGATCCAGTAGAGCTCCTCCCCCCACAGGCGGACCTTCTGAAAAGCAGCGCCGCCCATGATGGTGAGAATCCCGGTCTGGCGGAGGTTCTCCGTCTCGTCCACCACGTTGAGGCTCTCCCATCCGTGGCTGGTGCGATACTCCCACCGCAGCCGCCCGGGCTTTTCCCTGAGCACCTCGGAGAGAAGAAACAGCAGCTTCACCGGCCCTCCCGCCGGGGGGGTGGAAAAGCCGAAGCAGAGGGCGGCACGGTCCTCCTCCAGGAAGGTGAAGGGGGTGAAGACCCCGTCCCCGCCCCGAAAGAAGGTCCCGTCCAGAGTCCGGGTTTCCCGGTTATTTTCCAGCAGGACCCGGCTGGGTACCCTGCCCCGATCCTCATAGCGGTAAGAAAATCGGAGGCCCTCCATCCGGGGGACAATGTAATTGCCCTTGAGCTTGTAGAGGTTGCTCACCTTCAGCACCCGGGCCCGGATAAAGTAGCCGGTACCGGCGTTCACCAGTACGGGCCGGATGTCCTCAGGACACCGGAAGCGGATGGTCCGCCGCTGCCCCAGGGCCCCCTTGGATGCGAAGAAGCAGCCGCTCTCCCGGCCGTCGGGAAAGAGGCGGGCCCAGCCGTCGCCGTTGAAATACTCCCAGATGACCTCCTGGACGGCAATGTCAAACTCCTCCTCGGGACGGAAATCCCGCTTTTTCATGATGAGCTTCCAGTTGATGGCGGGCTCGGCTGCCCCCTGCTCCACGGGGATGGCCTCAAAGTCCAGATTGAAGGACATCTCAATTTCCGCCCCCCGCTTCACCAGGGCCTCGCCGCAGCCGAAGTAGGCCTCTGCAAAGAGACCCGGCTGCTCGCCGAAGGGACGGAACTCGTGGATGTTCTGGTCGGTGCCGGAGGCATGGACCAGATCGGGCAGCAGCCCCTGGTTCTGGGCGGACAGCCGCAGCAGCCGCAGGGTGAAGGGGGGCGCCTTTTCCAGAAGCCGCAGCCGCAGCCACCGCCGGTCCTCCAGCCCCTCCAGAGTGGAGGGGGTCACCGGCAGCTTCCGCTCCCCCAGCTCCAGCACCACCCGATTGCCCGCCAGCGTGCAGGAGGAGAAGGGCTGCCAGCTGTCGCCGTAGCTGTACTCCCACACCGCCCGATGGGGGTCGGTGAGGAGCTCCCCCACCTCCCGGGGCAGCTCCCGCTGGTGGCCGGGGGTAAATTCCACCTCCAGCCGGGCCCCGGCGCTGAGCTCCAGCACATCCTCCCGGGTGAGGGAGAGGGTGTGACGCTGGAGGTTCTCCCCCTTCAAGTCGAAGAGGTAAAAGGGCTCCTCCCCGCCGGTGCGGGCGTCGTAGCTGCGGACAATGGCGTCCGCTCCGCCGCAGACAGTGAACACCTGCTCCACCTGGGCGGGAGTGACGAAGACGTCGTCGGCAGTCTCAAAGACGGTGCTGCCCGTCTCGTTGTCGGCGTCGGCCAGAAGGGGAGTCCCCGCCCGGACCGCCTCCCCCTCCTCCACCGGCCCGGCCAGTCCGAAGCGGACGAAGCCCTCAGCGGGCAGGGCGGGGAGCAGACGGGCGTTCATGCGGTCGAAGAAGGCGGCCATGTTCTTTTCCGGCACCCGGTTGAAGCGCTTGAGGGTCTGGCCGAAGAGCTCCGCGTAGATGAGGGCCAGGGCGGTGCCTAAATCCGGGTCGTCCCGGTCAAAGCGCCACTCCGGCGTATAGGCCGCCGCCCGCTGGGCGATGGCGGCAAGAAGCTCCCCCCTGCCCCGGCGGTCGATCTCTGCCATGCTCTTCCCTCCTTCTCAGCCCTCCAGGCCCTCGTTGATATAGTAAGGATACACCAGATTATAGGGGTTGTTGGTGGCGCGCACCACGTAGGACACGTGGAGCAGCAGCCGCCCGTCGTCCCCGGGGTCCCGCTCCAGCTGCACCTGTACGTCGGTGATCCGGGGCTCCCAGCGGATCAGGGCCTCCTGGGCCTCCCGCTCCATCTGGGTCTGAGTGGTGTAATCCAGGTGTGCAAAGGTAAAGCTGTGCAGGTCGCAGCCGAAGTCCGGCCGCATCATCCGCTCCCCCTTGCCGGTGAGCAGGATGAGGCGCACCGCCTCCTGAATGTCCTCTTCCGCGGAGACGCTGCGCATCCGCCCGGTAGCGCTGTCCACGCCCACGGGAAATTTCCAGCCTTTGCCCAGAAAGTCCCGGGCACGGTCACGATATTCCATCTCCGCTCTCTCCTTCTCAGTTGATCTTGGCCATGGAGCCCTTGAGGGTCAGCATCCCGCTGGCGGAGGCCTCCAGGTTGCCGGAGGAGCTCACCTTCATCATGCTCCCCTCCATCTTTACGTTCTGCCCCTTCAAATTGAGGCTCTGGCCCGCCTCGATGCTGATGGTGTCCATCTTCAGCGTGGCCTTCTTCCCCTGGCCGTCCAGGGTGAGGGAGCCGCCCCCCACGTCCAGCACAATCTTTTTTTCCGCCTTGATGGTGACCACCCCGTCCTTGCCGTTGATGGTGAGGATGTTCTTTTGCTTCTCATCGCACAGGTTGATCTCCACCGGCTCGTCCGCCATCATCAGGGTCAGGTTTCCCTTGGTGTGGAGCAGCATGGACTCCTTGCCCGACTCGTCGGAGAAGGCCAGCTCATTGCCCCCCTTGGTCCGGAGAGTCTTGGTCTCGTTCTTCTCCATGGCGGCGTCCTTGGGCACCGGGTTCACCTGACTCCACAGGCTGCCGATGACGATGGGATGGTCCCGGTCCCCCAGGTTGAAGGCCAGCACCACCTCGTCCCCCACCTCGGGGAGAAAGTAGAAGCCGAACTCCTTTCCGGCGTAAGGCTGGGCCACCCGCACCCAGTCGGTGCGGTTTTTCCCCTCCTCCCCCAGAAAGATCTCCACCTGGACCATGCCCGGGTGCTTCTCGTCCCAGTTTTTCACCACCTTGCCGGTGGTAACGCTGAACATCCGCTGCCCCCCCTGGGACCGGTCGTTGTTGTCATAGAGCTCGCCGAAGAAACTCATTCCTCCCAGCCTCCGATCTCCAGTGTGGTGGAAAATCCGTCGCTGCCGATCTCATGGCGGACCTCCCGGATGTAATAGTCCAAATCCAAATCGCTGTCCAGCCCCTTCAGGGACACAAACCGGCCCGGCACCAGCTCCGGCAGGCCCACGCAGCTCACCGAGCCGGTCTGGGCCCGGCGCTTGCGCTCCCGAGCCTCCTTCTCCGCCCGTTTCTTGGCCTTGGCCGTCTCCTGAGCGTCGGGATCGGGAATCACCGTCTCGTGCTGGGCCCCCACCGCCTTCTGCTCCTCGTCGCTCTTCTCCGTCACCTGGGCCTTCACCGTCTCCTTGTTGTCCGGGTCGAAACCAATGACCGTGATTTTCAGGTTCTGATAGAGGGAGTTGCGGCTGAAATGCAGCACGCCCTCCCCCCAGGTGAGGGTCAGAATCGGCTTTGTCACCTTGGCCGGTTCCCGGAAATAGGCCTTGTTTCCCAGGACAAAAAACTCCCGGTCGGCCTTCTGCGCCAGATTTTGGCTGACAAACTCGTAGTCCGAGGTACGCTGGACAATTTGTGTAATCTCATCCTTGTCGGTGGCGTCCACCTCCAGGCTGGGGCACAGGGCGTTGTAGCGCTTCATGACCTCCTGAAAGGCGGCGGAGTAGGTGGTCACCACGTGGACCTCCTCCCGGCTGGTGCCCTCCATCATCAGCCGCCGCACATCCATGGCGGTGATGGAGAGGACCGGCGTGTCGGAAAACTCCACCCCCACGCCGCTGATATAGCCCTGGAACACCTCGGTGAGAGCGGAGCCGTAGCCCAGCTTCACATTCACCTTGGCCCCCAGCTTCAGCATGGACTTCACGTCCTTCTGAAAGCCGCTGCTCTTGCGGTCGTAAGCCCCCGCCACTGTGAAGGACACCGCCGAGGCGCCTTCCAGGGAGAGAGTGACGCTCAGCTGCTCCACCCCCGCATAGCCGGGGAGCTCCTTCCCTTCGATGAGAATCTTCCAGGCGGGGACCCGGAACTGGCCGTATTTGCTCACCAGCTTGGCGTAGGTGGTGGACTCGTCCATCAGTCCCATGGTCTCCCTCCTCTCAGTCGCTTATTATCTCACAGGGCAGGCAGCTTGATGATCTGCCCCGGCTCCAGGTCCAAGGGGTTCATGAGCCCGTTTTCTTTTGCGATAACCCGCCACAGCTCCGCGTCGCCGTACTCCTGGACGGCAAAATTCCACAGGTGTTCCCCCTGGTGGACGGTGCGGTACTTGGTCCGGTCCGGGGACTCGAAGGGCCGCTTCCGCTTGGCCGCCGTCAGGTCGGTTACCGACTTCAGCGTCAGCTCCACCCGGGCGCGCACCGGCATGCCGCTGGGCATGAACATGGTGTAGGTCTGCTTGATGTCGGTGACCACGCCCTGGAAGCTGAGAGACCCCCAGGCGAAGGTCACCATGGGCGGGCGGTGGAGGCTGCCGTCGATGGCCACCAGCTCCGCCACCCGGCGGGTCAGTTTGGACACGTCGGTGGGGGTGTGGGCCTTCTGAGAGGCGAGATCCCCGTTCTGCCGACTCTCCCGCACCCCGTTTTCCGGCGTATCGAAGGTGTCGAAGATCAGGGAGAGATTCAACGTGGCGGAGGCCCCGGAGACGAACTGGGTAATGGGTCCCGCTGTTCCGGGGATATTCTTTTCGGCGTAGTTCACATTCTCCGAGATGTTGTACTCCGAGGGGTTGAACTGGACCGAAAAGGTCTCGCTGCCGCTCTCCCGCTCCACGGTGAGTTTTGCTTTCTCCAGCGCCATGGACGCCGCCTCCTCTCCCTTGTATCTCTCAGCTCAGGCCCCGGCGCTGGCGCTCCAGCCGCAGTTGGCCCTCCAGCTCCTTCATCACGGCCTTGGCCAGCCGCCGCACCTGGGCAGGCTCCTCCGCGGCGGGAATCCGGGCCTGGGCCACTGCCTGACGCACCTGGGCCTCCTGCCGCTCCAACCGCTCCTTGATGCCGCTCAAATCGTTTCTCTGCTGCTCCAGGGCCCGCTCCTGCTCCTGGCTCTGCCGCCGCAGGAGGCGAAGCTGAGGAGCCTGCCGCTCTATGGCCAGCTCCACTCGCTCCTCCACGGCCTGCTCCGCCTGCCGCCGGGCCATCTCCGGCGTCCGGTCCCGGCGCAGCTCCAGCTCCGGGGGCTCCACCGGACGCTCCGCCGGTCTTGCCGTCGGGGCCCGCCGCCGGACCGGGGCGGACGGCTGCTCCGTCCGCCGGGCCGCCGGAAGGACTTGTTGGGCCTGGGACTCCCGGCCCTCCATCTGGGCGGGCTGCTCCTCCCGCTGCCGGAGAAGGGACAGGGTCCGCTTCCCCAGGGGCCGCTCCATAGGGGCGGACACAGAAATGGGGCCGGGCCGCCGTCCGATCTCCACCGGCCTTTTCTCCAGGCGGACCCGGGTCAGAAGGGCGATGTCCCGCCAGATGGTCTCCGACTGAACCGTCTCCTCCTCCGTCAGAACTTCCGTCCGGTGGCGGACTACCAGGGGCTCCGCCCCGGGCAGCTCCTCCTGAGATGAAACGGCGCGGGCCGCCGCCGGGCGCTCTGTCTCCCGAATCTCCTCCGCCGGAGCGGTCCGGTACCGGATGGCCGGGGGAGCGGGAGGCTGCGTGGGGCCTGAACCCTTGTCGGGAATGCTTGCCCCCTCCGCCCGCCGCCAGGTCACCGCCGTTGCCCGCTCCCTGGGAGGAAGAAGGACACCGGCGGACCGAGGCTGTACGAGGGTCCGGGGCTTCCGTCGGGGGGCCGCCGTGTCCTGCCGCAGCGTCAGGGGATGCGTCTCCCCCCGCTCCGCCGGGGCTGTGGGGAGACTTGGGACCTCTCCGCTCTGCCGGAGGACCGTCTCCCGCAGGAATTGGGTCTCCTTTTGGGTGTCCCGCTCTTTTATGGTGGCCTGCAGGAGCACGTCCCGCGCCTCCGCCCGGTGGGCGGGGAGGACCGTCGCGCCTCCAGGTTGTTCTCCTTGTTGCTTCGGCTGCCGCCACACCGGGGCCATGGCCTCCGCCGTCCGCTGGACGGGGTAAGCCGGAACCGCCGTTCCCCTCGCCGCCGTGGGCCTTGCCGGTACGATCACCGGAGGGCGATAGGCGGGAGACGTCCGAATCTGGATCGTACTGTGGGACAGCGCCGTCTCCCGCCGCTCCGTCAGTGCGGTGACGGTCTCCCGTCTTTGCAGGCGGAGGACCCGCTCCACCGCTGCCGGAGGAAGGGCAGCCTTCTCCAGCCCCTCCCACCGCCGCCGGTCCTCCGTCCAGCGGAGCACCGTGGCCAGGATGGGCCGTGACGGCTCTGTTTGGCGCTGAAGGTATTGGGTCAGCTGCTGGTGGAAGGTGTTGTACTCCTTCCGGGTAGCGAAGATCAGGACCTGCTCCAGCAGCCGGTCCGGCTGCGCCTGCTCCGCCCCGCTCTGCCGGGAGGACTGGGGAATCTCCCGGATGGTCTGCAGGTGCTTCAGCAGGACAATTCTCTCCTCCCGGTCGAGTCCCTGCACCAGCCGCTCCGTCTCCTTCTCCCGGACCTCCTCCCGGTGTTGGGAAAAGGTCCGCAGCCGCTCCAGCACCGTCCGCTCCCGAAGGCGGGCGATCTCCGCGGTGCGGAAGGTCTCGGTGGTCCAAACCCGCTCCAGCAGCGCCGCCGGGTCGCCGGTGCGCTCCAGCAGCCGGATGATCTCCCCGCCCGCCGGGGCCGTTGTTTTCTCCCGGGCGGGCGCGCCGCCAGTGAGCTCCCGCAGGCTCTCGTAGAGCACCTCCCGCTCTCCGGGCCGGATCTCCGCCAGAATCCGGGTCAGCGCCCGGTCCGTCTCCCTCTCCCGGAGGAGGAACTGCCGCAGCTCCGCTGCCGCCGCCGACTCCCGCCGTAGAGGCGGGGCGGCGGGCTCCTGTTTCGCTTTTTCCGGCGGAACGGAGGCCATGTGGGCCTCCCACTCCACCCGGGCCCTGGTCCAGCGGACCAGGGTCTCCAGCTCCTGCCGCCTGCTCTCCCGAGTCAGCAGGGTCAGCCGCTCCATAGGGGGCGGGGCGACGGTACCGGGGGGCTGCTCCCCTTTCTTGATCACATGGAAGGCGCCGCTCTCCCGGGCCAGAGCCAGAAAGGCCCGCTGGGCGCTCTCCGGGGCGGCTTCCATCTGCAGCAGCATGGCCTTGCGTTGGATCCGGCCCTGTTGGATGGTCCGGCTGAGCCAGTCTATCAGGGGAGCGGCCTCCCGGGCCAGGGGAGTGATCTCCTCCGCCCGCGCCCCGGTCTCCCGGCGGACGGGGGCGGTAATTTCGTCTGTGCTCTCCCGGGCGGGAACGACCTTTTCCGAGAACTCCGCCGGGAGGGCGCTCCCCGCCCGGACCTGCCGCTCCAGCACCTGGAGAAGGCTCCGGTACTCCCGCAGGGTGCTCTCCCGCACCAGCCGCTCCAGCTTCTCCTGGGCGGTGAGGTGGTACTCCTCCGTCCACTGCCGTCGGCGCTCCGTGGTCAGGAGCATCTGCTCCTCCACAGTCCGCCACAGCATAGCCTGCTCCCGGGTATCCACCCGGCTGAAAATCTGCAGAAACCGCTTCTTGTGTTCCAGAAGTGCGGTCTCTGCCCGCTTTGTTTGAAGGGTGACGGCCCGGCCGCTCACCGTCATGGCCCCCGGGGCGTGGGACGCGGTCCGCCGCCACAGGAAGGCCGCGGAGGCTGCCCGGGTCCTCTCACGGGGAAGCCCTTGGCGCTCCCCGTGCCGATGCTCCGTTTTCTGCTCCGCCCTCCGCTCCCCGGTACCGGGAACGAGCACGGTCTTTGAAAAAGCCGTCCGCTCCTCCGTCCGGCGCTCCATCCGCTCCAGAGCGGCAAGACGCTCCACAAGCCGCTCCCGGACCGTCTCCCGTTCCCGCACCGCCGCCGGGGCGGGCGGCTCCTCCCTCTTCTCCTCCCGGGAGAGGGCCATGAGGGTCCGGACTTCCCGGCAGGTCTCCCGATCCCGGGTCTCCAGGGCGGTGAGGCAGGTGCGAAGAGTCCGGCGGAGGCTGGCGACCTCCATCACCGTCCGCTCCTCCCGGGTGGGGGCGGTGAAATATTCGCTGAGCTGAAGGGCCAGGCGGAGGGTGATCTGGGTCAGGCGCATCTCCCCGGCGGCCTGGACCGCCTCCCGCTCCTCCTCTTCCCGGAACACCAGCCAGGCCTCGGGGTAGAGGCCGCTGTCCGGGGTGGGGGCCCGGCGGGCCAGGATCTCCCCGGCAAACCGGGCGGAGTTTCCCCCCAGACCGGCTGCAAAGCGGGAGCGCAGCACCCTGGGCTTCCACATAGGGCCTTACACCTCCTGCTCTATCAGTCCGGCGTGGGAGATCTCCAGCTTCTCGATGGCCACCTCGCTGCCCAGGCCGTCCAGATTGCCCAGTTCCCACCGGGTGACCATCCCGTCCTCAAACCCCCAGGACCGCACCGGCTTCCATCCAGACGCCTCCCGGTAGCAGAGGAGAATGGTCACGGGGACGGAAATCCGGGTGCCCGGGGCCAGGGCCCGCATGAGCTTGGTGAGGGCGCCGTCCGCCGCCACTCCTTTCTCCAGGGTCAGGGTGCCGCTCTGGCTTCCGGGCCGCGTGAGAACGTGGACGTAGTCGTTGAGTCCGCCCTCGGCGAAATCCTCGTGCTCCACTGTTCGCTGGACGTTGCTCACCCGGGCGAAATTGATCTGGGTGGAGCCGAAAAAAACGCGAAAATATTGGTTTCCCACCAGATTGGGGACGGAAGAGGCCTTTTTCCCGCTCTCCCGCTTTTCCCTGGTCTGCTGCAGTGTCAGCGGCGCCGTCTTGGTGCTGTCGGCCATACTCTTCCCTCCCCGTTATATCTGCTCGAAGATGTTCTCCGGCTTGTCCTCGTCGTTGAGCTTGGTGTTGATGCGGGACACCTCCCGGCACCAGCGCAGGCGCTCCAGGTGGTTCAGTCCCAAAACCTCCTCCCGGCTCCAGTGGAGATAGTAGCCCAGGAAGGCGGCCTCCTCATAGATTTTTTCAGCCGGATAGGTCTCTATTGTCCGGCTTCCAGAAAATTTATCGGCACCTCCACCTCTTCCCCACAGTGGGGGCAGATCCCACGGTACACCGGCGTCTCCATGGAGTTGACCCTCTGATAGAGGTCCTGGAGGTAGGCCAGATCCATGGTGAAAAGCTTCTCCACGATCTTGGTGTCCACCGCGGGCAGGGAGCCCAGGCGCACGATGACCCGGGCCAGGAGGATAATGGTCAGATAGGAGGGGTTCTGCTGGACCCGTGGGTCCCGCAGGGGAAGGATCTCGTCGGCGGCGTTGGCCAGGCGCATGATGCCCTCCCGGTGGAGCATTCCCGTGTCGTCCACGTAGCCCCGGGGCAGGGTGAAGTGAAATTCCGTCTCAAAGGTCATTTGGAAAGCCTCCCCTTCTCTATGGGTGTATATGCGGACAGGCTGGTCCGCCGCAGGGCTTCCGCCCTGCGGCGTCCAGCCGCCATTGGACTATCGTCAGGATACTCTGGTCATGCCCTCGTGGGCGATCTCCACGGTCTCGATGGCGACCTCGGAGGAGGTGGCGTTGAAATCGGGAGCGGTGTACTTCACGGGCCAGGCGTTGATGACCTGCCAGGAGGCCACCGGCTGCTCGGACTCGTCCAGAGAGGTGATGGTGATGGTCTTGCGGTCCACCGGGCCGTCCACGCCGGTGATAAGCCACTCGTACATCACAAGGGAATCGGTGAGGCCCTTCTTCAGGGTGATGTTGCCGTATTTCTTCAGGCCGGGAATCTTGTAGGGGGTCTGGACCATGTCCCCCTCCCGGTACTCCACCACGTCGATGGAGGCGTCAAACCCGGTGACCTCGGAGAAACCGCCGGCATCCAGGCCGTCGATTTCCACCCGATATCTGAATTTTCCATAGGGATAAGCCATAACTCAAGCACTCCTTTCCTCGTATCGCCTTATTCGCCGCCGGCCTCGCTGGTCTTCTGGGTGAGGCGGAAGATCACAAACTCAGCGGGCTTCACAGGGGCGACGCCGATAACGCAGATCAGCCGGCCGTTGTCGATGTCGTCCTGGCTCATGGTGCTGCGGCCGATGTCCACAAAGAAGGCCTCCGAGGTGGACGAGCCGGCCAGGCTGCCGCCCCGCCACAGGCCGGTGAGGAACACGTCGATGGTGCGCTTGACACGGACCCAGAGCTGCTCGTCGTTGGGCTCAAAGACCGCCCAGTTGGTGTTGGCCTTGATGGACTCCTCGATAAAGATGAAGAGCCGACGGACGTTGATGTACTTCCAGCTGGCGTTGGAGGTGGCGGTACGGGCGCCCCAGACGCGGATGCCCTGGCCGGGGAAGGCCCGGATCAGGTTCACGCCCTTGGGATTGAGGATATCCTGCTCGCCCTTGTTGAACTGGCAGTCCAGCCCCACACAGGCCCGGACCACCTCATTGGCGGGCGCCTTGTGGACGCCCCGGGTGTTGTCGCTGCGGGCATAGATGCCCAGGATGGACCCGGAGGGCGGCACGGCGATGTTCTTCTTGTCCAGAGGATCGAAGATCTCCAGCCAGGGGTGGTAGAGGGCCGCATAGTTGGAGTCAAAAATCTCCCGATGGTTGATGATGTCCTGCACCTTCTTGGCGTCTCTCGGCATATCCAGAACGGCGAAGCGGCTGCCCAGGTTCTCGCAGTGGGCCACCAGCATCAGCTGGACGTTGGGGTCCACCACGCCGGGGACGGCCATGAGGGAGACCATGTCGTTGTCCAGGAAGGCCTGGATGCCGGTGCGCTTGCCCGCGCCGTTGTCCACGCCGATGAAGTCGGCGGCGGAAAGGCTCGCTACGCTGCCGTTGCTGCCGCCCATCAGAGTGACGGCGGCCAGAGCCTGGTCCTCCTCGGCGCACAGGGCGGCGAAGGGGGGCACCACGCCCTCAGGCAGAGCGCCGCAGGTCACGGAGATCAGGTCGGACTTGGCGGTGCGCTTGGTAACGAAGTTGGGAGCCTCCACGTTGAAGGACAGGTTTTCGTAGAGCTCCACCTGGTCGTCATACTTGACCTCCAGAGTGAACTCACAGGTGCTGATGGTCTTGATGGGCAGGAGGTTCTTGTCCACCACGCTCTCGTCGAAGTCCTCGGCAAACTCCAGCATGTTGTCCTGGCTCTTGAGGACCTTGTTGTAGATAGTCTCCGTCTTGTCGGTGTAGGCCACCACGTCGCCGGCGTTGAAGCCTGCGCCGTTTTTCACCAGGTACTTCTTCCCGGTGGGGGTGTCCAGAATTTCCAGAATCTGGGTCTTGGCCTTGCTGGCCGGGGACATGACCACGCGGATGTTGTCCCCCCAGATGCCGGGGTTCTTGGCGGCAAAGGTCAGCACCGCGCCCTCCTGGGCGGGGGCGTACCCCTCGGCGCACTTGGCGTCGCCGGGGGCCACTCTGGCCACGAAGCAGCGGGAGCCGCCGTTGATGAAGAAGTGCTCCACCGCGTAGGCCAAAAAGCGGTACTCGCCGAACTCGCTCTCCGACAGATAGCCGCCGTAGGTGCGCTTGAAGTCGGCGAAATTGGTGACAAGCTGGGGAACGCCCTCAATGGGGCCCCGCTCGGCCAGACCGATAAAGCCGGCCGTGCTGGTGCTCACGCCCTCCATCGGCTTGCCGCCGGACTCAAACTCCTCCACATAGACGCCTGGGGACAGATACTCAGCCATACGTTTCCCGGTTCCGGTGTCGTCGCTGCCCGAACCGGTTCCCCCTTTCTATAAAAAATATTTGCCTGAGTGGTTTCTCGATGGTGCCATCATACCAGTCTGTTCTGAACAATCCTCTGAACAGTTCGCTGAACATGGAATATTTTTTAGATTTTTCTTAAATTTCGTCGTTTTCTGTCTCCTGGGTAGGCGGCTCCTCCGGCTTCTCCTCCAGGGCCCGGGCCAAAAGCGCGTCGGCCAGGGCTTCCGCCGCCCCCTTGCCCTCGTCCTCCCCCTCCGGGGGCGGCGGCTCCTCCGCCTCCTGGGCGGCCTGGAGCTGCCAGCGGACCTGCTCCGTCTCCCCCGCCCGGCGGCGGGACGTCTCCTGGGCCTTCTGGAGCAGCAGCCGCAGCCGTCGCTCCTGGCTTTCCTTCTCCGTGAGAATCTGGCGGAGGGTCTCCTTCCGCCGCTCCAGAGCCCGGAGAGCCGGACGGTCGCCGCCCCCCTCCCGGGCCAGCAGCTCCTCCCGCCGGTGCTGGAGCTGCCGCAGCTCCTCCCGCTCCTCCCGCCGGTCGAGGAAGGGCACCTGCTCGGCCAAGGTATCCTGGCGGTGGGTGCGCATCATCTCCTTGAACCGGTTCAGCATGAAAGCAGGGGTCTTCTGGTGGGACTCCCGATAGGCCAGGGCGCTTCTCTCCGGGTCGTGGACGTTCACCTGGAAGTTCCCCCGGCTCAGATCCATCTTCTTGGCCCTGTCCCCCTGAAGGGTCCGCTCGTCCTCCAGAGCCGCCGGACCCTCCCGGCTGCGCCGCTTGGACACCACCATGGTGAGCTCCTTCTTCCGGCTCACCCCCACGGACACGTCCCCAAAGCTGCCCCCCATCCGGGCGGCCTCCCGGGGCCGGTCCTCGTTCTCCCGGGGCTCGTATCCCGTCAGGTGGTCCTTTCCCTCCTTCTTCTCCCGGGGGGAGCGCTCCCACATCTTTCCCTCGGAGGAGCGCCAGACCGGGGGACGGCCCGAGGACCGCCGGTGCTTGTCAAATTCCGCCATAGTCCCCCTCCTCCGCCAGCATGTAGTACTGTCCGAAGTCCTCCCGGGAGAGGACCTTGCCGCTCTTGGCGAGCTCCCGCCGCAGGGCGGTGAGCAGGTGGTCCATCCCCACGGCCCGCCCCTCCCCGGCGGCCAGGAAGGCGGCATTCACCGCCACGTTCTTGATGGCGCTGCCGGTGAGCTCAAACTGGGCCGCCAGAAATTCCCAGTCAATGTCCCCGTCCAGAGGGGTCTCCGCCGGAAAGACAGCCCGCCAGAGAAGCCGCCGGTAGCCCGCGTCGGGAAAAGGAAATTCGATGACAAACTTCAGCCGCCGTTTGAAGGCCTCGTCGAAGTTCTGGAGAAAGTTGGTGGCCAGAATGCTGACTCCGTCGTACTCCTCCATTTTCTGCAGGAGGTAGGCGGCCTCCATGTTGTTGTACTTGTCGTGGGCGTCCTTCATCTCCGTGCGCTTGCCAAAGAGCACATCCGCCTCGTCAAAGAAGAGAACCGCCTGGCTGCGGGAGGCCTCCCGGAAGATTTCGCTGAGGTTTTTCTCCGTCTCCCCCACGTACTTGCTCACCACCGCCGGCAACTCCACCTTGTAGAGCTCCAGGCCCAGCGCCCCGGCGGCGATCTGGGCGGCCATGGTCTTGCCGGTGCCCGGCGGGCCGGAGAAGAGCATGGACAGCCCCGCCCCGTAGGCCAGCTTCCGCCCGAAGCCCCAGGTCCCGTAGACCTGGCGGCGGCAGCGCATCTGGTCGCAGGCGCTGCGCAGGAGGTTCTTGGCGCTTCGGGGAAGGATCAGGTCCTCCCAGGTGAACACTGTCTCCACCTTCCGGGCCTTGTCCCCCAGGGCGTGGCGCAGCTGGCTGCGGCAGCCCCGGTCCAGGCAGTCCCGGTTCACGCCGGGCAGGCCCTGCCACCGGGCCAGGGATTCCGCCGTCTCCAGCGCTTTTTTCATCTGCCCCGGGGTCAGGCGGTACTTCCCCGCCAGCCGGTCCGGGTCCAGGGACTCCGCCGGAGGGCGATCCGCCAGAAATTTTGCCCACAGCGCCCGGCTCTCCTCCAGCTCCGGAAGGGGCAGACTGACCGGCACCGCCCGCCAGCCCTCCGGACCTCCGGCGGGGGTCCAGTCCTCCTCACTGACCAGAAGGGAGCAGCCGCAGACCGCCGTGTCACAGAGGAGGGCGGCAAGAAAGTCTCCTGCCTGCCGGTCGGTGCGGGCGGCCGCCGCCTCGTCCAGCTCCGTCAGGCACACCGGGCACTGCTGGAGCAGAGCCTCCCGCAGAAGGTCCCGGCGGAAGGCCGCTCCCCCCTCGCCGGAGAGAAACCGGCCATCCGCCATCAGCAGCGGGGCGCCCAGCCGCCCCGCCAGAGCCCGGGCCAGGGTTCTGCGTCCCGCCCCGCTCTGGCCCTGGAGGAGAAAGCTGGTCCGCTCCCCGCCGGACTGCCGGAGGTAGTCCGCCATCCGCTCCGCCAGGGCCGCCAGAGCCGCCGGAGGATTTGTCTCCGGGGGAAGCAGGGTCAGCCCTGGGATTCCCGGGTCCTCCCAGGCCCCCGCCAGGACAAAGGCGGCAACCCGCCGGGCAGGACGCAAAAGGCGGGCGGGACCGGCGGTCCCGTCCTCCTCCAATCCATATCGGGCCAAAGCGCCCCCGGGGGCCAGAGCCCGCCGGAGGCCGGGGCCGGGCAGATCCCCGCCCCCCGCCAGGGTCAGGGCCAGCTCCCGGGTGAGGCCCTCCCCCGTCAGGGCAGCGCAGCGGCGGGTGAAGTCCCCGTCCGCCTCCCCCAGAAGGGCCAGGGCCAGCAGCCTGGCCTGCAGCGCCGTCAGGTCCAGCGCCGCCGCCAGATAGGGCAGGGGGAGAAACACACCCGACTCCGCCGCCGCGGCGGACCGCCCCTCCAGCCGCACCCAGCACTTGTCCGCCGCCAGGGCCGCCGCCGTCTCCCCAGTCTCCCGTGCTCTCAGGAGAAGTCCTCCCCAGGCGGACAGCTCCCTCCAGTATTGTTCCTCCGAGCCGTAGGGCTCCCAGTATTCTCTCATACAGGCGACCTCCCGCTGCCCAGCCTTCTGAGCAGACATTCCTTATAAATCCGAGTGACCTCCTCCCCAGGCTCGGCGCCCAGGTCCCGGGCCAACGTGTCCTTCAACCGGTTATAGGCCGTCATGGCGTTTTTCACCTCGCCCATGGCGGCGTAGCAGCGGATGAGCTGGGCAATGAGCCCCTCGTCGTAGGGCTCCTGGCCCGCCGCCGCCCGCAGGCAGTCCGCCGCCTGGGGAAAGTCGCCCCGCTCCATCCTGTCCTCCGCCTGGGCCCGGCACAGCCGCAGGAAGGCCCCCGCGTACCAGGCCCGGCTATCCTCCGCCCAGGCCGCCTCGATGTCCTCCAGATAGGGCCCCTCGTAGAGGGTGGAGAGCGGTACCGCCTCCCCCTCCCCGGCGCAGGCGGCATCCAGCGTCTTCCGGTCCGACTCCACCAGATCCATGTCCATCCGATAGCCCTTCTTCTCCCGCAGCAGCAGCTGGTCCAGCCCGTAGGGGGCCAGGCTCTTGCGGATGTTGTAGAGACTGGTATGAAGCAGGGAGGTGGCGTTGGAAGGGGCGGACTGCGGCCAGAGAATGTCCATCAGCCGCTCCCGGTCCACCAGGGCCCCGTTCCGGTGGAAGAGGTAGGCAAAAAGCTCCTGCGCCTTCCGCGTGCGCCAGTGGAGCTCCTGACCGTCCGGCAGGAAGACCCGCAGGCGCCCGAAGGCGTGAACGGTCACCCGCAGGGGCGCCTCCTTCAAGGCTGCGCCGTCCCCCGGGCCGGACCGCAGGTTGAGGCCGCTTCCCCGCCGGACCAACAGCCCCTCCAGCGCGTCATACTCCTGGGGGGTGAGGCCGGGACAGACCAGCCGGTTCTCCGTCATATACCGGGCGCAGCACTCCGCCAGAGCGCCGGCTTCCTCCGGCTCCCGCTCCCGGAGAAGCAGGGCCTCCTCCAGGGTGAGAAAGGCCAGAAAGGCGCTGACCCGCCCGCCGTCTCCCTCCAGCCAGGGCTGCCGCTCCGGCCGGGTCCGCCGGCACAGCGCCAAGGCCCGCTCGCTCTCGCCCCGGCAAACCAGGCGGCGCACCGTCAGCCACCGGGCCCCGTCCTGAATGGTGAGGAACTCCCCGGTCTCCAGGCCGAACAGGGCATCCTCCTCCCGGCGGTTCATGGGCTCCTCCCGCAGCGCACGGCGCAGCGTGTGAACCAGATCGTCAAATCCACGGCCCCCCAGGCTCCCGTACACCGCCTCGCTGTCCCAGAAGCCCTTGCCCAGCTCCCCGCCGGGCAGCGGGCTGCCGGACAACACCGCCAGCTCCACCATCAGCGTCTGAAGCAGCAGCAGATTTTCCACGTCCCGGCGGGAGATCCCCTCCGGCAGCTCCTCCAGGGTGTGGTTCAGCTGACACAACGCCTGTCCCGCCCGGCCGCTCACCGCCAGATAGAGGTGATAGCAGGGCGCCGCCGCGGCTCCTCCGCCGCCGCTGCGCAGCATCACATACATCTGGAGGGCCTTGCGGTAGTCCCCCATTCTGAAAAAGCAGATCACCGCCATCTCCCGGTTCCAGATCAGCGCCTCCCGGTCTCCCCGGCGGCCGCTCTCCTCCGCCCCGGACAGCGCCAGGGCCAGCGCCTGGTCATACTGCTGCAAATCCAGCAGATTCTGCAGCCGCAGCTCTGCGGCCTGACGGCGCAGGGGAATGTAGGCGGCCCGATCCGTCCGGAACTTGGGGAGAATCTCCTCCACCACGGCCAGGCTTTTCTCCAGAGAGATCCTCTCCCGGGCAATCTGGGCCAGCAGGAGCTTTCCCTCCAGCATGCACCGCTCTCCGGTCCGGCCCGGATACTGCTGCAGCAGCTGCTCCACCAGCCCCAGCGCCTCCTCCCAGGCCCCTGTCCGCTCGCAGTACTGCCCCCGGAGCAGCAGAATCTCCGGCGTGGGCGGCGTTCCGGCGGCAGTCAATCCCTCCAGCCACCGGCGCAGCGTGTTCAGTCCACCCTGGGACAGGGCCTCCCGGCCCGCCGCCTCCACGGCGCTCTGCAGCCGCTCCCCGTCCCCGCAGGCCAGGGCGTATTCCGCCGCCTGGGCCTTGTCCGGCGTACGGAGATAGAAGTCGGAGGCCAGCTCCAGCAGCCGGCGCCGCCGGGCGGGTTGGAGCTGGGCGAGCAGAAAATTGCGGAAAAGGCCGTGACAGCGGTAGAGATGGCCGCTGCCGGAAATGCGGAGAATGAAGAGATTTTCCCGCTCCAGGTAGGACAACTGCCCCGCGGCGTTGTCGATTTCCGCCAGGGCGTTGCACACGTCGGGGCGCAGGTAATCCAGCACCGCGGTGCTGGTGAGAAAATGCTGCAGCTCAAAGGGGAGCTTTCGGAAAAGCTCGTGCATGAAGTAGTCCTGGAGATAGCTCTGCTGACAGGCCTGCTCAATCTCCCGCTCCGTCATCCGGCTGCGGCGCTGGCGGAAGTAGAGAATGGCGAAGCTGATGCCGGCGGGCCAGCCCTCCATGTGGGTCTGCACCGCCCGGGCCACCTGCTCCAGATTCTCCGGCTCCGTGTACGCACCGATGAGGAGCTTCACCTCCTCCTCGTTGAAGGCCAGGCTGTCCGCCCCCAGCACCAGGGCGCTGTGGTCCAGCAGGTAACGGGCGCAAAAAGCCGGAGGGGCGCTCTTCATACAAAGAATCAGGCGCAGCCCCTCTGGCCGGTAGTCCAATATAATATTGAGAAACTGGAAGATCCACTCGTTTTCAATCACCTGAAAATCGTCCAGCACCAGATCCAGATCCCGGTCCTCCAGCTCCCGGAACCACGCGGCGAACTCCAGCGCCAGATTCCGCACCAGAGACTCGTCCTGGTCCAGGGCCAGGTAGGGGGAGAAATCCGGGGCAAACTCCGGCACCACCTTGGCCACCGACTTGCTGAGATACCGGGCAAACACCATGATGTCGTTGTCCGTATCGCTCAGATGGTACCAGGCACACCGGTCCGGGTGGCGCTTGGCATAATGGGTGAGAAGCACGGTCTTTCCATAGCCCATTCCGGCGTTGACGATGATCAGCCGCTCCTCCGCGCTGTCCAGCCGCTGGATCAGCCGCTCCCGGACAAGAAAACTGCGGGAAGCCGTGGGCGTCAATATTTTTGATTCCAGAAAACCATCTTTCTTCTTATCCAGGGTCGTCTCCTCCTCAGCCTGCCGGAGAGGTACGCAGCTCTTCCGGCCCGCGGCTTTGTTCCGGGACACGCCCGGGAACGAAGCGGGGTCCGTGCGGCGGCTTCCCGGCACCGGAACGGTCTGTCGAATCCTGCCGCATATGATCCTTTGTTAAAAAATATAGCACAACCCCCCCTCTTTGAAATCACCCGTTTCCCCACAAAAAAAGGCTATGCCTGCGGCATTCCGCAGGCATAGCCTTCAGCGCAGCATATATTGCTTCAGATCCTTCCGCTGCTTGATGTTCAGCTTCTTCAGGGCGGTGGAGATATACTGCTTGACGGTGTTGGGGGAGATCCCCAAATGGTCGGCAATCTCCTGGTTGGTCCAGTTCCGGGCGGCCAGCATGGCGGCCACAAACTCGGTGGTGGTCAGATTGTCCGCCACCTCCTCCCCTGTCTCCGGGTTGTGAATCCGCCGCCATCCGGCGGAAAATCGGTAGGTAATGGCAATGATCCGCTTGAAATCCTCCGGCCACTCCTTTTTCAAAACCGCCTCCAGCATCCCTCCCAGAAGGCCGTGGTGCTCCCCCAGCCCCTCGATGAGATCGTCGGGCCGGGCCAGCTCCCAGGCGGAGAGCAGATGGGCCTGGGCCTCCTCCGGCTTTTTCAGGCTCATATAGTCCATCACCGCAGCCAGATGAAGGTAAATGGAGGGAATGGGATAGGTCTCCGCCTGCATGGCGAAGGCAGTCTCCACAATGCCGAGACTCCTGCCGTAGTCCCCGCTGAGATAGGCCTGGTGGGCCTGGACATAGAGGGCGAACATCCGCAGGCCCGGGGGCAGAAAACGGATCTGTTCCTGCAGTCCGGCCTCCTCCGGCAGGGGCAGATGGAGGAGCACCGCGGCGGTGGTGACGGTAAAGACCGCCGCCGCCCGCAGCTGAGGCGGCATGGTCTCGTCGGCAGCGGCCAGGGTGCCCCGCACCTCGTCCAGAGCCCGCCGGGTCCGTTGGATCTGGCCAATAGAAAGGTTGGCGTAGGCGTAGAGCAGGCAGGCCGACAGCCGCAGGGACAGGTCCGGATGGGAGAGATAGGCCGCCGCTTCCCGGGCCGCCTCCTCCGGATTGCCGCTGAAATAGTAGTACTCCGCCAGGGCGATATCCCGCAGCCGGGGATCCTCAATCCCCTCCACATATTCCATGGCCTGCCCCGGCACAAAGGCTGCGTTCATCAGCGGCATGGGCGTCAGATAGGAGGCGTCGGAGACGGGGGCGTCCTGCTGGCGGGGGGGCTCCGTCTCCGGCTCCTCCACTTTTCTAGGGTCCAAAGGCTTTCGGGCGTCTGTGGGGATGGCCCAGGCGCCGCCGAACTTCCGCGCCCCCGGAATACGACCATCCATGCACAGCTGTTGGGCCAGCCGCTCGGAGACCCTCCACTTGCGGGCAGCCTCCCGCACAGTCATATATTCCATCGTCTTCCTCCCAAGTGTGTTTTTCTTATTATATGCGTTCTTCCGCATAGTTGCAAGAAAAAGTCTCCCCGTCCGGCAAAGCGGAGCGGGAGAGACGCCGGCGCCCGCGGCCGTGATTCGACCGCGGGCACCGGCGCTTGCCTGGGATATGGTGAAGGAGAGGAGAGAGGAAATTGTGTCGGATTCGATCAGTCCATGTGGGAGCCGCCGTTGATGTCGATCTCCTCACCGGTGATGTAAGAGGCCTCCCTGGAGGCCAGGAACACGATGGCGTCGGCCACCTCCTGGGTCTCGCCGGGGCGGCCCATGGGGATACCGGCGATGACCGCGTCGGCCTGGGCCTGTGGCATGCTCTTCCAGATCTCCGTGTTGATAAGGCCGGGGCAGACGCAGTTGGTGGTGATGCCGTACGCCGACACCTCCCGGGCCAGATTCTTGGAGAAGCCCAGCACCGCGGCCTTGGAGGCGGAGTAGTGGGCCCCGCCGAAGACACCGCCGCCACGCTTGCCGGAGACAGAGCTGAGGTGGACGATGCGGCCGTACCCCTGCTTCTTCATCACCCGGCACACCGCCTGGGTGATGAGGAAGAGGCCGAAGACGTTGACGTTGAAGATCCGCTGCATATCCGCCAGGGTCATGTCCTCCACGGTGACCTTCTGGGACACCCCGGCGTTGTTCACCAGCACGTCGATGCGGCCGTACTTCTCCACCACCGCCGCCACCAGGGCGTCTACGGAGTCCTTGTCGCAGATGTTTCCGGCCATGCCGTCGGCTTTCCAGCCCTTGGCTTTCATCTCCTGGACGTTGGCGTCCAGGCCCCCCTGGTTGATGTCGGTGATGATGACCTGGGCCCCCTGACGGGCAAAGGTGTGGGCAATGGTGCGGCCGATGCCCTTGGGAGAGCCTGCGCCGGTGATGAGAACCACCTGTCCGTTGAAATCCAGCATAGTGTGCCTACCTTTCTATTAATCTGATTTTATATGGAAGGATGAATGTTGTTAGACATATGAGAAGAAAATTTTTCAGCTCAGCAGCGCCCGGGCAAGCTCCGCGATGTGGTCCACGGTGATGCCGTTCATTTCCAGCAGACGCTCATAGGGGGCGGACATGCCGAACTGGTCCTGAATGCCCACCCGGCGCAGCACGGCCTTGCCGCTCTCCGCCACCACATCGGCCACGGCACTGCCCAGGCCGTTGAGGATGTTGTGGTCCTCCACGGTGATGATCTTTCCCGTCTCCCGGATGCACCGCTTCACGGCTTCCACGTCCAGAGGCTTGATGGTGTGCATATCCAGCACACCGGCGGAAATGCCCTCCGCCGCCAGCTTATCAGCGGCCTCCAGAGCCAGACGTACGGTGTCGCCGTTGGCAATGAGGGACACGTCCTTCCCCTCCCGCAGCCAGTTGGTCTTGCCGATCTCAAAGGTGGCGTTCTCGTCGTAGATCACAGGAATGGCATCCCGGGTGAAGCGGAGGTACACGGGGCCGTCGAACTCCGCCGCCGCGCGGACCAGCTTCCGGGCCGCCCAGTAGTCGGCGGGCATGATGACGGTCATGTTGGGGATGGTGCGGAGGATGCCCATATCTTCAATGGCCTGGTGGGAGGCACCGTCGTTGGCGGGGGTGACGCCGCCGTGGGAGCAGGCGAATTTCACGTTGAGATGGGGGTAGCAGATCTCCTGGCGGATCATCTCGCACATCCGCATGGAACCGAAGGCGGCGTAGGTAACCACAAAGGGAATCTTGCCGCAGGTGGCGAGACCGGCGGCCACGCCGGCGCCGTTTTGCTCGGCAATACCCACGTTCAGATACTGCTCCGGCAGCTCCTTTCGGAAGGCGCCGGTCTTGCAGGACTTGCCGATATCCACGTCCAGCACCACCAGGTCCGGGTTCTCCTTTCCTAACAGAACGATCTCCTCGCCGAAGCCGTCGCGGGTCGCTTTCTTTACTTCGTTCATGGTATTTCCTCCTTCAGCACGCGGCATACTGCCGGTCCAGTTCTTCCATGGCCTGCTGATACTGCTGATCGTTGGGGGCCGTACCGTGCCAAGAGCACTGGTTTTCCATGTAGGAGACCCCCTTGCCCTTCACCGTGTGGCCGAGAATGCACTTGGGCTTCCCGTTCTTCACCGCCAGAGCCAGATCCAGGGCCGCCACCATCTGCTGCATGTCGTTGCCGTCGATCTCGTAGACGTCGAAGCCGAAGGTGCGGAACTTGGCAGCCAGGTCCCCCAAGGGCATGATCTCGTCGCAGGTGCCGTCCAACTGGAGATTGTTGTAGTCCACGAAGGCCACCAGATTGTCCAGCTTGTACTTGTTGGCGGTGTGGCAGGCCTCCCAGATCTCGCCCTCGTCGCACTCGCCGTCTCCCAGGGCGGAGAAGACCCGATAGCTCTTGCCGTTCATCTTGGCGGCCAGAGCCATGCCCACGGCGCAGGCCAGCCCCTGGCCCAGAGAGCCGGTGGAGATGTCGATGCCGGGGCACTTCTTGCTGTCCGGATGGCCCTGGAGGATGGATCTCTCCTTGCGGAGCGTGTCCAGCACCTCCATGGGGAAGAAGCCCTTCATAGCCAGTGCCGCGTACTGGGCGGGGCACACATGGCCCTTGGAGAGGACGAACCGGTCCCGGTCGGGCCACTTGGGGTTTTCAGGGTCGATGTTCATCTCACGGAAGTAACAGGCGGTGACAAACTCCGCCACAGACAGGGACCCGCCGGGGTGGCCGGACTGGGCCTTGTAGATCATGGTGATGATATTTTTCTTCAAATCCACGCAGGTGTTCTGGAGCTGCTGGATGGTCAGCTGTTCGTTCATATGGCTTCTCCTTTCAGTTTGAACGGTCTCAGGTGAACAGGGTGGAGATCCCGGGGATGTAGGTGAGGATCAGCAGCACGATGATGGCCGCGATCAGAAGGGGCACCACCGCTTTGGAGATCTGCTTGAGGTTCACGTCTGCCACGCCGCAGGCCACATAGAGGTTCACGCCCACCGGCGGGGTGAACAGGCCGATGGCCAGATTCACGATCATCACCACGCCCAGATGGATGAGGTCCACACCCAGGGCCTCGGCCACGGGAACGAAGAGGGGGGTGAAGATGTAGAGGGCGGAGGTGGAATCCAAAAAGCAGCCGGCGATGAGCAGCAGGATATTGACGATGATAAAGAAGAGGAAGGTGGAGCCGTGGGTCAGGTTCACAAGGCCGTCGCTGATGGCCACGTCCAGCCGGGCTCTGGTGAGCACGTAGGCGAAGAGGCTGGCGGCAGCGGTGATGAACATAACCGTAGCCGTGGTGCTGGCGGAGTCGATGATGATGTCATAGAGCTCCTTGATCTTCACCGTCTTGTAGATGAAAACGCCTACGAACAGGCCGTACACCACAGACACCGCCGCGGCCTCGGTGGGGGTGAAGAAGCCGCCGTAGATGCCGCCCAGAATGATGACGGGCATCAGAAGGCCCCAGAAGGCGTCCTTGAAGGCCTCCCACCGCTCCCTGCCGCTGGCCTTGGGCAGGGATTTGAGCTGGGTCTTCCGGCCGATCCACAGCGCCGCGATGATGAGGGCCGCCCCCATGATGAGGCCGGGGATCACGCCGGCCTTGAACAAATCGCCGATGGAGGTGTCCGCGATGGAGCCGTAGACCACAAAGGTGATGGAGGGCGGGATGATGACGCCGATGGCCCCGGCGCAGCCCATGAGGGCGGCGGAGAAGGCGGGGCTATACCCCGAGCGGATCATCCCCGGGATCATCACCAGCCCCAGGGCCGCCACGGTGGCGGGGCCGGAACCGGATATGGCGGCGAAAAAGCAGGAGACGATGACGCACACGATAGCGAGTCCGCCCCGGAAATGGCCCACACAGGTCTCCGCCAGACGGATAAGCCGCTTGGAAATCTGGGCCTTGTCCATGATGTTGCCCGCCAGGATAAAGAAGGGGATGGCCAGCAGCACAAACTTGCTGGTGGAGGCGGAGAATAGCTGGGGCAGACTGCTCATCACCGTCTCCACCGGCCGCCCGGCCCCCTGGAGGAGCATGGCCGCTACGCTGGAGACCCCCAGGCAGATGGCGATGGGCGCGCCGATGAACAGCAGCACCGCGAAGGAGGCAAAGAGCACCGCAGCAATCATTGTCCGCTCACCTCCCCTTCCTCAGCATGGGCGGGAGCGTGGAGCTCCTGCAGAGCCGCCTGAATGAAACGGATGGTGATGAAGAACGCGCCGAAGGGGACGAAGGTGGCGTAGATCCACTCAGGCCACTGCATGGCCGAGGTCTCCATCCCCAGGTTGTACTGGTTGATCACCATCAAAATGCCGTAGTAGAAGAGAGCTGCCGAAAACAGGGCCCCGATGGCAAAGCCCGCAACATGCAGGGCCTTCCGCACGCCCGGGGACACCGCATCCGTCAGGATGGACAGCCCCAGGTGGGCCCGTCGCCTGGCGGCAATGGCGGTACCCATCAGGCTCAGAAGGACAAACAGATACGTGGTAATCTCCTCCGAGAAGGACAGGGAGTTGTGGAAAACATAGCGGGAGAGCACATTGGCAAACACCAGTACCGTCATCACCACGGTACAGATCATACAGAGGATCTCCTCGATCCGGTCCAGTATACGCATCTTCTTTTGTCCCTCCCTATTCTGCAAGGTCGAAGTCCGTGATGCCGAAGGCCGCACAGGCCTCCTCCCCGAACTCCGCCATCATCTCAGAGCGCCAGCCGTTGATAGCCGCCTTGAAGGCGTTGAGCTCCTCCGTGGTGAGATAGGTAATGGTCATGCCCTCGGCCTTGAACTCCGCCAGTAGCAGCTGTTCCTCGGACTCCAGGGTGTCCCGCCCCCACTCACAGGCCTCAGTGGCGCACTCCTGAAGCAGCGTCCTGGTCTTTTCCTCCAGGGTCTCCCACACGGTAGTGTTGGCCACAAAGAGGTCGTTTTCATAGGAGTAGTTCCACATGGTGAGGTAGTCCTGGACCTCCTCCATCTTGGAGGAGGAAGTGATGCTGATGCCGTTTTCCTGGCCGTCGATGGTATTCTGCTGGATGGCGGTGAAAACCTCGCTCCAGTTCATGGAGGTGGGGTCCGCCCCAAGGGCCCGGAAGAAGCCCATGTACACCACGCTGCCGGGCACTCGGATCTTCAGATCCTTCATGTCCTCCGGGGTGCGGACCTCATGCTTGGAGTTGGTAATCTGGCGAAAACCGTTGTGGAAGGACCCGAGATAGGTCATGTTCTTCTCCGCCAGACGCTGGGCGTAGTAGTCGCCGCCGGTGGTGTCGATGACCTCCCGGGCCTCGGCGTAGTCGGCGAAGCTCCAGGGGATGGTGGCCACCGGCAGCTGGCTGTCCACCACCGCCAGAGTGCAGGTGGCGTAGGCCGCCAGGTCCACGCTGCCCGAGGCAATCATCTCGATGCCCCGGGAGGCGTTGCCCCCGGCCAGCTGGTCGTTGGGGAACACCGCCACGGTGACGCTGCCGCCGGAACGCTCCGCCACCAGCTGGGCGAAGTAGTCGGCCACCCGTGCATCGATCTGGTTGTCGGTGCCGTTGATCGCCATCACCAGCTCGATCTTCTGGTAGTCGCTCTCTCCCCGCTGCTCCTCGGTCTCTCCGGCGAAGCCGCAGGCAGTTGTGAAAAGGGTAAGTACAAGGATCCATGCCAATGCGATGGTCTTTTTCCTGTTCATGCGCGCCTCCTTTTTCCGTATTGCGGGAAGGCGTCCGGTCTGGCCAGCACCCGTCCGTCTTCCTCTCGTGGTTCCGTCTCTTCTCTATAATGTCTTTTGTCTGACATAACCACCTATGTATGTAATATCACTATGTCAGACAAAAGTCAATGCCCTCTCCTCCTTTTCTAAATTTCTCATAAATCTCTCCCATTTTTTTGGGTATTTTCCCCACAGGCAGAGATAAAAAATCCCCGCAGGCCTTGGCAAACAAGGTCTGCGGGATTTGGAACGGAGTCTTCAATCCGCGTTGGCATCCAGGAAATAGGTATTGTGGATAATCTCCTCCAATCCCGCCTCGGTCTTGTCGGAGAGGACCTCGTAGATCCGCCAGTGAGCCTGGATCAGCTCGTGGACCCGGCCGGTAGTCAGCATGGTCTCCACGGTATCGTGGCGGACAGCGTAGGTCAGCATCCGTACCACCCGGTTGATTTTGTCCACCAGACTGTTCTGACACAGGGCGGAGACGGCATCGTGGAAATTGTTGTCCGCCTGGAACACCGCCTCCAGCACGTCCCCTTCCCGGGCGGCGGCAGCCTCGAACTCCTCCAGCCGCTGCCGGATGAGGTCCAGCCCCTCCCGGCTCTGCTTTTTGATGGCCAGGCGGAGGATACCCACCTCCGTCAGCTCCCGCAGCTCGATGAGACTTTGGAAGTCCTCCCCCTGGTTGAGGATAATGCCGTAGACCATGGGGTCGATCATGCTCTCCTGGAAGCCGCTGGCCACAAAGGTGCCCTCAGAACGGCGGCTCTCCAGCACCCCCATGTAGGTGAGAATCTTGGTGGCCTCCCGCACAGAGGTGCGGGCGACGCCAAAGGCGGCGGCCAGCTCCGGCTCCGTGGGCAGCTTGTCCCCCGGCTTCAGCTCCTTGTTGACCATGGCATCGGTGAGGCAGTTGATCACCCGCTGCACCACGGATTCACTCTTCAGACTTTTCAGATATCCGGCCTGTTCTGTCATGGTATGTCCTCCTATATTGGGCCGTCATATGTATGACGTAATATTTTATTAAAATAAGAATACCCTATTCCGTCCCATTCGTCAAGAGAACAGCGGAACGGACCCGGGAAAACACCGTCATTGTCACCGGCATCAAGCTGGCCAATCCAAAGCTGAACGTCTTCACCCTCATGGGCGACGGCGACGGCATCACCATCGGCGGCAACCATCTGATCCACACTGCCCGGCGCAATGTGGACGTGACCGCCATCATGGTCAACAACCTCAACTACGGCATGACCGGCGGGCAATACTCCGGCGCCGCTTACCAGATCGCCAAGGACATCAGCCCCTATGCCGCGGTGCTCTCCAGCGCCCCAGTTTTACACCGGCGAACCGGTGTTCCGGGGCTTTGCCATGGATTCTGCCGCCGGATAATCCGCCGAGCCCCCTTCCTCGTATCCTATTTTCTACGCTTCCACTCTTTTTCCCTCTCTGAAGCGGCGTCGCTGTCTGCGGACTCCGCGCCCACTGCGCCGGTTCGCCCTCCAGCCGCCGCGCGCAAAGCCGCCGCCCCGCTGCATAGACAGCGGGGCGGCGGCTTTTTCGTATGGGGTGCAAAATGCGGGGGCCGCAACTGCGGCCGCACTGTGCGGAGAACGCTGCCGGCCTCTCTCCGCCCTTCCGCTCACAGATTGCGCTCCTTCCGGTTGGCCGCCTTGCGCAGATAGCTGCCCAGGCTGGTGAGGCAGAGGAGGGTGGTCACCAGGAAGATGCCCGGCACCAGAATAATCCACCAAGCCCCCGACAGCAGGGCCTTCTCCGACAGGGAGAGCATGCTGCCCCAGGTGACCACCTCCAGGGGCAGGCCGATGCCCATGAAGCTGAGGGTGGACTCCGCCGCGATGGCGCTGCGGACGTTCATCACCACCATGAACATGATGGAGGAGAGGAAATTGGGGATCAGATGGCGCCACAGGATATGGAAAAATCCGCCCCCCATGGACCGGGCCGCCACCACATACTCGCTGCTGCGCAGCTGCCGCACCTCCGTACGCACCACCTTGGCCATGCTGGTCCAGCTGGTGAGGCCGATAACCAGGGAGATGCTCAGCACGCTGGCCTCTCCCAAAATGGCCTGGAGAAACACCACCAGCAGGAGGTTCGGCACGCTGAGAAACAGCTCTGTCAGACGCATGAGCAGGGCGTCCAGCCAGGCCGGAGCGCAGCCGCTGACCGCTCCCAGTACCACCGCCACGGCGGTGGAGATGGCCGCCCCGGCCACCCCGATCAGCAGGGAAACCCGACCGCCGTACCAGATCATGGAAAAAATATCCCGCCCCATGGTGTCCGTACCGAAGAGAAACGCCCTGCCGGGGGCCGCGGAGGCGTTGGCCAGGTCCATGTAGGAGGGATCCCCCGGGATGAAGAGGCCGCAGAGAAGGCACCCCAGAACGATGACCCCCAGCACCCCACCGGCAAAGAGGGGCTTGCCCCGATACCAGGGCTCCCGCCGGGGAGCGGGGGGCGGCGGCGTCTCCCGGACGCCCACGATCACAAAGCCGTCGTCCTTCACCGTCTGGTCACCTCCCCCGTCTCCCCGGACCGCATCCGGGGGTCAATCCGCTCGTTGATGGCCTGGGCAGCCATGTTGCACAAAATCACCACCACGCCGGTGAGCAGGCACAGCAGCATCAGGAGGTTGTAGTCCTGGTACCGGGCGCTCTCGTAGGAGAGGGTTCCGATACCCGGATAGGAGAACACCGTCTCCACAATATAGGTCCCCCCCAGCACGTGGGGAAGGGAGATGGCCATGATGCTGAGATAGGAGGGAATGGCGTTGCGCAGGCAGTGGCGGAAAAGAACGCTCCCCTTCCCCAGCCCCTTGGCCCGGGCCAGCAGCACATAGTCCGCCCGCACCTCCTCCAAAATCCGGTTTCGGATCATGTAGGCGTAGTACCAGAGGTGGTTGATCACCACCACCGTCAGAGGGAGGATCAGGTGGACCGCCCGGTCCGAGAGATCCCCACTCTTCCCGATGGAGTAGGCGCCGGAGCTGGGCAGCCACCGCAGCCACACCGCGAAGATCAGAATCAGCACCAGGGATAGCCAGAACTCCGGAATGCAGCTGGTGACGGTGCCCACCTTGCAGAGAATCCGGTCCAGAAGCCCGTCCTCCCGCCAGGCGCAGAGGATCCCCAGCAGCAGCGCCAGGGTGAAGATCAGGAGAAAGCCGATGCCCCCCAGAATGAGGGTGTTGCCGATCCGGCTTCCGATCACCTCCACCACGTCCATTTTATACTTGTAGGAGATGCCGAAGTCCCCCTGGAGGGCTCCGGTGAGCCAACGGACATACTGGACCGGAAGGGGGTCGTTCAGCCCCAGCTGATCCTCCGCCCAGGCCCGCTCCTCCGGGCTCATCTTCTCCACCCTGTCCCCGTAGTAGGACACCAGGGGGTCGCCGGGGGCCCACCGGGACACGCAGAACACCGCAACGGACAGAAGGAGCACGCTCAAAAGAAAGAGCAGAAGCTTCTTCCCCCAATAGACAGCCCCACGGGATATGGTCATGGAAAACACCTCCTTACTCCGCCACGAAATGGTCCGGCGACACTTCCCGCAGCGTCCCCCGGGGCGCTCCCGGCTCCTCCTCGTAGGGAATCAGCTTCCGCGCCCGCTCCCGGACGGGGTCGGGGATGGGGATGGCCGACAGCAGGGATTTCGTATAGGGATGCAGGGGATGCTGAAACAGCTCCTCCGTGGGCGCCACCTCCAGAAGCCGGCCGTGGTACATCACCCCCACCCGGTCGCAGAGGAACTCCACCATAGCCAGGTCGTGGGCGATGAAGAGGAAGGAGAAGCCGTGCTCCTGCTGCAAGTGCTTGAAGAGGTTCACGATCTGGGCCTGAATGGACACGTCCAGGGAGGCGATGGGCTCGTCGGCCACCAGCAGCTCCGGCTCCATGGCCAGAGCCCGGGCAATGGCCACCCGCTGGCGCTGGCCCCCGGAGAGCTCCGGAGGGTACCGGTCCAGAAAGCTGGGGTCCAGCCCCACGTAGTGCATCTGAAAGGCCGCCTCCGCCCGGTGGGTACCCCTGGGGGGCGTGATGTGCTGGATGCGCATGGGCTCGGCAATGATGTCGCAGACCCGCATCCGCTGATTGAGGCTGGAGGCGGAGTCCTGGAAGATGAGCTGCCGGGTGGTCTGCAGCATCCGCCGGTTCTTTCGGAAGGCCCGCCGGTCGCAGGTGTCGATCCCCTTGTAGAGAATCCGGCCCGCCTGGGGCCGGTAGAGGTTCATAACGCACCGGGCCACGGTGGACTTGCCGGAGCCCGACTCCCCCACCAGACCGAAAATCTCCCCCCGGCGCAGCTGGAAGGACAAGTCGTCCACCGCCTTTACGGCGATCTTTTTGGTGATGGGAAAAAAGTGGGTGAGATGCTGGACGTCCAGCAGAATCTCGTTATCCATGCAGACCGCCTCCTATGGGTGGAATGACCTCCGGGGCCCGGGGGTCCAGCAGCCAGGTGGCCGCGTAGTGGGTGTCGGAGAGGCGGAACATGGGGGGCTCCTCCTCGTAGTCGATGGCCAGGGCGTAGGGGTTGCGGCAGGCAAAGGCGTCCCCCCGGGGCGGGTTTTCCAGAGAGGGAGGCATGCCGGGAATGGCCCGGAGGGTGTCCCGGCCCCGGGACAGGGCAGGGAGGGACTGGAGAAGGCCCCAGGTATAGGGGTGACGGGGGTCGTAGAAGATCTCCTCCGCCGTGCCGGTCTCCACAATCTTTCCCGCGTACATCACCGCCACCCGGTCCGCCACCCGGGCCACCACCCCCAGGTCGTGGGTCACGAACACCGTGGCGGTGCCCAGCTTCTGCTGCACCTCCCGGAGGAGGTCCAGAATCTGGGACTGGATGGTCACATCCAGGGCGGTGGTGGGCTCGTCGGCAAAGAGAATGCTGGGCTCTCCGGCCAGGGCGATGGCCATGACGGCGCGCTGGCGCATGCCGCCGGAGAAGTGGCAGGGGTAGAGGTCCATCCGCTCCCGGGGCCGGTCGATACCCACCAGGGTCATCAGCTCCTCCACCCGGCTGCGCAGCTCCCCCCGGGAGAGCCGGGGGTGGTGGAGGCGGACCGCCTCCCCGATCTGGGCGCCGATGGTCATGGTGGGGTTGAGGGAGGTCATGGGGTCCTGAAACACCATGGAGAAGAGCTTTCCCCGCAGCCGCCGCATATCCCGCTCCCGGTAGGCGGTGATGTCCGCGCCGTTCACCAGGATGCTGCCGGAGGTGATACGGGCGGTGGGGGGCAGCAGCTTCATGATGGCCTTGCACAGCACGCTCTTGCCGCAGCCCGACTCCCCCACCACCGCCAGCACCTCCCCGGCAGCCAGGGAAAAGCTGACGCCGCGCACCGCCTGGACCTCCCCGGCCCGGGCGTCAAAGCGCACCGACAGATTCTTCACTTCCAGCAGCGCTCCCATAGACGCTCCCCTTTCACGGCGGAAAAGGGCTGCTGCCAGCCCTTTCCCGCCTTTTTCATGTTTTGTCAGTTCTCCCCGATGGTCCACTGGTGCACGTTCCAGAAGATGCCCACGCCGTGGTGGCCCATCACCGTGTCGGCGGCGATGCCCTGGATGGAGGACCGGGCCACGTAGTTGGCGTCGATGTAGCAGATGAAGGCGTAGGCGGGATCGTTGGCCAGTTCCACCTGGAACTTGTCGTAGTACTCCTGCCGCACCGCGGGGTCGGAGGACTGGCGGGCCAGGGTCAGGTACTCGTCCACCTTCTCGTTGGAGTAGCTGGAGTAGTTGGCCCCCTTGCCGGTGCCGAAGACCTTGTAGGTGTGGTCGTCGGCGTCAAAGGGGCTGCCCCAGCCGATGAGGCAGGCCATCTGCCCGCCCCAATCCATCTCGGCGGGGATGTCCACCGTGCAGTTGATCCCCACCTCCCGCAGCTGCTGGGCGGCGGCCTGGGCGATGTCGATGCGGTCCTGCTCGCCGGACATCACGCTGATGACAAAGCCCACCTCCTCCCCGTTGCGGGTATAGAAGCCGTTCTCCCCCATCACGCAGCCGGCGTCCTCCAGAATCTGCCGGGCTCTGGCAGGATCGTAGTCGTAGTGCTCCACGTCCTCGTTGTTGTAGATGTTCTGCTGGAGGGGGCCGTAGGCGGCCATGCCCTGGCCCAGCAGGACGGAGTCGATGATGGCCTGACGGTCAATGGCGCAGCAGACGGCGGGAATCAGATCCCGGTTCTCCTGCCAGTAGTCGTTGGCGAAGTTAAAGAGAATGCCCCGGTAGTCCGCCGTCTTCATGTCGTAGCAGACGAAGTCCTCCTTATCCGCGAAATTCTGGGCGTTCCGGGGGTCCAGCAGGGCCAGGTCCAGCTCGCCGGACTCCAGCTGGATGGCCTGGGCGTTGTCGTCCCCCACGATCTTGAAGATGATCCGGTCGATCTGGGGACAGCCCTGGTAGTAGTTCTCATTTTTCACCAGCACAATGGACTGCCCCACGTCCCAGCTCTCCAGCATATAGGGCCCGGTGCCCACGGGGCTGCGGAAAAAGTCGGAGGTCTGCATGTCCTCCCCCTCCAGCAGGTGCTGGGGCAGGATGGCCATGGTCATATAGTCCAGAAAGGCCACATTGGGCTCCCGCAGGCGGAAGGATACCGTCAGGGGGTCCACCACGGTGATTTCCTCCACGTCCTCATAGTTGGGGGCATTCTCCGAGCCGTTGTCCGGGGCCTGGATGGCCTCGATGGTGAACTTCACATCCTCGGCGGTGAAGGGCTCCCCGTCGTGCCACAAAATCCCCTCCCGGATGTGGAAGGTGTAGGTGCAGGATGCCTCGTCGTAGTCCCAGCTCTCGGCCAGCCCGGGAACTACCTGGTTGTCGCCGTCGTGGGCGGTCAGGCCACTGAAGAGCAGGAGATTGATCTCGCAGTGCTCGTCCATAGCGGGGTTGATGCGGGTGTAGTCGGCGCTGCCGTAGACCAGGGTGGAACCTTCCCCCGAGGTGTCCGGGTCCTCTGTCCCCCCGCCGCCGCAGGCGGTGAGCGTGAGGAGCAATACAAGGGCCAACAACAGCGACAATCGTCTTTTCATGGTTTCCTCCTGATATTGAGAAATTCTGCAGACCCATATTCTCACAGCTTGGCCTCCGGCACAAGCCCCCATGGGGGTTATTTCTTTTTCGCCCGGCGTATTTTCTGGAGAGCAGACGCGCAAAAATAGGAGGACCGCTTCCGGCGGTCCTCCCCTTTTCCTATCCTTTATACCTCTACGGGAGTCTGTTCCTCCCGCTCCGCAGCCCGCTCCCGGGCGTTGGCCAGCATCAGCTTGATGCGGTTCTCCTGGTTGACCCGGGTGGCTCCGGCGTCGTAGTCGATGGCCACGATGTTGATGTTGGGGTTCCGGGCCTTGATGGGCTTCATCATCCCCTTGCCGCAGATGTGGTTGGGCAGGCACCCGAAGGGCTGGGTGCAGACGATGTTCTCCACACCCTTGTCCGCCAGCTCCAGCATCTCTGCGGTGAGGAGCCACCCCTCTCCCATCTTCACCCCCATACCGATGTACCCCTGCACCAGATCGATGGTGTGGGTAAAGAGGGTGGGGGGCATGAAGCGGCCGTCGGCCTTCATCACCTTGATCATGTCCTCCTCCTTGTCCAGGAGGTAGTTATAGGCGATGGTGTAGAGGAACTTGGTGGTCTTCTGCATGCCGTAGAGCTTGTAGTCCAAGAGATTATTGTACACGCAGTAGAGACAGAAGTCCAGAAGTCCCGGAATCACCACCTCGGCGTCCTCGTCCACCAGAAACTGCTCCAGATTGTTGTTCCCTAAGGGGGAGTATTTCACGTAGATCTCCCCCACCACGCCCACCTTCACCTTGGGGCGCTTCTCCACGGGAAGCTCCGCGAAATCGTCCAGAATCCGCTGATAGTTGGCCCGAACCATCTTGTAGTTGTGCTTGCCCTGACCCATCTCCTCGGCAAGACGGATGGTCCACCGGTCCGCCAGGGCCTGGGCGGCCCCCTTCTCCACCTCATAGGGCTTGGTCTGGTTCACAAGACTCATAAGAAGGTCGCCGTATAGCACGCCGTACATCATCTTTTTCACCAGGGGCACCGACAGCTTGAAGCCGGGGTGGTGCTCCAGGCCCGTGAGGCTCAGGGAGATGACGGGCACATGCCCCATATCCGCCTTCTGCAGAGCCTTGCGCAAAAGGTGGATGTAGTTGCTGGCCCGGCAGCCGCCGCCGGTCTGGAACAGCACCAGGGCCACCTTATCCGGGTCGTATTTCCCGCTCTGGAGGGCGTCCAGGAACTGGCCGATCACCAGGATGGCGGGGTAGCAGGTGTCGTTGTGGACGTACTTGAGGCCCGTCTCCGCGATGTGGGGACCGTAGGTCTCCAGCAGTTCCACGGAGTAGCCCTCCTTCTCCATCACCCGGGCGATGATCTTGAAGTGCATGGGCAGCATGTTGGGCACCAGAATGGTATGGGTTTGCTTCATCTCCTCGGTAAACACCACGTACTCAGGCTTTCTTTTCTTCACTGTCCTGCACCTCCTGTTCCTTTCCCTCCAGGGCGCCCATGAGACTCCGCAGCCGGATCCGCACGGCGCCCAGGTTGGTGATTTCGTCGATTTTGATCTGGGTATAGAGCTTGTTGTCCCGCTCCAGGATGGAACGGACCTCGTCGGTGGTGATGGCGTCCACCCCGCAGCCGAAGCTCACCAGCTGCACCAGCTGGGTGTCCTCATGCTCGCAGGCGTACCTGGCGGCCCGGTAGAGCCGGGCGTGGTAGGTCCACTGGTTGAGGACGTGGACGTTCACCGGCTCCGCCAGATGGCACACGCTGTCCTCGCTGACCACCACGAAGCCCAGGGAGGCGGCCAGCTTGTCGATGCCGTGGCCGATCTCCGGGTCCACGTGGTAGGGGCGGCCCGCCAGAATCATGATCCGGCGGCCGTGGTCCCGGGCCCACTGGACCGCCCGCTCGCCCTCTCTCCGCACCGCGTCCATGTGGGCCTCGTAGGCCACAAAGGCCGTGTCCACCGCCTTGCGCACCTCCCGGCGGGTGATGCCGGGGAACACCGGGGTCAGGCAGGCCGTCAGCTCCTTGGTAAGCTCCGTGCGGTTGTTGATGTTCAGGAAGGGGTAGAGGAAGTTGGTCTGGCTGAGATCGTCCATGTTCCCCTTCAGAAGCTCGGAGTAGTAGGCCACCACCGGGCAGTTGTAGTGGTTGTCGCTCTCATGCTCGTCCACGTTGTAGGTGAGGCAGGGGTAGAAAATGGCGTCCACCCCCCGCTCCAGCAGCTCCTCCATGTGGCCGTGCATGATCTTGGCCGGATAGCAGGCGGTGTCGGAGGGGATGGAGAACTGGCCCTTCTCATAGGTCCGGCGGGTGGAAAGGCCGGAGACCTCCACCTTGAACCCCAGGGCCTTGAAGAAGGCGTGCCACAGGGGCAGCAGCTCGTACATGCCCAGGGCCAGAGGCAGGCCGACGGTGCCTCTCGTCCCGTCGCCGGGCTCCAGGGCCTGGATCATCTCCCGCTTATAGGCGTAGAGGTTCGGCAGCTCCTCCACCACCTTCAGGCCCAAACCCTTCTGACACTGGTTGCCGGAAATAAACTTCTTCCCGCCGCCGAAGGAGTTCACCGTCAGGCGGCAGTGGTTGGCGCAGCCCTGGCACACGGCGGCCTTGGCGGTGTGGACAAAGGTCTTCAGTCCCTCGGCGGTAATGATGGTGGACTGCTTCAGGTCCATGGCGTAGAGCGCCGCGCCGTAGGCACCCATGAGGCCGGCAATGGCGGGGCGGATCACGTCCTTCCCCAATTCCCGCTCAAAGGCCCGGAGGACGGCGTCGTTGTAGAAGGTGCCGCCCTGGACCACCACGTGCTCCCCCAGCTCGTCGGCGCTGCCGGCCCGGATGACCTTGTAGATGGCGTTTTTCACCACGCTCACCGAGAGACCGGCGGAGATGTCCTCCACAGTGGCGCCGTCCTTCTGGGACTGCTTCACCGAGGAGTTCATGAATACGGTGCACCGGCTGCCCAGGTTCACCGGGGCGGCGGCGTGGAGTCCCTTTTCGGCAAAGTCGGCAATGTTGTAGCCCATGCTCTTGGCAAAGGTCTCGATGAAGGAGCCGCAGCCGGAGGAACAGGCCTCGTTGAGCATGATGGAGTCGATGGCCCCGTCCTTGATCTTGAAGCACTTGATATCCTGGCCGCCGATGTCCAGAATGAAGTCCACCGGAGGGCAGAAGTGCTTGGCGGCGGTGTAGTGGGCGATGGTCTCCACCACCCCCTTGTCCACGCCGAAAGCGTTCAAAATCAGCTCCTCGCCGTAACCGGTGACGGCGCTGCCCCGGATCGCAATGCGGTCGCCGCACTGCTCGTAGATCCGGGTCAGCTGGTCCCGGACCAGCTCCACCGGGTTGCCCCGGTTGGAATCATAATATGTATAGAGGAGCTCCTTGTCCGCTGACAGCAGCACCAGCTTGGTGGTGGTACTGCCGCAGTCGATGCCCAGCCAGGCGTCGCCGGTATAGGAGGCGATGTCCCGGCTGGGGACGTCGGCCCCGGCGTGGCGGGCCTGAAATTCCCGGTACTCCTCCTCATTTTCAAAGAGGGGGGGCAGGCGGTTGGCCACGGTGCGGCGGCTGAGGCTGTCCTGAATGGCGGCGTCCAGCTCTGCCACCGTGGTGGTGTGGCGGGTGCGGCTGGCGTATACCGCCGCCCCCAGGGCCACGGCGAAGCGGCCGTAGGGTGGGAAGATGGCCTGCTCGTCGGTGAGCTTCAGCGTCTCCTGGAAGCGCTGGCGCAGGCCCTTGCAGTAGTGAAGGGGACCGCCTAAAAACAGCACTTTTCCGGCGATCTTCCGCCCCTGGGCAAGACCGGCAATGGTCTGGTTCACCACCGCCTGGTAGATGCTGGCGGCCACGTCCTCTTTGTTAGCCCCCTGGTTGAGGAGGGGCTGGATGTCGGTCTTGGCAAAGACCCCGCAGCGGCTGGCAATGGGATAGAGCCGCTTGTGGCGCAGGGCCAGCTGGTCCATCTCGTCCACCGTCACGTCCAGCAAAGTAGCCATCTGGTCGATAAAGGCTCCGGTTCCTCCGGCGCAGGAGCCGTTCATCCGCTCGTCCACACCGCCGTCAAAAAAGATGATCTTGGCGTCCTCGCCCCCCAGCTCGATCACCGCGCTGGTGTCCGGCTCCAGGCGGCGGACCACCTCGCCGGTGGCGAAGACCTCCTGGACGAAGGGCATGTGGATGGATTCGGACAGCCCCAGCCCGGCGCTGCCGGACAGGGCGACGGCAAAGTGGCGGTCCCCGATCAGAGGGGCCGCCTGATGAAGCAGTTCCAAAGTTTTTTGTCTCACCTGGGACAGGTGGCGCTGGTACTCCTGGTACAGGACCTTATCGCCTTCCAACAGCACCACCTTCACCGTGGTGCTGCCCACGTCGATCCCAAGAGACAGGGCGCTTAGTCTGTTCTCTCTCATGGCAATTCTCCGTAGTTCAATGAAGCCGGTTCCTCCGGCGGTCACATTTTGTGACAAAATAATAGGATTCCATTCAGCACTATATTATATCACAAAGCTACGCCCTTTTGCCCCTCTAATTGTTAATAAATCGTTAAGATTTTTGCTAAATGTATAAAAAATATCGCAAACATTGGGCAATATTCCCAAAATTTCCACGATTTTTTCCTTAAAAATTGCGGACCACCTTGTTTCCCGGAATGCTCCGTGGTATAATCAGCCCGCCGTCGGACCCGGCGGACGATGTGAGGGGCCCACCCCTGGAGGTACCGTATATGAAACGCAGCATTCCTCTCTGTATTATTTTGTATTTGTTCACCTGCGGGATTTATCCCATCTACTGGATGATCGTCCTCAACGATGAGATCAACGCCGCTTCCCGCCAGAACGGCCCCAGCGGCGGCATGGTGTTTCTGTTCTCCCTCATTACCTGCGGCATCTATAGCCTGTACTGGATGTACAAGATGGGCGAGCGGGTGGAGATTCTCCAGGGCACCTACTCCGGCAACACGGGGCTTCTGTACCTGCTGCTGAGCTTTTTCGGCCTGGGCTGCGTCTCCATGGCGCTGATGCAGGATGCTTTGAATCGGCTTTACCCGTAAAAAAACACCGCCGCGGGGCGTCTCCTCTCCAGCGGCCGGTACCAAAAAAATCCTCTGCAGAGCAGACGCTCTGCAGAGGATTTTTCTTTGTCGTCACTTGCTGAGGATCTGGTCGATCATGGTGTCCACCATGATAAGGCTCCGCGGCAGGTGGAAGGGGCCCTTGAAGGTGCTGCCCTTGGTGGAGGGCTGCGTGGGCTTGCCGTCCCGACGGAGGTAGCCGTACCACTCGCCGAACTCGGGATCGGCGAAGTGCTCCTTGCAGTAATCCAGGGTCTGGTAGAAGTAGTTGAGGTACTTCTCATCCCCGGTGTCCCGATAGATCATCATGGAGGCGATGAGAATCTCGTTGTGGGGCCACCACAGCTTCATGTCGTGCTCATAGGCCTCCGGGGGCTTGCCCAGGCAGTCGATGAAGTAGAGCAGACCGCCGTACTCCTTGTCCCAGCCGGCGGTGAAGGCGTCGTCGAACATCTCCACAGCCTGGCGGTGCAGGTCGGGGTTGTTCTCATAGTTGGCCTCCTCCATGACGAACCAGGAGCACTCGATGTCGTGACCGGGGTTCACCACGCGGCCGGCGGTGTACCACAGCTCCGGGTTGCCCTCGGGGTCCACGCTCTCCAGGGTGCAGTGGAGATCCGGCTTCCTGTGATACTTGAAGATGGCCTCGGCGCACTCCTTGGCATACTTGTCGTACAGCTCCTTCTGCTCCGGATCGCACCGGCGCATGACGGCGGTGATATTCAGGAAAATCATGGGGTCCGCCAGAGCCCGGCCGGTGCGGGTCTCGGGGATGGTCTTGGGGCCGAGACCGGTGGGATCCTTGATGAGGCCGTTGTTCAGCTTATAGATGAGGTCGTAGGCGGCCCGGGCCCGCTCGATGCAGGCCTTGTCGCCGGTGATGCCGTAATACTCCGCGTTGGCCATCACATAGAAGCCCTCGCTGAAGCAGTAGCGGCGCTGCCGCAGGGGCTTGCCCTCGGCGGTGACAGTGAAATACATCCGGTTTCCGGCGGCCCGGTTGATGCAGTGGGCCTCCATGAAGTCCAGGCAGCTCTTGCTGGCCGCCAGCCACTCCTCCTTCACCCCGTACACATGGCACAGGTAGGCAAAGGTCCAGCCGCACCGGCCCTGCATCCACACGCTCTTGTCCGTGGAGTAGATTTTGCCCTCCCGGTCCAAGCAGGTGTACACACCGCCGTTTTCATGGTCCATGCCGTTTTTCAGCCAGAAGTTGGCGCTGATGGCCAACTGATCCTTGACCCACTGCTGAGTCGCCTGCAGTTTTGCACGATCCATCGCGATTTACCTCTCTTCTCAATCTTATTATTCCCCCGGTTTCCCGGGGTCGCTCCCATGTACACTGGTATTGTACCACTATCGAAAAATTTTTTCAATATTTTTAGGAGATATCGAAAAAACTTTTATCAAGATGGATGACAAGCTGAAAACTTTGTGGTACACTATAGATAATCAGCCGCGGAAGCAGGAAGATGGAGCGTAATCCGCGGCATGCGACAGAGGAGAAGGAGGTTATTTCCCATGAATCGTTATGGAATCCCCGTGCAGTGTAAGCACATTCCCCAGCTGGATAAGGAATTCATGCCCATTCTCAAATTCAACCGCGCCTTCCTGGCCGACGCCAAGAAGCCGGTGAGCATCGCGGTGGAGCGGGACCGCGGTCAGGTGGCGGTGAAGCACACCTTCATTCACGGCACCCCCGACATGGCGGAGGCCGACCGGTACTACATGGACCGGCTGGTGAAGACCATGCTGTGGATGCAGGGCGGCTTCAAGATCTATGTGGCCGGTGATGAAAGCATTTGCCAGTACCTGAAGGAGACCTACTGCGCCGGCGGCGCCCGGGCCTTTGACGCCGACTTTATGGCCGGGGTTTACGAGCACCCCTTCGAGGTGGTTTCCTGCGACAAGGTGCCGGAGGAGAAGAGCGCTCCCGAGGCCATGGGCCGTCACCTGGACGGCTGCCGCATCGGCTTTGACGCAGGCGGCAGCGACCGGAAGGTGTCCGCCGTGGTGGACGGCGAGACGGTGTACTCCGAGGAGGTGGTGTGGTTCCCCAAGATCAACGAGGACCCCGACTACCATTATGACGGCATCGTGGCCGCTCTGAAGAGCGCCGCGGAGCACATGCCCCGGGTGGACGCGGTGGGCGTCAGCTCCGCCGGCGTGTATATCGACAACCGCACCATGGTGGCCTCCCTGTTCCTAAAGGTCCCCAAGGATGCCTTTGAGGCCAAGGTGAAGGACATCTACATCCGGGCCATTCGGAATACCTTCGGCGACGTGCCCTTCGCCGTGGTCAACGACGGCGATGTGTCCGCCCTGGCCGGGGCCATGTGCATGGACGACAACAGCGTGCTGGGTATCGCCATGGGCACCAGCGAGGCTGTGGGCTATGTGGACGACCAGGGCCGGGTCACCGGCTGGCTCAACGAGCTGGCTTTCATGCCTGTGGACGTGAATCCCGAGGCCATGGAGGACGAGTGGAGCGGCGACATCGGCTGCGGCGTGAAGTACTTCTCCCAGGACGGCGTCATCAAGCTGGCCCCCCGGGCGGGCATTGCCCTGGCGGAGAGCCTGTCCCCCGCCGAGAAGCTGAAGGAGGTCCAGAAGCTGATGGAGCAGGACAACCCCCATGCGGCTTCTGTGTACGAGTCCATCGGCGTGTACCTGGGCCACACCCTGGCCTTTTACTACGACCTCTACCAGTGCAGGCATGTACTGCTGCTGGGCCGGGTCATGAGCGGCAAGGGCGGCGACATCATTCTGGACACCTGCAAGAAGGTGCTGGCCGACGAGTATCCCGATCTCAACGGCAAGATCCTGCCGGAGCTGCCCGACGAGAAGTTCCGCCGTGTGGGTCAGTCCATGGCCGCTGCCAGCCTGCCTGCACTGCACTGAGGAGGCACACATCATGCGCATCAAAAACGCCAAGATTTTTGTCAACCACGCCTTTGTCCCCGGGGACATCGAATTTGACCAGACCATTACCGCCCTGGGAGAGCTGCCCGGTGGCGGCGACCTGGACGCGGAGGGGGGCTATGTGATCCCCGGCTTTGTGGACGTTCACACCCACGGCGCGGTGGGAGAGGACTTCAGCGACGGCAAGGCCGAGGGCCTCCAGCCCCTCAGCGACTACTACGCCGCCCACGGCGTCACCTCCTATCTGGCTACCACCATGACCCTGAAGGAGGAGGTGCTGACCCCCGCCATGCATGCCATCCGGGACTTTGTGCCCAATGGCGGTGCCAAGTGCGCGGGTATCCACCTGGAGGGCCCCTTCCTCAGCTTTGCCAAGCGGGGCGCCCAGGCGGCGGAGAACCTCCACAAGCCCGACGTGGACATGTTCCACCGGCTCAACGAAGCCAGCGGCGGCAAGGTCCGCCTCATCACCGTGGCCCCGGAGGAGGAGGGGGCCATCCCCTTCATTGAGGAGGTATCCAAAGTGTGTACCGTGTCCGTGGGCCACACCGTGGCGGACTACGACACCGCTATGGCCGCCTACAAGGCCGGCGCCTCCCACGCCACCCACCTCTACAACGGCATGCCCTCCCTGCTCCACCGGGCGCCCGGAGTCATCGCCGCCGCCTTCGACAGCGGCGCCACTGTGGAGCTGATCTGCGATGGGCTCCACATCCATCCCGCGGTGATCCGGGCCACCCACAAGCTTTTCGGGGACAAGCTGGTGATGATCAGCGACTCCCTGCGCTGCGCAGGCATGCCCGACGGCCAGTATGAGCTGGGCGGCCAGCCCATCGAGATGAAGAACGGCAAGGCCACCCTCCTGGGCACCGACACCCTGGCCGGTTCCTCCTCCAATCTGCTGACGGAACTGAAGAATGTGGTGTCCTTCGGCCTCCCCCTGGAGGATGCAGTCTACGCCGCCACCACCGCTCCCGCCAAGGCCGTGGGCCTCACCGACACCGGTGTCATCGCCGTAGGCAAGGCCGCGGACCTGGTGGTGCTGGACAAGGAACTGAACCTGAAGGCCGTGTTTGTGGACGGCAAGCAGGTGAAGTAAGTTCCGATAATACGACAAAAACAGTCCCCCCGACGCGTCGGGGGGACTGTTTTCATTTCCCGATTCTCTGGAAGATCTCGTCCGCCAGGGCGGCGAACTGGGGCAGAGTCAGGGCCTCTCCGCGAACGGTGGAGGAGAGGCCGCAGGCGGCCACGCATTCCCCCAGCGCCTCCTTCCCCAGCCGGTCTCCGAAGACGGAGGAGAGGCTGTTCACCAGGGTCTTTCTCCGCAGGGCGAAGGAGGCCCGGACCACCTGGAAAAAGAACTTCTCCCCACAGGCGGGGGTCACCGGGGGTTCCTTCCGCCGGCAGCACCGCAGCACCGCGGAGGTCACCTTGGGGGCAGGGAGAAAGCACTCCCTCGGCACATCAAAGAGGACCTCCGTCTCCATGTGGTACTGCATGAACACGGAGAACGCGCCGTAGTCGCCTCCGGGCCCCCCGGCAATGCGCTGGGCTACCTCTTTCTGGATCATCACCGTAATGGTCTCGAAGCACCCGGCCTCCACCAGGGCCGTCAGCACCGGGGTGGTAATGTTGTAGGGCAGATTGGCGCAGACCATAGGGGTGAGGCCGTCAAAGCGCTCCCGCACCAGGGTGGGCAGGTCCAGCTTCAGCACGTCGCCGCTGATGAGGGAGAAATTGTCCCATGCCGCCATGGTCTCCCCCAGCACCGGCACCAGGGCACGATCCAGCTCCACCGCCACCACCCTGGCCCCCGTGCGGCACAGCTCTGTGGTGAGGGGACCCACCCCGGGACCGATCTCCAGCACCCCGCAGGTCTCGTCGGCCCCGCTGGCAGCGGCGATGTCCCGGGGCACCCAGTCCGCAATGAGGAAATTCTGGCCCATGGATTTGCTGAAGCGAAAGCCGTGGCGGCCCAAAAGGGCCTGGATCTCCCGGATATCACAGAGGTTCATAGCAGTTCTCCCGTCTTTCGTCGTAGTGCTCCCAGTATAGCATATTCCGAAGAATTTGGTAGCTTTTTTTCCCACACTGTGGTAAAATTCCAGGAGCAAACGGAGGGACGCGGTATGGAACTGGAGTTGTATCACTATCTGCTGATCTGCCCCCTGGTATTCCTGGGGGGCTTTGTGGACAGCGTGGCGGGAGGCGGCGGCCTCATCACCCTGCCCACCTATTTTCTGGCGGGAATCCCCACCCACATCGCTGCCGGTACCAACAAGGTGGTCAACGGCATCGGCACCGCCACCGCTTCGGTGCGGTATCTCAAAAGCGGCAAGGTGGACCTGTCCATCGCCCTGCCCGCCGCCGTCGGAGCCCTGGCGGGCAGCGCCGCCGGGGCCAGGCTGGCTCTGCTGCTGTCCGACGCATTGCTCAAGGGCCTGATGCTGGTGGCCCTGCCCCTGGTGGCCGTCTTTCTCATGGTAAAAAAGGATTTCGGCCTGGAGACCGGGGACGGCCCGGCGGTACCGCCGCTGCGCAAGCTGGCGCTGAGCCTCCTCATCGGCTTTTTCATCGGGGGCTATGACGGACTGGTGGGCCCCGGCACCGGCACCTTCATGATCATGGCCTTCACCGCCCTCCTCCACCGGGATTTGATCTCCGCCTCCGGCTGCGCCAAGGTGGGAAATCTGGCGTCCAACATCGCGGCGGCGGTGGTGTACCTCCTCAGCGGCAAGGTGCTGTGGGCGGTGGTGCTGCCCGCTGCCCTCTGCAACGCCCTGGGAGGCTGGTGCGGCGCCAGGTACGCCATCCGGGGCGGCAGCCGCCGGGTCCGGGGCATGATCTTCCTGGTGCTGGGAATGCTGTTTGTCAAGATGCTCTGGGACCTGCTGTTGTAAAATAGCGGCAAAACAAAAATTTTGCTTGACAAACGATTTTTTATGCCCCATAATTAAAATACGTGTGAGGCAAACGCCATCGACACGTGTGAAAATGGATGGAAGTAGATGGACTGCCTTACGTTCCGCGCTGCAAGGGTCCCCGGACCCTCTGCAGGCTGAGGTAGGGCAGCTTTTTTGCGGCCTTGGCCGCCAGATCACAAAACGGAGGATGCGTTATGAGGAAGGACGTTGTTATCATCGGAGCCGGTCCCGCCGGTATCTTCACCGCCCTGGAAATGCTGAAGAAGGGCACCAAGCAGAGCATCATGATCGTGGAGAAGGGCGTGGCGGTGGAGAAGCGCCGCTGCCCCAAGAGTCAGACCAAGCAGTGCGTCAACTGCAAGCCCTACTGCCACATCACCACCGGCTTCTCCGGGGCCGGCGCTTTCTCCGACGGGAAGCTGTCTTTGAGCTACGAGGTGGGCGGCGACCTCCCCACCCTCATCGGTGCGGAGAAGGCTCAGGAGACCATCGACTACACCGATAAAATCTACCTGGAGTTCGGCGCCGACACCCACATCGAGGGTCTCGGCAACGAGGAGGAGGTCAAGGAGATCCGCCGCCGGGCCATTCAGGCCGGTCTGAAACTGGTGGATTGCCCCATCCGGCATCTCGGCACCGAGAAAGCCCAGAGCCTTTACTACGCCATTGAGCAGCATCTTCTTGAAAACGGGGTGGAGCTGCTGTTCGGCTATGAATGCACCAACCTGATTTTGGACGGAGACGTGTGCAAGGGCGTGTGCATCACCAACGGCAAGGACAGCCAGGAGATCCTGGCGGGCCACACCATCATCGCCACCGGCCGCCGGGGCGCCGACTGGCTGGAGAGCCTCTGCGCCGAGCACAACATTGCCCACCAGCCCGGCACCGTGGACATCGGCGTCCGGGTGGAGGTCCGCAACGAGATCATGGAGACCGTCAACCGGGTGCTGTACGAGTCCAAGCTGGTGGGCTATCCCAAGCCCTTCAAGAACAAGGTCCGCACCTTCTGCCAGAACCCCGGCGGCTTTGTCAGCCAGGAGAACTACGACAACGACCTGGCGGTGGTGAACGGCCACAGCTACAAGGATCTGAAGAGCGACAACACCAACCTCTCCATCCTCTGCAGCCACAACTTCTCCGTGCCCTTCAACCAGCCCATTGCCTACGCCCAGAAGGTGGGCGAGCTGACCAACATGCTGGCCAACGGCCACATCCTGGTCCAGCGGTTCGGAGACATTCTGGACGGAAAGCGGACCTGGCCCAAGGAGCTGAGCCAGTCCAACCTGCGGCCCACCCTGCCCGACGCGGTGGCCGGGGATATCACCGCCGCCATGCCCTACCGGGCCATGATCAACATCATCAACTTCATTCAGGCCATGGACCACGTGGTGCCCGGCTTTGCCTCCTATGAGACGCTGTTGTACTCCCCGGAGCTGAAGTTCTACTCCAACCGGGTGAAGATGGACGAGAATTTCGACACCAACGTGAAGGGGCTCCACTGCCTAGGCGACTCCAGCGGCTGGACCCGGGGCCTGATGATGGCCTCCGTTATGGGCGTGCTCATGGGCCGCCGTCTGGCGGAGCTGGAGGCGGCGGAGGGCTGAATCACCGACCGTCCTCCCATCGCCCGAGAGATCCAGAGTATATAAAAAAGCGCCGCTGCGGATGCAAATGCTCCGCAGCGGCGCTTTTTTCACCAATACCGGCGGGACTGCCGGACGGTGACAATATAGAAGAGAATCACCGGCACCGCATAGAGGAAATAAAACCACCCGGAGGGGATCAGCTGCAGGAAGGACAGAACGCTATAGCACATCAGCAGCACCCCGAAAATCAGAAAGCGGGGCAGAATGAAGGCGGTAAAGGCCTCCGGCTGCCGGCAGCGCTTCATGGTCAGGTCTGAGGGCAGGAAGTTGGACACATTGATGGGCTTCCCTCTGAATTTGGTCTGTACAAAAAGATAGAAAAAGTAGGCGCCAATGGCGAAAATGGCAACGTCAAAAATTCCGGACAGACTGTCCATACAAAATTCCTCCTCCATTTACAACGGGGTTCACAGCCCCAGATACCGGCGGCAGCAGGCGTCGGCTTCGGCAGCCAGCGCCTCCTCGTCCAGCGCCGCCAGACGCCCCCGGCGGACGGTGATCCGTCCGTTGACCACCGTGTAGTCCACAGGTCCCCGGAGTCCCACGGTGGCCAGCAGGTTCTTCGGGTCGAAGCAGCTGCCCACCAGCTCCAGGCGGCGGCTGTCCACCAGGAAGAGGTCGGCGCACTTCCCCTCCTCCACGCTGCCGATGTCCGTCCGGCCCAGCACCCGGGCGCCGCCCTGGGTGGCGATTTTCAGCAGATCATAGCCCGAGGGGGCCCTTTCGCTGCTGTGGAGCCGGTGGAGAAGGCAGGCCGTGCGCAGCTCCTCCAGAAGACTGTTTCCGTCGTTGGAGGCGCTGCCGTCCAGGGCCAGTCCCACCGGCACCCCCAGTTCCAGCATCTCCGGCAGACGGCAGACGCCGGAGGACAGCTTCATGTTGGAGGCGGGACAGTGGGCCACGCCGGTGCCGGTGTCCGCCAGCAGCTTCAGCTCCTGGTCGTTAAAGTGGATGCCGTGGGCATACCACACGTCCTCTCCCAGCCACCCCAGGCGCTCCATGTAGGCAAGAGGCCGGAGACCGAACCGCTCCAGGGTATACCGCTCCTCATCCTTGGTCTCGCACAGATGGGTGTGGAGCCGCACCTTATACTGCCGGGCCAGAAGGGCGCTCTGGCGCAGCAGCTCCCCGCTGACGGAGAAGGGGGAGCAGGGGGCCAGGACAATCTGCCGCATGGAGCCGTAGGAGGGGTCGTGATAGGTCTCGATGAGGCGGACGCTGTCGGCCAGAATTGCGTCTACCGGCTGGACCACGCTGTCCGGCGGCAGCCCCCCGTCCTTCACGCTCAGGTCCATGCTGCCCCGGGAGGAAACCATCCGCATTCCCAGCTCCTCCGACGCCGCAAGCTGCACGCCGATGAGATCCCCCGCGTCCCGGGGAAAGACGTAGTGGTGGTCGAAGCAGGTGGTGCAGCCGTGCTTCATCATCTCCCCCATGGCGGTGAGGGAGGAGAGACGCACCGCCTCCTCATCCAGATTCTTCCAGATCTCATACAGGGCCTTCAGCCAGTCGAACAGCTCCAGGTTCTGCACCTGGGGCAGATTCCGGGAAAAGCACTGGTAGAGGTGGTGGTGGGTGTTCACCAGTCCCGGGTAGCACAGAAGATGGCGGCAGTCCAGAACCTCCTCTGCCTGGCAGCCGAGATCCGGCCCGATCCGCCGGATGATCCCGTCCTCGCAGAGGATATCCACATCCCGGAGAACGGCGTCTCCGTCGCCGCAGGTGACAAGGGTCTGTATTCCTTTCAGCAGTAACGTGCCCATAGGCGCCTCCTTTCCCTTTGCAACAGATTATATCGGATTTCCCGGCAGAACGCAAGACGGCCGCCGCAGAAGCGGCGGCCATCCCGGTCCCGTACTATACAGATTCAATACACCAGAATGCCCATATTGCGCAGAAGATTGCAGAGAGTGCCCGCCGCCTGCTCCCGGAGGATGGGAGCCTGGGGATCGATGGCATCCGGATCGTCGTAGAGGAGATTCAGATGGTTCCCCTCTCCGTCGGACAGCATACCGGTCATCATCCCAACGCCGGGCCGGGCCCAGGCGGCGTAACCGGCCAGCGCCGGATCGGCGTCCAGCGCAGCCTGGTCCAGCGCGTCGGCGTAGGCCTCGGCGTTGAAGTTGAGAAATGCGGCCAGGCGGCCCAGCACGGTGAAGAACTCCTGATTGGTCATGGTGGCGTAGGGGTCGAAGAGGCCGTTCTCCTTTCCGTTCACCAGCTCCATGGCAGCCATGGCGTTGACGCTGCCGGCAAACCACTTCCCGTCCGGTACGTCGGAGAAGGTCCCCTCCCCCACATAGGTGATGCCGAAGGCCTGGGCCAGCAGGGCGCAGACCTCCCCGCGGGTAATGGTGTCCTGGGGCCGGAACGCGCCGTTCTGGTCCCCCTGGAGAATGCCGTAGGTGGCCAGGGTGTTAATGGCGTCGGCGTATTCGCTGCCGGACACGTCGGTGAACCAGCGGCAGTAATCCTCCGCGCCGAAATGCTCCAGGGCCATGGCGGTGGTGATAGGCGCCCACACGCCGTCCACCCCCAACCACATGGGCACATCCGGGGCCAGGGCTCCCAGCAGCGAAGAGAGGGTGTCCTCCTCACAGGCGGTGGGATCGATGTAGAAGGTCCAGCCCGCCAGCTCCACTTTCAGCTGGCCGTCGGGGATCTCCGGGGCCTCGGCACAGAGCGCCAGGGCGGCCGCCTCGGCGTCCGTGTCCTCCAGCAGCACCGTGGGAATCACGCCGATCTTGTCGGTGGTGTTACCGTTGAGGGAGTAAAACCGGTAGGCCGTCACCTTCAGGGCGTCCCCGTCAAAGAGCTCAGGCCGCTCCTCCTGGTCCAGTACAATCTGAGCCACGCCCTTGCCGAAGGTGCGGGTGCCCACGGAGATGCCGGCCCGGGCGTCCCGGATGTCTCCGGCAAAGACCTCGGAGGCGCTGGCGGAGTTGGGATCGGTGAGGACAATCACCGGATCTGCGGTGAGATAGTCCTCAAAATAGATGGAGTAATAGTAGCTGCCGGCCTGATCCCGGAGATACAACAGAATGCCGCTGCCGGTGAACGCACCGGCCGCCTCCACAGCGGAGCCGGTGGTGCCGCCCGGGTTGCCGCGCAGGTCTACAATCCAGATTCTGGCGTCGCCGTCATACTGTTCGATTCCCCCGGCAAAGTAATCGCCGGTCTCGGAGCCGAAGCTGTTGCAGTCGATGTAGCCCACGCCTCCCTCCAGCAGCTTCGTCTCGGTATTGTGGATCACCAGGGTTCTGCGCTGGATGCGGAAGTCCTCCTGGGCGCCGTCGGCGTGGCGGACGGTGACGGTGACATAGGTGCCCGCCTCGCCCACAAGCATGGTCCGGTGGGCCTCCCCGGCGGGAACGCAGCTCGTCCCCTCCACGGCAACGATGAGATCGCCGTCTACCAGTCCGGCGTCCTCGGCCCCGGAACCGGCCAGAACGTTCACCAGCAGAATGCCCTCATCGGTGTACTGGATGGCAGCGCCGATGCCGGTCACCGTCTCTGTGGACTCCACGGAGTCCAGAAAGGCCTGGTACTCCTCGGCAGACAGATAAAAGGTATAGGGGTCCCCCAGCAGGGCGAACAGCTCGTCCAGGCTCTCCACCTCGTAGGCCTCGGCGGGGATGGGGTTGACATAGTACTCCTCCAGCAGTCCCAGAGCCTGCTCCACCGACAGAGCGGAGGCGGAGGCGGTGAGAAGGCCCAGGACGCACAGGGCGGCCAGCAGCCGGCGAATGATGTGTTTCATGCAGATTCTCCTTTTGTTCAACAGAAGCCTCCGCCGCGGCCTGCCCGCGGCGGAACGGGATGCCCTCATTATATAGCGGATGGAGAAAAAAGCAAAGAGGGTTTTTTCCTGAAAGCCTCCGCCGGTCCCCACAAAAAACGGCACGCCGTACCGGTGGGATACGGCGTGCCGCAGGGCTATTCCTTGGGTTCCTGTACGGGAGCGGTCAGCTTCCAGCGCATATCCTTGATGGTGAGGGTCCGGCGGCGCTTGCGGTTTTTCTGCATCCGCTCCTTTACCGCCTTGCCTGTAGGCGTGGCGGCAAGGCCGCCCAGAGCCGTCTCCCGGAACTCCACCGGCAAACGGCGTCCCACGTCGCCCATGGCGTCGATGACCTCGTCCACGGGGATCCGGCTCTCCACCCCCGCCAGGGCCATGTCCGCCGCGGCAATGGCGTTCATGGCGCCGATGACATTGCGCTTGACGCAGGGCACCTCCACCAGGCCCGCCACCGGGTCGCACACCAGCCCCAGCAGGTTCTTCAGGGCAATGGCCACCGCGGTGCAGATCTGCTCGCCGGTGCCGCCGTGGAGATAGGTCAGAGCCCCCGCCGCCATGGCGCTGGCGGAGCCCACCTCCGCCTGACAGCCGCCGGCTGCGCCGGAGATGGAGGCCCGGTTTGCGATGACGCTGCCGATGGCGCAGGTCACATAGAGAGCCTGGAGCATCATCTCCTCTGGAATGCCCTCCTTGCGCCACAGGGGAATCAGCACCGCCGGCATCACGCCGCAGGACCCGGCGGTGGGGGCCGCCACGATCCGCTTCATGCAGGCGTTGTTCTCGCCCATGGCCAGGGCGCTGGCCATCACCTCGGCGGTGAAGCTGCCGCCGATGCTCTCATGGGTGGCGTAGTAGAGCCGCATCCGCTCCCCGTCGCCCCCCACCAGCCCGCTGAGACTGCGCCGCTCCCCGCTGTAGGCGTCGGCGGAATCCACCATGGCCCGCCAGGTCCGGCGCATCTTCTCCATGGAGGCCTCCCGGGTCACCATGCGGTTGGCCACGTCCTCCTCCAGAACGATCTCCCAGATGGGCTTGTTTTCCGCCAGACTCTGCTCCAAAATCCGCTGCATGGAGTCCAAATCCATTTATTCGTCCTCCTTTTCGTAGTAGGTCAAGTGGATAATCCCGGCAAACTCCCGCAAAAACTGCAGCACCACCGGCGGGATCTTCTCATCGGTCTCGATGATCATAATGGCGTTGCCGCCCCGGGCGCTGCGGCTGAGACTCATGTTGGCGATGTTCACCCGGGCCCTGGACAGGGTGGTGGTCACGTCGGCGATGTGGCCCCGGTCGTCCTTGTTGTGGATGATGAGGGTGTTGTAGGCCCCGGTGAAGCTGACGGCCACCCCGTCCAGCATGGTCACCCGGATCCGCCCGCCGCCGATGGAGCAGGCCTGGATGTTCAGGGTGTGCCCATCCGCCGCCGTCAGCTCCATGGCCACCGTGTTGGGGTGGGCGTTTTTCAGATCCACCTCGTCAAAGGTGAACTCCAGCCCCTGCTTTTCCGCGTGCTCAAAGCTGTTGGGAATCTCCAAATCATCGGGCTTCATGCCGAGAAGCCCCGCGATCAGCGCCTTGTCGGTGCCGTGGCCCACCCCGGTATCGGCAAAGGAGCCGTGGAGGTGGAGCCGGGCCTTCACCGGCGTTCCTCCCAGCAGGGTCCGGCCCATGGCCCCGATGCGCACCGCCCCGGCGGTGTGGCTGCTGGACGGGCCCACCATCACCGGGCCCAGAATGTCGAAAATGTCGATCATAGCATGTCTCCCTCTCTGCCATCTTCCCGAAAGCGGCGGAGCGGGTCCCCTCCACCGCGAAAAAATATGGCACAATGCCCATGTTAGGGACATTGTACCATATTTCAGGAGAATTTCAAGAGAATCAAAGCCCCTCTTCCTCCAGAATGGCCTCCGCCAGCAGGGCGGCCCACTCCGCCGTGGTCCGGGCATCCCCGTCGCTCTGATGGAAGGTCATCTTCAGCACCCGGCAGTCCTGCCGCAGCACCACCGTGGCAAAGCCGCCGCTGGTCGAATAGGTCCAGGCGCTCTCCACCCCCAGGTCCTCCAGAGGCGACGGGGGCGTGTAGGACCGGTGCTGGGACGCCTGCTGGAAGTACTCCCGATCCAGCTCCCGGGCCAGACCGGGGGAGTCTGCCTCGTGGTAGCTGGCGTCCAGGGACAGCAGGGGCCGCTCCCCCTCCTCTGTGGTCATCCATCCCAGCTCCCTCAGCTCCAGGGTGTAGGGGATCAGCGGGTTGGAGGTCTCCCGGACCTTGTTGTAAGTGGCGAAGAGATTCGCCGCCTCATAGCTCCCCGGCACTACCCCCTGGGCCAGGTCCGTGCTGATGGGGAAGGGGACCTCCTCCGCGTAGGCGGAGCGCTCTATGCAGCCCACACCGAACTTGTTCTGGACGGTCCGATATAGCCACATGCCGGCGATGGCGGCCACCAGCAGAAACAGCAGAGGGAGCCGGACATATTTCCGCCGCAGCTGCCACCGCCAGTCCCTCCGGTGTTCCAGAGGCGTCCCCGCCCGCAGCTTCCTCTGGAGGCGGTCCAGAGAAAGGAAGGAAATCAGAAGGGAGCCGCATCCCCAGGCCGAAAGGATCAGGATCAGCAGGACATACCAGGTGCCCAGCTCCAGCAGCAGCTGCAGGGGGCCCACGGCCCTGGCTACAAAGCTTAAAATCCCGATCCAGCTGACAGCGCCGATGGCCATCCGCAGCTCCTGCCAGCAGACCGCATCAAAGGCGATGGCCTGGATCCTGGGGTCCGTGTTCAGCTCCGGGGCCGACGGGTCTCCGCAGCGGTAGACGGCAAACCGGTGCCACCGGGCCACATAGTCCCAGCCCATGTCCCGGAGCATGGCCTGCTCCTCCTTGGGAGGGTCGCCGTTTTCCCGGAAATATTTTGTGTTCTCCGCAGGCTGCAGGCGGTAGCGGGCAACGCCGGGGGGCACCACCTGAAAGATTCCCCGGTCAAGGCAGGTGAAGCCGTCCTCGCAGAGGCGGAAGCCTCTCGCCTCCATATCTGTCAGCCAGCTTTCCATCCCCTCCACGTCATAAGGCTGGCAAGGGGCCAGGCGCCGGACATACCGGGCATTCTTCTGCTCGATCTTCTCCATGGAGCTCCCTCCTCTCCTTCCGCCGGGCGGCAGAGGCCGCTCCGGCCGCTCTGCTCTCCTTCAAAAGAAGTTCAATTCGTCTGTCTGCTGTCTCACGCCAGCAGAGATTCTGCCAGCAGGGCGGCCCACTCCGCCGTAGTCCGGGCATCCCCGGCGCTCTGGTGGAAGGTCACTCGCAGCACCCGGCAGTCCTGCCGCAGCAGCACCGTGGGCCAGATGTCCTGATAGGCCCAAGCGCTCTCCACCCCCAGGTCCTCCAGGGGCAGCGGACCGCCGTAGGTCCGGCTGTGCTCCGCCGCCCGACGGTACTCCCGCTCCAGCTCCCGGGCCAGGGCGGGGGAGGCCGTCTCCTGGTAGTCCGCAATGAGGGCCACCTCTGTCTCCCCGCCCCCCTTGAGCCGCACCTGACCCAGCTGCCGCAGGTCGATGGAACAAGGGATGAGCGGATTGGAGGTTTTGCTCACCTTATTATAATAGCTGAGAAAATCCACCTCCTCATAGCTCCCCGGGACAGGGTCCTTCACCAGATCCAGGCCCGTGGGAAACGGAATCGTCTCTGTGTAATCGGAGAGGGGGATCATATCCCGCTCCAGCTTCCCGTCCAGCCAGGTGGAGATCACCACGCCCACCACCGCCACAACCAAGGCCAGACAGCAGGCAGATAGGAGGTAGTGCCGCCGCTGCCGTTGCCGCCAGTCCTTCCCGTGGTCCAGGTGTTCCCCGGCGCTGAGCTTCTGCCGCAGCCGCCGCAGATGGGACAGGGTCCGCAGGGACAGGGCGCAGGAGGTCCCCACCTCCGCGGCCAGCAGCAGAAACCGCCCCAGCCCGATCTCCAGCAGACAGAGGAGGGGGCCGCACACCACTACGCTGCCCAGGAAGATCACCGGCCAGAAAAACAGAGAAATCAAATTGGCTCGCTCCCGGGACCGGACCTTGTCCAGGGCGATGGCCTGGACTCTGGGGTCCGTGTTCAGCTCCCTGGCCTGTCCGTCGGCGCAGCGGTAGATGTGGAACTCTCCCCACCGGGCCACGTAGTCCCAGCCCATGGCGGCGCTCATCTCCTCCTCTCCCTGAGAAGGACCGTCGTCCACGTCCAGGACCCGCCGTCCCCGCTCCGCCGGCTGGAGGCGGTAGCGGGCGGTGGAGGGCTGCCCCTTTTCAAAAATGGCAAAGCCGGCAAAAAATCCATCTCTGCTGAGACGGAGGCCACGGGTCTCCATATCCGTCAGCCAGCTCTCCATCCCCTCCACGTCATAGGACGGGCACGGGGGCAGGCGCCAGATGCATTTGGGCTCCGTCTCCATCCTCTCCTTCAAGGGGCTCCCTCCTCTCCTCCCGCCGGGCGTCCGAGAGGCACCGCTCCAGCCGCTCCACCTCGGCGGCATAGGCCGCCTGTCCCAGCTCCGTAACGGCGTAGGTCCGCTTTCGGCCCACCACTTCCGTCTCTCGGATATACCCCACCTGCTGGAATTTCCCCAGGATGGTGTATAGCGTGGCAGGCCCCAGAGCAACCCGGCCCTCCGTCCGCTTCTGAATGAATTCCGACGCCTCAATGCCGCACATGGGCTGGCGCATGAGGGCCATGAGCACATAGAACATGGACTCCGTCAGCCCGTCCAGGGCCTTCTTCGGCATCTCCCCACCCCCTAATATCGTTTTATGATATCGTCTAACGATATTATAACCCGGAAACGACCCTCTGTCAAGGGCATTCCGCCCCCCGGAGGGTTTTCAGGGCCGCCCGGCGACGCCGCCAGTCGGGCATCCACCGCTCCACCAGGGCGTAAAAGGCAGGGGAGTGGTCGTGGCGGAGGAGGTGGCACAGCTCGTGGAGGACCACGTAGTCCACCACTTCCGGAGGGGCCGCCAGGAGGAGGCGGTTGAGGGTGATCCGCCCCCGGACCCAGGAGCAGGAGCCCCACCGGGAGGTCATGGTGCGGAGGGTGAGGACAGGCTTTTCCGCCCCTAAGGCCAGAAGGGGCGGCAGCTGCCGCTCCATGCTCTCGGAGAACGTATCCCGGCACCAGTTGTCCCAGGCTTTCGCCAGAGCGCGGCGGACCTGGGCCTCGTCCTCAGGGTCGGGGACGGCGACATGGAGGCGGTTCCCCTCCGTCCAGACGGCAGGGGAACCCGCCTCCACCGCCAGCCGAAGGGGACGGCCCAGAAGGAGAACGGTCTTCCCGTCCCGCCAGGGAGAGGATACCTGCTCCAGGATATGCGTCTGCCTCTCCAGGGCCCGGAGGAGCCAGTCGGCCTTGGCCATCAGGAACTGGTCCGCTGCCGCGGCGCTGAGGCGGCGAGGGATGGACACGGCAATCTCGCCGCCGGGCTTCACCCGGAGGTTTATCCGCTTCACCGCCTTGCGGGTGAGGGTGTAGGTGACGGCGCGCCCCCCCAGGTCCACCGTACGCGTTTCGCTCATGTAGATACCCCTTTTCAGAAAAATGGCGGGTTCCGCCCGCCCCGGCTGCCGGAGGTTCCCATCCGACAGCCCAACGCAAAAAGAACTCCGCCGCAGCGGAATCCTCCGCTGCGGCGAAGCTGCCGTTTCCTTTCCTTACGCGGCGACCGGACCGCCGGCCGCCGGAGATTCTGCCGGAGGGGCTGCTCCGCCCTCCTGGGAGGGGGCCTCCGGCTGGGCGGGAGTCTCCGGCTCAGCGGGCTGCTCCGGCTGGACAGGGGTCTCCGGCTGGACGGGCTGCTCCGGCGGTAAGATCACGTCCTTGCCGTTTTTGAAGTAGCTATAGCCATAGGTGCCGTTGGGCAGCACCTGATCGCCATAGTACTGGGTAATAAGCTCCGACACGGTAACCAGACGGTAGCCCTTCTCTATCAGCATGGGCACCAGCTGCCGCAGCGCCTCTACCGTGGTGGCATAGGTGCTGTGCATCAAAATCACCTGACCGCTGAGATCCCCAGCCTCCGCCACCTTGGCAAGAATCTTGTCCACATCCCGGCTCAGCCAGTCCTCCGTGTCGATGGACCAGGTGATGACGCTGCGGCCGGTGGTATACTTGACCGCATCGTTCAAGGAGCCGTAGGGGGGACGGAGAAGCGTGGGAGCGTGGCCCAGCACCTCGGTAAACACCGCGTCAGCCTTCTGCAAATCCTCGGCAATCTCCCCGGCGCTCATTTTCCCCAGATCCGCGTGGCGATAGGAGTGGCTGCCCACCTCGCAGCCCATGGCCTCTGCCCTGCGGACCGCGTCGGCGTCGTTCCAGAGGTTGCGGCCCACCTCAAAAAAGGTGGCTTTTGCTCCGTTCTCCTCCAGAATATCCAAAATCTGATCCGTATATTCCCCGTGGGGGCCATCGTCAAAGGTGAGGGCCACCATGGCGCCCTCCCCGGAGGCCTCCGGTACGGAGGGGGGATTCACCTCCTCCGGCGGGACGGAGTCCTTCACGTCCGGCGGTTCGGGGTCCTCCTGTCCACCCTCGGCGGAAGGATCCTGCACAGGATCCGCCTCCTCCTCGGTGGAGGGAGCCTGTGCGGGCGGTTTCTCCGCAGGAGGCGGATCCGGCGTCTCCTCCGGGTCCCGGAGAGAGGGTTCCGTGATCTCCACACGGCCGCCGTCAGGCGCGGCGAGGCGATGGTATCCGCAGCCTGTGGCCAGCAGAAGAAGGGCGAGAATCGGGATCAATGCGTATCGTTTCATGTCATCCTCACTTGCGGCGGCAGAAAAGTGGGAGGGGCAGTTCCCTCCTGCCCTCATTATGACGGGTCCCCGCTGGTTTGTCCCCCTTTTTTGGTAACAAACCGCCTACAAAAAATGACAAATTTCACCGGCTGTGGGGCGGCTTTTCAGCGGCAAACCACATGTTCCACTGGAACTGAAACACCGCCAGCTCCTCCGGAGAGGCGCACAGGAGGGTGAGACGCTCCAGCCCGGGACGGCGGTAAACCACCTCCATCACCGCCCGCAGCACCGCCAGGGCCCCGGCGGCGGGGGAGAAGTCCCCAAGGGCAGCCCAGCAGGGAAGGCGGATTTCCCGCTCGCCCCGGCAAAGCCGCCTCTCCAGCTCCTCCGCCGTCCACTGTCCCAGATCCCCCGGGACAGCAAAGATGCAAGTGGGCGGCGGGCAGCCCGGCTCCAGCGTCAGCGCGACTTTTTCCGTCATGATAGCCTCCTTTTCCTCCTGCAGAGCCCCACTCTGTCAGCAGAGTTCACAAATTATTTACCACTTGTAACAGAATCTGCCTTGTTTTCCAAAAACCGGCCGTGCTATACTTTTTTCAAAAGACAGATTCGACCGCTTTTTGTCCATTGTACCAGGCGGAGCCGGGAAAAGGCAAGAGGCGGAGAGATCCTTGGAAAGAAAAGCGAAGAGAAAGGAGCCGACCTATGAAGAGCAAAATGATTCCCACCTACGATGGGACGCTGCGCAGCCATCTGTTGATGATCCCCGCCTGTATCAGCGAATGTTCCGGCATTCGGATTTTCGGCCGGCGGATCAAATCCCTGGTCTTTTCCACAGACGTAGCCATCATCAAGAACGTCAACGCCGATGCCATCATCGCCGTTTACCCCTTCACCCCCCAGCCCAGTATCGCCCAGGCCATCATCAGCGTCAGCGACGTGCCCACCTTTGTGGGAGTGGGCGGCGGTACCACCAACGGCAAGCGGTCGGTGCGCCTGGCGGCTTACGCCGAGCACCAGGGGGCCTACGGTGTGGTGGTCAACGCCCCCATTGCCGCCGAGACCATCCAGGACATCAAGAACGTCGTGGACATTCCGGTGATTGCCACCGTGGTATCGGAGAATCAGGACATCGGCAACCGTCTGGAGGCGGGAGCGGATATTCTGAACATCTCCGCCGCAGCCAGAACGCCGGAGCTGGTGGCCGCCATCCGCAGGGACTTCCCCGACGTGGCCATCATCGCCACCGGCGGCCCCACAGAGGAGAGCATCCTCCGCACCATTGAGGCGGGGGCCAACGCCATCACCTACACGCCTCCCACCAACGGGCAGCTCTTCTCTGAGATGATGCGGGCCTACCGCGCCCGGTACGAGGATTAGCAGTCCCCCATCCCGACAGAGCCGCCGGGGGCCTCCCGCCCCGGCGGCCTGTTCTTTTGTCCAGCGGCTCCGCCTCTCCGGAGCGGAGCTATACAGGGAAGAAAACCGGCCGGAACGGCCGGGAGAGCGCAAGGAGGCCCCATGGAACAGGCATCCATTCCCATGGCAGTCATTGCCCGCATCCACACCGATTTTCCCACCAAATTCGGAGTACCCCGCCAGAGCGGGCTGGTGGAGGACCTGGAGGCCACTGTGGTCTTCGAGCCGGACTACCGCATTCCCGAGGCGGTGCGGGGACTGGAGGAGTTTTCCCACATCTGGCTCATCTGGCAGTTCTCCCAGTCCAAGGGCTGGTCCCCCACGGTGCGGCCTCCCCGGCTGGGGGGCAACCAGCGGCTGGGGGTTTTCGCCACCCGCTCCCCCTTCCGCCCCAATCCCATCGGCCTCTCCTCCGTCCGCCTCACCGGCATGGAGCGCCACCCCACTCTGGGGCCTGTGCTCCACGTGGCGGGGGCGGATCTGGTGGACGGCACCCCCATTCTGGACATCAAGCCCTACCTCCCCTATGGCGACTGCCGCCCCGACGCCACCGGCGGCTTCACCGACCGCAGGCAGCGGCAGGTGCTGGAGGTGGTGCTGGAGGAGCCCTGGCGCTCCCTGGTCCCCCCCGACCGGCTGGCGGCCCTTACCGGCGTGCTGGCTCAGGACCCCCGGCCCTCCTACCAGCACGACCCCAGCCGGGTCTACGGTCTGGGCTTTGCCGGGCTGGACGTCCGCTTCACCGTGGATGGAACCTGTCTGACGGTGGTGGAGATTCTCCCGGAGGGAAAAAAGAGCGGAGAAAAATAGGAAAACCAACGGGAAATGGGGAAAAACGCCCATTGCCTTTTTCACTGTGGTGTGCTACACTAACGCAGGCCGTTTTCAACGGCCTGCGTATTTTTATGTAAGGAGAGAGAACATGGAGAGAGAAAAATTCTCGTCCCGCCTGGGGTTCATCCTCATTTCCGCGGGATGTGCCATCGGACTGGGCAATGTGTGGCGCTTCCCCTACATCGTGGGGCAGTACGGCGGCGCCGCCTTCGTGCTGGTATACCTGGTGTTCCTGGTGATCATGGGGCTGCCCATCATGGCTATGGAGTTTGCCGTGGGCCGGGCCAGCCAGAAATCCGCCGCCCGCAGCTTCCACGTGCTGGAGCCCAAGGGTACCAAGTGGCACTGGTACAGCTACGGCGCTATGGCGGGCAACTATCTGCTGATGATGTTCTACACCACCGTGGCCGGCTGGATGCTGATTTACATGGTGAAGATGATCGGCGGGGAGTTCAACGGCCTGGGCACCGAGGCGGTGGGCCAGGTGTTCAACGACGTGGTGGCCGATCCGGGCCTCATGACCGGCTGGATGCTGGTGGTGACCCTGCTGGGCTTCGGCATCTGCAGCCTGGGGCTCCAGAAGGGCGTGGAGCGCATCACCAAGGCCATGATGGCCTGTCTCTTCCTCATCATGCTGGTGCTGGTGGTCCGCAGCGTCACCCTGGAGGGGGCCGGCGAGGGACTGAAGTTCTATCTGGTGCCCAACTTCCACAACCTGATGTACAACGCCGAGGGCGACATGATCCTGGGCGAGAGCGTCTACGCCGCCATGGGCCAGGCCTTCTTCACCCTGAGTCTCGGCATCGGCGCCCTGGCCATCTTCGGCAGCTACATCGGAAAGGACCGCTCTCTCATGGGCGAATCCATCAGCATCGGCGTGCTGGATACCTCCGTGGCCCTGCTGGTGGGCCTTGTGATCTTCCCCGCCTGCTTTGCCTTCGGCGTCAACCCGGGCCAGGGCCCCAGCCTCATCTTCGTCACCCTGCCCAACGTGTTCAACAAGATGAGCGGCGGCCAGATCTGGGGCGCCCTGTTCTTCCTGTTCATGACCTTCACCGCCCTCTCCACGGTCATCGCCGTGTTTGAGAACATTCTGGCCTTCGCCATGGATCTCTGGGGCTGGAGCCGCCGCAAGTCCATCCTCATCAACGGCGCGGCCCTGATCCTGCTGTCCCTCCCCTGCGTGCTGGGCTTCAACCTCTGGAGCGGCTTCCAGCCCTTCGGCGCCGGCAGCACCATTCAGGATCTGGAGGACTTCATTGTCTCCAACAACCTGCTGCCCCTGGGCAGTCTGGTGTACCTGCTGTTCTGCGTCAGCAAAAAGGGCTGGGGCTGGGACAATTTCATCGCCGAGGTGGACGCCGGTGAGGGCCTGAAGTTCCCCAAGTGGGCTCGGTTCTATGTGACCTTCATCCTGCCCCTCATCGTCCTGGGTATCTTCGCCGTGGGCTACCGCCAGAAGTTCCCCAAGTGGGCCACTGTCTTCGACATCGGCTTCGGCCTGTTGTTCGCGGTGATTTTCATCCTGTACGTGGTGAAGCTGGTCCGCTATCTGGGACGCAAAAAATAAGCTGAGAAAATGCCGTTTTGAGAAAAACGGCATTTTTCTTTTTTCCCCCTTTCCCCGGTTGTAGTTTTCCAAAAAGTGTGGTATACTCATGGCGCCCAAAGGGTGACATAACATAAAAATTCCGAAGAATTCGAGGTCAGAACATATGGGAACCAGAGAACAAAGACGAAACGGCCGCCGCAGACAGCGCAGGCGGCGGAGCAACTTCCCCCTGCTGCTGCTTCTGCTGCTGGTGGTGATTGCCGCCGGCGGCCTGCTGCTCAACAGCTGCGTGGAGGATGAAAACCTTCCGGCCGGCGGCGATTCCGGAAGCGTATCGGAAAACGACGGCGGAGAGCAGGAGGGGAACGCCGGGGCGCCTGCCGGCGGAGAGAACGGCGGCGGGGAGGACGATCCCTCTACTCCTCCGGAGGACGCGGACAACCAGGCTCTGTGGGAGGGCTACACCATTCAGACCATGACCGAGGAGGACATGCAGGTGGGCCTCCAGATTCTGGTGAGCAACGAGCATATGTACGACTTTCCTGAGGCGGCGGAAAGTCAGCTGGTAAAGCTGGTGGACCACAAGAGCAGCTCCTACACCTCCAATGTCAACGACACGCTGATCCTACCGGTGACGGTGGAGCACCTCAACGACATGCTGGACGACTATGTGGCTCAGGGCGGCGCCACGGACATCATGGTGGTGTCCGGCTACCGGACCTATGACTTCCAGCAGGGTCTTTTTGACCGCAACGCCGCCAAAAACGGCCTGGAAAACGCCAAGCGCTTTGTGGCCCAGGCCGGAGGCAGCGAGCACCACACCGGCTACGCCGTAGACCTCTACAGCATCAACAACGGGGACTACTTTGAGGGCGTGGGCGAATACAAGTGGGTCACCGACCACTGCCACGAGTACGGCTTCATCCTCCGCTACCGCAGCGATAAGGAGGAGTTTACCAAGATCGGTCCGGAGAGTTGGCACTTCCGGTATGTGAGCGTGCCCCACTCCTATATCATCGTGGACCATGACTTCTGCCTGGAGGAGTACATCGACTATCTACGGCAGTACCCCTTTGACGGGGAGCACCTCACCTACACTGTAGGAACCCAGGAATACGAAATCTACTACGTGGAGGGACTGGAGGTTCCGGTGCCGGAGAGCGGAAATTATACCGTGTCCGGTAACAATGTGGACGGCTTCATCGTCACCGTTGAAAAATGAACCAGCGTCCCGCCGGCTTCTGCCGGCGGGACGCCGCTTTTTCGCCTCCGAAGAGTCCCGTTTTTTATAAAAAATCCGTCCATGCGTTGGGCATGGACGGATTTTTCCTCGTTTTGTTACTTGGCGTATTCCACAACCTTGGTCTCCCGCAGCACGTGGACCTTGATCTGGCCGGGATACTCCAGCTCGTTTTCGATCCGCTTGGCCAGCTCCCGGGCCAGAATCACCATCTGGTCCTCGCTGACCTGCTCCGGCTTCACCATCACCCGGACCTCCCGGCCCGCCTGGATGGCGTAGGACTTCTCCACGCCGGGATAGGTGCCGGTGATCTCCTCCAGCTTTTCAAGGCGCTTGATGTAGTTCTCCAGATTCTCCCGCCGGGCGCCGGGCCGGGCGGCGGAGATGGCGTCGGCGGCCTGAACCAGACAGGCCACAATGGTCTTGCACTCCACATCCCCGTGGTGGGCCTGGATGGCGTGCAGGATCTCTTCCTTCTCCTTGAACTTCCGGCAGAACTCCACGCCCAGGCTGATATGGGTCCCCTCGAACTCGTGGTCCAGAGCCTTGCCGATGTCGTGGAGCAGACCGGCCCGCTTTGCGGTGGTCACATCCACCCCCAACTCCGCCGCCATAAGACCCGCCAGCTGGCTGACCTCGATGGAATGCTGCAGTACGTTCTGGCCGTAGCTGGTGCGGTAGTGGAGCTTGCCCAGCATCTTCTGGACCTCCGGGTGGAGTCCCCGGACTCCGGTCTCAAAGGCGGCGCGCTCGCCCTCGCTCTTGATGACGGCGTCCACCTCCCGGCGGGCCTTCTCCACCATCTCCTCAATATGGGTGGGGTGAATGCGGCCGTCGGCGATCAGCTTCTCCAGTGCCACCCGGGCCACCTCACGGCGGACAGGCTCGAAGCAGGAGACGGTGATGGCCTCCGGGGTATCGTCGATGATGAGATCCACGCCGGTGAGCGTCTCAATGGTGCGGATGTTCCGGCCCTCCCGGCCGATGATGCGGCCCTTCATCTCGTCATTGGGCAGGGGAACCACACTGACGGTGATGTCGGCGGCGTGATCGGCGGCACAGCGCTGGATGGCGGTGGCCACAATCTCCCGGGCCCGCTGATCCGCCTCCTCCTTGGCGCGCTGCTCGATCTCCTTGATCTTGATGGCTGTCTCATGGGTGACCTCAGACTCCACCTGGGCGATGAGATAGGCCTTGGCCTCATCGGCGGTGAAGCCGGAGATCCGCTCCAGCATCTCGGTCTGGCTGCGCTTGATGACGGCGACCTCCTCCAGCTGGCGGTCCATATCCGCGTGCTTGGCGGCCAACGCCTCTTCCTTCTTCTCGATGTTCTCGTTCTTCCGGTCCAGGTTCTCCTCCTTCTGCTGAAGGCGGCGTTCCTGCTTCTGGATCTCGTTTCTGCGCTCCTTTACTTCCTTCTCATACTCGCTTCTGCTGCGTAAGATCTCCTCCTTCGCCTCCACCAGGGCCTCTCGCTTCTTGCTCTCCGAGCTCTTGATGGCCTCATTGATGATGCGGCGGGCTTCTTCTTCCGCGCTGGAAATTTCCTTTTCAGAAACCTTCTTTCGATAGCTGATACCGAGAAAGAAGCCAATTGCAAGCACAACAATTACGCCGACCAGGATCATCAGAACCATGATCCATGTGTCCATACACTTGACCTCCTATTCTCTTGTTTTCCCAGCGGAATCTCTCCGCCGGTATGGGGAATTTTGGAAAAAAATCGGGTCGTACCCCTATTACCACCCAACAATAATCCGTCTCTCATATTACATCGAAAATCCCCCACTTGTCAAGAATAAATATACTTTCCGCCCTCTCTCCCCTCCACTTTGTGCCATCTGCCCTTTTTCGCCCCTCTCCCCTCCGGCCGGGGGGGATTTTTCCTTGCGAAATTCGCCGCCATGCCTCATAATACAAGGAGCAAATACCGCCGGGAAAGGAGCATGGAGATGTACAAGAAACGAAGCCGCCACCTGCTGGGGGATCTGACGGAGCGCCTGGGGAGCAAGGCCCTGTCCACTTCGCTGGGACTGGACCGAAAGGAGATCCGCCTCCTCCTGGAGCGGCAGAACTACGCCGGACGGCTGGCCTCCCTCCTGGAGGGGGAGAACCGTATCCGCTGTCAGGACGTGCTGGAGGCGTGCCGGGACACCATGGACAGCCTCTGCTCCCCGCCGGAGGAGGGCTGGCTGAAGGGGACCTACCAATTTGCCTGCGCCAACATGTTTCCCCACCCGGACAACGAGGCCCTTCGCCGCGCCCTGGCCCCCGGGGCTCTTTTCTTTCTCACGGTGCTCCAGGTCCTCTTCGACGACGAGCGCCGCCGCTTCCCCGCCGACCCCCTGCTGGACATCGACCTTCTCCCCCCGGAGGAGGCAAAAGCCTTTCCCTGCGCCCGGCAATATGCCGCCTTTACCGCCGCCTACCGGGGACAGTACGTCTATGAGATGATGCGCCTGGGACTGGAGGCCACTCCCTTCCGCTCCCTGGCCCACATCGCCGGGGTCCACTTCGTGGCTATGTCCGCCGCCCGGGATCTCCACCGAAACGGCCTGCCCGTGGACCTGGCCCTGGTGTCCGGCAGCTCCATCGGCCACGACATCGGCAAATTCGGCTGCCGCCCCGGGGAGCGGGTGCCCTATCTCCACTACTACTATACCGACCAGTGGTTCCGCCGCCTCCATCTGGACGCCATCGGCCACATCGCTGCCAACCACTCCGTGTGGGACCTGGAGCTGGACAACCTGTCGGTGGAGGGCCTGCTGCTGATCTACGCCGACTTCCGGGTGAAGCAGGAGCGGGGCCCCGACGGGTCGGAGATTGCGAAAATCTACTCCCTGAAGGACTCCTACGACGTGATCCTCTCAAAGCTGGACAACGTGGACGACGCCAAGCGGCAGCGGTACGCCTTCGTCTATGAGAAGCTGCGGGTCTTTGAGCAGTATATGGAAAATCACGGGGTGGACACCGCCCTGGAGGGCCGCCTCCTGTCCCCCGCTCCCCAGCCGGACATCGTCCTCATGGACGACGAGGCGGTGGTGGACGGCCTGTGTCTCGCCGCCACAGACCACAGCCTCCACCTAATGCGCCGCCTCAGCGACCAGCGCAGCTTCGCCGCCATCGTGGAGGAGGCCCGAGGGGAGACCAACTGGCAGCAGCTGCGGGCCTACCTGGGGGTGTTTGAAACTTACAGCGTCTATCTCAACGCCGCCCAGAAGCAGCTGATGCTCTCCTTCCTCTATGAGCAGCTGATGCACCGGGAAGGCGACATCCGCCGCCAGGCCGCCCACCTCATGGGGAACATTCTGGCCAACTTCCACGCGGGCTACGCCAAGGAGGTGCCCGTCCACCACCGCCCCGATCCCAATGAGGTCACCGGGGCGGGGCTCACCCGGGAGTACCTTCAAAAGATCCTCTATCCGGACCACCGCCTTCTCCTCCAGCACCGGCGCTGGCTTCACTACACCTTGAAAATGGTCATGTCCTCCCTGCTGGAGCACTGCGGCCCCGCCCGCACCAAGGCGGTGCTCTCTCTGCTGCTGGAGTGCTACCAGGGACGGGGAGAGCCGGACGACGTCATTGCCTTTACCCTGCTGGATGCCGCCGGGGTGCTGCCGCTGGACGCCTGCACGGCGGAGCAGCTGACCCTCTTGACCAACTTTGCCGCCGGCCTCTCCCGGCGGGAGGCGGAGTCGGTCCAGGCGGCGGCTCTGGAGCTGCTGGTCCTGCTGGCCCGGGAGGAGAGCTGCCGGGAGGCGGCTCTCGACGCTCTGGAAGCCGCCCGCCCCCGAAAGGACGGCAGCTGCGACCTGCTCAGGCGGCAGGCCGTGGCCTACTGGCGAGGCAGCCACAGTGAGGACGTCATCGCCGCGCTGGAGGAGGACGACATCTCCGATATCTTCTTAGAAAACCTGAAGGCGGGCACCCCCTGGATTGTGAAGAAGGCCAACATCCGCATTCTCACCGACTTTGCCCGGCTGGACCACGACTACCACCTTCTCCACATCGCCACCCACCTCTCCAACCTTCTCATGGTCAGTGAGCAGGTCACCGTCCGCCTCACCGCCGGGTCCGCTCTCCTCTCCATTGCCCCCCTCCTCAGCTTTGATCAGCGCAGCGAGGTGGCGGTGGAGCTGGGCCGGGGTCTGGAGACGGGACAGCAGGAGTTCTCCAAGTATATTCCCGACTTCCTGGGACCCTTCCTTCTTTACCTGCCCCCCTCCCAGCTGGAGGAGCGGCTGACCGCTCTGGGAGAGGCCCAGAGCAGTCCCAACAGCACCATCGCCGCCGGAGCCCTGGCCACGGTGGGGGTCCTCTATGAGCACTACGGAACCTACCGCAGCCGCTTTCTGGAGGAGGAGGACGTGTTCCTCCAGCGGCGGGAACGGCTTCTCGGCATGCTCCTCAAGGGTCTCGCCGCCTTCCACGACGACGTGCGCCACGAGGCTCTCCAGGTCATCGGGGACCGGATCTTCGGCTCCCTCCGCCTCTCCGAGGAGGAGAAGCGCCAGACCTTCACCCTGGCGGCCAAGAAGCTCCTCTTCCTTCTCTACGAGGATCTTGGGGGTGAGCTCACCTTCTTCTACCGGGCGGCGGCTCTGCTGCGTGTCTTCCGCTTCATCACCGCCCAGCGGCTGCTGGGGGGCGGCTTCCGCTTCCCGGAGCCCAGGAACATCGCCTTCTTCCCCGGCACCTTCGACCCCTTCACCCTCTCCCACAAGGGCATCGTCCAGGCCATGCTGGACTTGGGGTTCGAGGTGATGCTGGCCATCGACGAGTTCAGCTGGTCCAAACGGACCCAGCCCCACCGGGTCCGCCGCCGCATCGCCGCTCTGTCCACGGCGGACCTCTTCCACGTCCACATCTTCCCCGAGCACTTCCCCGTGAACATCGCAAACCCCGAGAACCTCCAGGCCCTCCGGGAGGCCTTTCCCGGCCGGGAGGTGTATCTGGCGGTGGGCAGCGACGTGATCACCGGCGCCTCCTCCTACCGCGCCGCCCCGGAGCCCCACTCCGTCCACACCTTCTCCCACATCCTCTTCCGCCGCAACGGCCAGACCATGCCGGATCTCTCTCTCCTCCAGGGGAAGGTGGTGGAGCTGCGCCTGCCCCCCCACTTAGAGGCCATCAGCTCCACCCGCATTCGAAACGCCATCGACGCCAACCGGGACATCTCCCACCTCATCGACCCGGTGGCCCAGGGGTACATCTACCGCCACAACCTCTACCTCCGTGAGCCTATGAACAAGCCGGTTTTGGAGGCGGAATCCCTCACCTTCCGGGTCCATGAGTACCCCGACGACCACCTGTTCCGGGCGCTGTGCGAGGGGCCGCTGGCCGGGCGGGAGAACGCCCTGGACCTCTGCGGCAGCATCCGGCGGCAGCGGGACAGCGTCATCACCCTCCGGCGGGAAAAGGACCGGACCATCCGGGGCTTTGTGTCCCTCAAGTGTCTCGACTCCCATGAGCTCTTCTCCCGGCTGGGGGACACCCGCCTCTCCGCCTACGTGCGGCAAAACGCCGGGGGCAAGGCCCTGGTGATCTCCTCCATCTATGTCCGCAGCGGCGAGGGCCGGGACGCCTGCCAGCTCCTTCTGACCGAGGCCCTCACTTACGCCCTCCGGCGGGAGTACACCTACGCCTTCTGCTGTCCCTTCCAGGGTAGCTTCCCGCCCCAGGTCCGGGAGGTGCTGACCCTCCAGGGCTTCGTCCCCTCCCCCGCCGCCCCCGACGGCCGGGAGGTGCTGGTGGTGGATATGCGCAACCCCATCGTCCTCTCCCGGAATCTGGATACCGTCATCAAGGCCCCCATGGTGGACGCCCCACGGGTCCGGGAGGCGGTGGACCGGGCCCACCGGCGGCTTCAGCGGACCCTCACCAGCCTCTACCCCGGAAGTCTGGTCCTCTCCCTGTCCGCCGCCACCCTCCACCGGCGGCTGGTGGGCCGCATTGCCGCCTGCAACGGCGTCAGCGTCATCCCCACCCAGCCCCGGGTGCTGGGAGAGTGCATCTGCGTCCCCTTCGGCAAGATCCTCCGGGGGGCGGTGGTGCCCAACACCGTCACTAAGACCCTCCACACCGACAAGGTCTACGAGACGGACCTCTCCGCCTACTCCATTGAGGCCTTCACCGGCTACTCCCCCCTGGAGTATCAGGTGAAGACCATCCGAGCCTTCCGCCGCCCGGTGATTCTGGTGGACGATATGCTCCACGACGGCAAGCGGGCCAGGCGGGTGATCCCCCTGCTCCGCCAGGAGAACGCCCCCATCCGCCAGGTGCTGGTGGGATATCTCACCGGCATGGGCCGGGACATCATGCAGCAGATGGACTGCCCGGTGGACAGCATCTACTACCTGCCCAATCTCCGCATGCGGTTTGTGGAATCCACTCTCTACCCCTTCATCGGCGGCGATACGGTGCGCCGGGGGGAGCTGGCCAGCGGCCTTCGCCCGGCGGTGAATCGGATCTTCCCCTATGCCGCCCCGGACTACACGGAGGACTGCGCCGACGGCTCCACCCTTCTCCTCTCCCGGTGCTGCCTGGAGAATGCCAGGGACATTCTCCTGGCCCTGGAGGCGGAGTACCGCTCCCTCTATCAGCGCAATCTCACCCTTGGCCGTCTCAGCGAGGCGGTGCTCTATCCCCTCTGTCCCGACAAGGGGGTGTGCATGACCTACGATCCCAACCGGGCGGCCTCCACCTATTTGGAAAACGACATTGAAATGCTCAAGCGCCTGCAGTCCACCGTGAGGATCGTCATCGGCGGCAGCGGCCAGTGAGGAATATTGCCATGTACTACTATCAGGATACGGAAACCTTCGCCTACACCTTCTGCTCCCATCTCCCGGACCTGCCCTTTCCCAAGGTCAGCGCCCCGCCGGTGACGGGGGACATGATCTACCTCTTCCGCCGTCCCCCTCTGGCGGGGCGGGACTCCTTCGCCGTCACCCACCCCCGGCTGCTGACGGACCGGGAGGGAGTGGAGACTCTCTCCACCCGGCATCTGCCCAGCCGGGAGACGGACCCCATCCTCTTGGACGCCATCACCGGGGGCCGGGTCCGGGCAGTGAATCTCAACCACCCCCGGTGGCGGGAGCTGCTGCTGCCCTTCCCCGGCCCGGGGAAGAAGCGGGTCCACCTGCTGGCCCTGGGGGACGTGGGCAGCACCCTGCTCACCGGCCTTCGCCTCATGGGGGGCGACGTGATCTCCTCCATCGGCATCTGCGACGTGCGGCCGGGGGTGGCGGACCGGTGGGCCTTTGAGCTGAACCAGATCGCCCTGCCCTGGGACTACGACGCCCTGCCGGCGGTGGACGTCATCGCCCCGGAGCAGCTTTTCGACTGCGACGTGTTCCTCTTCTGCGCCTCCCGGTTCGTGCCGGACACGGCGGTGAAGACCGGGGACGTGCGGATGGCCCAGTACGAGGTAAACCGGGAGCTGGTGGTCCAATACGCCCGGAAGGCCCGGGAGGCCAAGTTCCAGGGTCTCTTCTGCGTGGTCAGCGACCCGGTAGACCCTCTGTGCCGGGCGGCTCTTACGGAGAGCAACAAGGACGAGACGGGCACCTTCGACGGCCAGGGCCTCACCACCCGGCAGGTCCGGGGCTTCGGCCTGGGGGTGATGAACGCCCGGGCGGCCTACTACGCCAAGCGGGACCCCCGGTTCGCCGCCTTCCTCACCGAGGGGAGGTCCTTCGGCCCTCACGGCAACGGCCTCGTCATCGCCAACTCCATCGACCACTACGACGACGCCATCTCCCGGGAGCTCACCGCCCGGACGGTCCACGCCAATCTGGAGATGCGGGAGATGGGCTTCAAGCCCTATGTGGCCCCCGCCCTCAGCTCCGGGGCGCTGTCCCTGCTGCTGTGCCTCCGGGGGCAGTGGCACTGCTCGTCGGTGTATCTCGGCGGGGTGTTCATGGGGGTGAAAAACCGCCTCAGCGGCGATGTGGCGGTGGAACAGCTGCCCCTGCCGGAGGCCCTCTACCGCCGCCTCCAAAACACCGCCCGGGACCTCAGCGAGATCCTGTAACACCAGAGAAGAAGGAAGGGACAAGGATGGCACTGACTGTGATCCTCCCCCCGGGAGACCACCGGGACGCTCTTTTGCACCGGCTGGGGACGGTGCTGCCGCCGGAGGCGGAGGTGATGGACCGGCTGGTGGACCCGGGGGACAAGGTGCTCTTTGCCGCCGCCCTGGACGACGACGGCATGAGCGAGGGGGTCTTCTCCCTCCTCCGGCAGCTGCGGCGGGATTCTCGGCTGCTGGAGGGCCGCACCGCCGGTCTGGTGGTCACCGGTCAGGGGGAGCTCTACACCAAATCCACCGCCCGAACTCTGGCCCTCGCCGCCAACATGGCGGGCTGCGCCCTTCTGGGGAGGCCCCTGGTGGAGGCCACCGGCTCCCTCCGGAATTTCCAGACCCAGGCCCAGATTTCCGGCACCGACGCCGACGCCGCCTTCACCCTGGCCCTTCAGGACCTGGTGGACCGGCTGACGGCCTGGACAGGCCCGCCCCCCCTCCGCCGCCTTGCGGTGGTCCACGCCTCGGTGCGGAAAACCTCCAACACCCTGGCTCTGTGGGAGCTGGTGAAGCGGCATCTCCAGGGGGTGGAGACGGAGGAATTCTGCCTTCTCAACGGGGCGGTGGCGGACTGCGCCGGCTGCGCCTACACCACCTGCCTCCACTTCGGCCAGCAGGGGGGCTGCTTCTACGGCGGGGTGATGGTGGACGAGGTGTTTCCCGCCATCCGCCGGTGCGACGGCCTTCTCATGCTCTGCGCCAACTACAATGACGCCTTAGCCGCCAACCTCACCGCCTGCGTCAACCGCCTCACCTCCCTCTTTCGCCAAACCCGTTTTTATGACAAGCGGCTCTACGGTCTGGTGGTGTCCGGCTACTCGGGAGGCGATCTGGTGGCCCAGCAGCTCATCAGCGCCCTCAACATGAACAAGAGCTTCTACCTTCCTCCCTATTTCGCCCTCCTGGAGACCGCCAACGACGCCGGCAGTCTCCTGCGGCAGCCGGGGGTGGAGGACCGGGCCGCCGCCTTTGCCCGGCGGATGCTGCCCTGAGAAAGGAGAGAATTTCCATGACCCCACAGGAACAGGAGGCTCTGGCCCTGCGCCACGCCCTCCATGCCCACCCGGAGCTGTCCGGGCAAGAGCACTGGACCAAGAAGGCCCTTATGGACTTCCTTCGAAACCACACCGATCTGGAGCTTCTGGACCAGGGGACCTGGTTTTGCGCCCGATGCCCCGGAAGGGGAAGCGGCAGCGTAGCCTTCCGGGCGGACTTCGACGCTCTGCCCATTCAGGAGGACACCCCCCTGCCCTACCGCTCCCAGGTCCCCGGGGTGTCCCACAAGTGCGGCCACGACGGCCACAGCGCAGCCCTGGCCCTGCTGGCCATGACTCTGCAGAACCCGCCCCGGACGGTGTACCTTATCTTCCAGTGCGCCGAGGAGACGGGCCGGGGCGGCGAGGCCTGCGCCCGTTTTTTGCGGGAGCAGGGGGTGGAGGAGGTCTACGCCTTTCACAACATGTCCGGCTACCCGGAGGGGGCGGTGTGTCTGCGCAGGGGGACCATGAACTGCGCCTCCCGGGGGATGGTACTCCGGTTCGAGGGGGTCCCCGCCCACGCCAGCACGCCGGAGCTTGGAAAAAGCCCCGCTCTGGCGGTGGCCCGGCTGGTGGAGGCCCTGCCGGGCCTCACCCGCCCGGAGGACCACAGGGGGCTGGTGCTGGCCACGGTGGTGCAGATGGACGTGGGGGAGCCCGCCTTCGGCATGGCGGCCCACCGGGGGGCTTTGCTGCTGACCCTCCGGGCGGACTATGAGGAGGAGCTGACGGCTCTGGTGGATGCTCTGGAGACCATGGCCCGGAAGGAGGCGGAGACAGCGGGGCTGACCCTCGCCGTGTCCTACGAGGACGTGTTCCCCGCCAACGTCAACCACGATGCCTGCGTTGCCCGGGTGGAGCGGGCGGCCCGGGCCCTGGGGTACCCGGTCATTGAGATGGCGTCTCCCATGCGGGCCAGCGAGGACTTCGGCTGGTACCTGCGGGAGATTCCGGGGGCCATGTTCCTCCTGGGCAACGGTGAAAGCCATCCCCCCATCCACGCGGCGGACTACGATTTCCCCGACTTCCTTCTGCCCCGGGCCCGGGCCATGTTCGAGGCCCTCATCTCTCCGGAGGCGTAAGCACGGGAGGCCGGCTGCCCAAAGGCAGCGGGCCTCCCCTTGTTTTTTCCACCGGCGCGTGATACAGTAATGCAAAAAGCAGACAGAGAGGCGGATGAAGGATGCTGGCGCTGACCTTGGTGGTGGAGCTGATTCTCTATGTGGCGGTGGGTTTTTTTCTCCAGAAGCGCCATATGGTGGGGGAGGATTTCGACCGGCAGCTGTCGGTGGTTTACACGGACATCTTTCTGCCCTGCCTCATTTTTGACTCCTTCCAGCTCAGCTTCGACCCCTCGGACCTCAAAAACTGTGCCGTGCTGCTGGCGCTTTCGGCAGGGTATTTTCTGGTGTCCGCCCTGGCGGGCCAGCTGGCCTTCCGGCTTTTGAAGGGGGATTTCGGCCGTATTGTCCGCTTCGGCCTCATCTTCACCAACTTCACCCTCATGGGCTTTCCCATTGTGGAGGCCCTCTTCGGCTCCCACGCCCTCTTCTACTTTGTGGTGTTTCTCATTCCCCTGCGTCTTGTGTTCTACACCGCCCCCAAAACCATGCTCACCGAGGGGACCCACCTCTCTCTGACCCAGAAGCTGCGGGCCTTCCTCACCCCGCCTATGGTAGCGGTATTCGTGGGGCTTCTCTTCTACCTCTGCCAGTGGCGGCTGCCCCAGGCCCTGGCGGACGTGGCGGCGGGGTTTCACGCCGCCGCCACCCCGGTGGGAATGCTGACCTGCGGGCTGGTGCTGGGCAAGCGTCCCTTCCGGCGGCTGCTGCGGGGAAAGTACCTGCTGGTGAGCCTGCTGCGCCTGCTGGCTATGCCGGCCCTGTTCTACGTCCTGCTACTGCCCCTGCCGGTGAGCCAGGAGATCCGGCAGGTGGTGGTCACCTGCGCGGCGCTTCCGGTGGCCTCCCTCACCGCGTCCTTCACCCTGCGCTACAACCCCAGCTTAGACGCCCAGTTCGATGCAGCGGGCAGCGTGCTGATCTCCCACCTGCTGTCCATTGCCACTATCCCCCTGTGGGCAGCGCTGCTCTCCTGAGCCTTCACACCAGAAATCCACCCGCCCAAGGCCGCGCTTTGGGCGGATTTCTTTTTCCTGCGGGGGCAGCCCTCCCCGAAAGCCGGTTTCTGCGTCCGGCCCAATGGATTATTGCCTTTTGGCCGAACATCTGTTAGAATGGTAACACTATTTGGTGGAGGAGGCCCCTATGCGCATTTTAGGCATTGATCCCGGCGTGGCCACCATCGGCTTCGGGTTGGTGGAGGCGGACCGGGGACGGCAGCAGCTGCTGCAGTTCGGGGTCATCACCACGCCGCCGGGCATCCCCCTCTCCAGCCGCCTGTGGCAGATCAGCGAGGATATGTCCAGTCTCCTCACCCAGCTGAAGCCCGACGAGGCCGCGGTGGAGGAACTGTTCTTCTCTAAGAACATCACCACCGGCATCGCTGTGGCCCATGGCCGGGGCGTGCTCCTCCTGGAGCTGGAAAAAGCCGGGATCCCGGTATACGAGTATACCCCCATGCAGGTCAAACAGGCGGTGGCGGGCTACGGCAAGGCGGAAAAGCGCCAGGTGATGCTGATGACCCAGCGCCTTTTGAAGATGAAGGAGATCCCCCGGCCCGACGACGCCGCCGACGCCCTGGCCCTGGCCCTCTGCCACGCCCGCAGCGCCACCAGTCTTCTCAACACAGACCGGGTCTTCGACCCGAAGAAATACGACACCAGGTGAGCCCTATGCCGAGCATTGTGAAAAGTCCCATTCCCGATCCGCCCTACAGTCTCCATGACGCCCATATTCGGAACATCCAGGCGGAAGGGGACGTGCTGCGTCTGGTCACCTCCTACGGCTATGTGCGCACCACAGAGCCCTTTGGTCAGGTGGAGGGGGATGTGGAGATCACCGGTGTGGACATGGAGTCCTCCTATGTCTATGTGATGGACTATCCCCATGTTCTCTGCGGCAACTGCGGCGAGTTTACCGGCCGGAAGATGACCCTGAAAACCTTTTTGATGGAGTACGCCGGAAGCACCCTGGAGATCATGGACGAGACTTACGGATATCAGGCGGCCAAGCTGAGCGGCTTTCTGGACGTGGGAGAGCGGCTGATGGAGTGTGTCCTGGATCTCTGGTATACCGGGGAATTCCGGTATCTTTTGAAGGAATAACTGCCGCCTTTTCCGGCGGCGGACGGAGGAACCCCTATGTTTTATTATCTCAGCGGCACGGTGGCCCATGTGGAGCCCTACCTGGCCGTCATTGACTGCGGCGGCGTGGGCTACGCCTGCCGCACCACTACTTATACCCTGTCCGGCCTGAAAAAGGGGGACAAGGGCAAGCTCTACACCTATCTCAATGTCCGGGAGGACGCCATGGAGCTGTACGGCTTCGCCACCCAGGAGGAGCTGAACCTCTTCCAGCAGCTGATCTCCGTCAGCGGCGTGGGACCCAAGGCGGCCCTCAGCATCCTCTCCGCCTCCACTCCCGCCAATCTGGCCCTCAGCATCATCACCGGGGACGAGAAGGCCCTCACCTGCGCCCAGGGCATCGGCAAGAAGATCGCCCAGCGGGTGATTCTGGAGCTGAAGGACAAGCTGGCCAAGGGCCAGACGGTGGTCTCCGGCAGCGGTACGGTGTCCGCCGGGCCCGGCCTCACCGTGATTCCCCAGAATAAGCTCTCCGAGGCCAGCGCCGCTCTTGCCGTGCTGGGCTACTCCCAGAGCGAGATCAACATCGCCCTCAAGGATGTGGACATGGAGCAGAGCCTGGAGCAGATCATCCGTCAGGCCCTGAAGAAGATGATGAAGCCGTGAAACGGCTGATTTTGGTAGGCGGTCCCATGGGCGTGGGAAAAAGCGCCGTCTGCAGCGCACTTTTGGAGCAGCTGCAGCCCGGGGTCTACCTGGATGGGGACTGGTGCTGGAATATGCGCCCTTTCACCGTCAATGCGGAGACAAAGGCCATGGTGCTGGACAACATCTGCGCCATGCTTACCCGTTTTCTCGCTTGCGAGGCTCTGGACTACGTGATATTTGGATGGGTCCTCCACCAGCAGGAGATTTGGGACGAGATCTGCCGCCGCCTGCCCCTCTGCGATGTGGAAGTATACCGCTTTGTGCTGCTTGCTTCCACGGAGACGCTGCGGCAGCGGGTGGCGCAGGATATCGCCGCCGGACGGCGGGAGGCGGGGGCCGTGGAGCGGAGTCTCGCCTATCTGCCTCTCTATGGGCAGGTGAAGGCCCGAAAACTCTGTACCGACAACTTTACTCCCTGTGAGGCGGCGGATTGGATCGCCGCTCAAGTGCGAAGCGGAGCGGAATGAAAGGCGGGAGGACCTATGGATCAGGGAATCGTAAACAAGGATATGATCAAGAAATTCATCGCCTTTGGCAACTGTCTCGCCATGGTGGTCTCCTATGCGAACTGGTACTCCATCGGCTGGGCCATCATTCATGGCCTGCTCGGCTGGGTGTATATCCTTTACTTTCTTGTGGTCTACGGATAAGAGGAAAATCAGATGAAAAAATTCCTTACCAAGGAATACTGGACCTTTTGGCGGATCTTCTGGTGGTGGATCGCGGTGGTATGTGCGGGATCGCTGCTGGACGTCCTCTTGTTCCACGCCCCCTGGTATGTGGATAGTCTCCTTCGGGCCGGAATGGGCATCACCTACCTGCTGTATCCGGCCTACCCCGCCAACTGGGAGTGGCCGGCGAAGCGGAAAAAGGCGTGGAGCCCTGCCAAGTGCCGTCTCGTTCTCCGGGTCGTGGCGGTGCTGGAGATCCTGCTCTCCTTCTGCGTCCAGATTACCGCCTGAAAAAGACCGGGAGGTGCTGTTTGATGCTGCTGGCCATCCACTGCGGGATGATTTTGCTGTTTTTGCTCCTGGGGCTGGTGTTTTCCCGGGGGAAGGGGGCCTTCCTCATCGCCGGGTACAACACCGCCTCTCAGGCGGAGAAGGCGAAATACGACGAGAAGGCCCTGTGCCGCTGCATGGGCAAGCTGATGTTCGCCCTGGCGGGGACCTGGGCACCCATCGCTTTGAGCGCCCTGCTGGACCGGATGTGGCTTTACTATGTGGGCCTGGGACTGTTTCTGGCGGTGTGTTTCGGCGGCGTGGTCTACATGAACACCGGCAACCGCTTTCGGAAAAAATAAGAGAGAATGTCCGTCTGTGAGGTGCGTATGATGAAGAAATTGAGACGCCATATCACGCCCGCCCGCTGGCGCAGGATCCATTTCCGCCTTCTGGGAACAGGGGCCTTCCTGCTTCTGCTGTCCCTTGGCCTGAAAGGCTCGCCGCTGGACGGTATTCCCGTCTTTGCCGCCATGGCGCTGACTGTATTGGACATCATTGGAGATGTCCTCTTCTTTCGCTGCCCTGTATGCGATGGTTTTCTCTGGGAGTTCTGGAGCGGCTACTGCCACAAATGCGGGGAATATATTGATTTTAAGCGATTCTAAGCGGGATTCGTAATCCAACGGAAAACAGGAAGTGAACCTATGGCAATTGATTTTTCCAACACGGAATTTGAAAACGAGCCCTACGAGCCCCTGGTCACCACCTCCCTCACCCGGGAGGACGAGGGGGAGTACTCCCTGCGGCCCAAGACCCTCCGGGAGTACATCGGCCAGGAGAAGGCCAAGGGCAATTTGGAGGTATTCATCCAGGCGGCCAAGATGCGGGGCGAGCCCCTGGACCATGTGCTGCTCCACGGTCCTCCGGGCCTCGGCAAGACCACCCTCTCCGGTATCATCGCCAATGAGATGGGGGTCAACATCCGCATCACCTCCGGCCCCGCCATTGAGAAGGCAGGGGATCTGGCGGCGCTGCTGACCAACTTGAACGAAAACGACATTCTCTTCGTGGATGAGATCCACCGCCTCAACCGCCAGGTGGAGGAGGTGCTCTACCCCGCCATGGAGGATTTTGCCATCGATATCATCATCGGCAAGGGTCCCTCCGCCAACTCCATCCGGCTGGACCTGCCGAAATTCACCCTCATCGGGGCCACCACCCGGGCGGGACAGCTCTCCGCCCCCCTCCGTGACCGTTTTGGCGTGACGCTGCGGCTGGAGCTCTACACCGCGGAAGAGCTGGCCCTCATCGTCACCCGGTCCGCCGGGATTCTGAACGCCCCCATTGAGCCCGATGGGGCCATGGAGATCGCCAAGCGCAGCCGGGGAACCCCCCGCATCGCCAACCGGATGCTCCGGCGGGTCCGGGACTTCGCCCAGGTGAAGGCCGACGGCGTCATCACCAAGGAGGTGGCCGACGCGGCCCTTACCGCCTTAGAGGTGGACTACCTGGGTCTCGACAACATCGACCGGCGGATGCTCTCCGCCATCATCCAATATTACGGCGGCGGCCCTGTGGGCCTGGAGACCCTGGCGGCCACCATCAACGAGGAGTCGGTGACCCTGGAGGATGTGTATGAGCCCTATCTCATGCAGATCGGATTCCTGACCCGGACCCCCCGGGGCCGGTGCGTCACCCACAAAGCCTACGAGCACCTGGGCCTGAGCGTCCCCGGCGGGGCGCTGGACCAGCTGAGTTTGTAACATGGCAGGGCGGTACGCCGACAGCGTGTTCCTCCGCCGGGATCTGCCGGAGGGCAGCTATCTCACCGCCATCCCGGCGGTGCGGTGGCTCCGGACCCACCGGTTGGAGCTGGACGCCCCGGTGACCTTCCTGGTGGGGGAAAACGGCAGCGGCAAGTCCACGCTTTTAGAGGCCATGGCGGTGGCCAGCGGCTTCAATGCCGAGGGCGGTACGAGGAACTTCACCTTCTCCACCCGGGCCACCCACTCCCATCTGGGGGAGTATCTCACCGTGGCCAAGCGGCGCTATCCCCGGGACGGATTTTTCCTCCGGGCGGAGAGCTTCTACAACGTGGCCACCAACATCGACGAGATGGACGAGGAGCCCTCCTTCAGTCCCCGCCTCATCGACAGCTACGGCGGCGTATCCCTCCACGCCCAGTCCCACGGGGAGAGCTTTCTCGCCCTGGTGCAAAACCGCTTTGGCGGGCAGGGGCTCTACCTTCTGGACGAGCCGGAGGCGGCGCTGTCGCCCTCCCGGCAGCTGACCCTTTTAGGGGAGATGCACCGGCTGGTGGACCGGGACTCCCAGTTTATCATCGCCACCCACTCCCCCATCCTGATGGCCTATCCCGGCGCCCGGATCTATCTTCTCAGTGAGGATGGGATCTGTCGGACGGCCTACCGGGAGACGGAGCACTACCAGCTGACCCGGCGGTTTTTGGAGGACCCGGAGCGGATGCTCCGCTACCTCTTCGGGGAGGAGGAGTGACATGAAGATCGGTTTCTGGCTTTTTATGCTGGTGATGGCGCTGCTGATCCCCGCTATCATGATCGCTTTTGGCGCAGTATGCAAAAAGAATCCTCCCCAAAAGATCAACAGCTGGTATGGCTATCGCACCAGCCGGTCCATGGCCAGTCAGGAGGCCTGGGACTTTGCCCACCAGGTCTGCGGCCGGATCTGGCGGCGGTGTGGGATCGTCATGCTGCCGGTCAGCGTCCTCCTGCTGCTGCCGGTTTTTGGCCGGGATGTGGCCGTTGTGGGCATCTGGGCCTGTGTACTGGTGACGGTGCAGTGTGTCGTACTGTTTGCCACCATTTTCCCCGTGGAACGGGCTTTGAAGGAAAATTTTGACCAATATGGCCATAGAATAGAGAAAACTACCAATGGGAACGAGGAGTAAAGCAAATGGGTAAGTTATTTGGAACAGACGGAATTCGCGGTATTGTAGGCGAGAATCTGACGGCAGAGCTGGCCTTCCGGGTGGGACAGGCGGTAACACAGGTGCTGAAGGAGGAGAAGGGCAGAGCGCCCCTCATCACCATCGGCATGGACACCCGCATCTCCTCGGACATGCTGGAAAGCGCCCTCATTGCCGGCATCACCTCCGCCGGCGGCGACGTGATGCCCCTGGGCACCATCCCCACCCCCGCCGTGGCCTACCTCACCGTGAAGGTGGAGGCGGACGCCGGCGTGGTGATCTCCGCCAGCCACAACCCCTTTGAGCACAACGGCATCAA